>JBBQSN010000103.1:0-12528 GCA_038213835.1 Actinomycetales bacterium
GTCGACGGCCTTGGCCACCACCCCGGCGAGCACGCCGAGCAGCCGCAGGATGACGAACGTGCGTGCGTTGGTCGGAGCGGGGAAGACGGGGGTCAGCAGCGTCCCCTTCTCGGGGAAGCGCATCTCGATCAGCGGCAGCACCCCCTCGTTGACGTCGAGCTCGGCCATCCGCTCGGGCGTCTCGGCGAGGTTGCGCAGGATGGGGGCCAGCCACTTGGCCAGGAAGTTGCCGCCGGCGTAGTCGCCGCAGTGGTTGATCGGGCCCTTGGCCTGCGGGCCGGTGCCGGTGAAGTCGATGATCAGCCGTTCGCCGCCGGGGTCGTCGGTGTCGGTGCGCGTCAGGGTGATGCGCTGCGTGTGCAGCCGCGGCTCGTCGACGCCGTCGTGCTCGGCGTAGTCCTCCCAGACGTACTCCCCCACAGGGATCTTCGCCAGGATCTCGCGGCGGTAGATCTCGGTGGTGAAGTCCATCGAGGCGTCGAAGCAGGCCTCGACCGTCTCCACGCCGTACCGGTCGAACAGCTCGCCGAGCCGGCGCGCTCCCATCAGGCAGGCGGCGCACTCGGCGTCGAGGTCGGCGGCCAGCGAGTCGGGCATCCGCGAGTTGCGAGTCATGATCTTGAGCGCGGCCTCGTTGGGCACGCCGGCGTCCCAGAGCCGGATCGGGGGGACCATCAGTCCCTCCTCGAACACCGACGTCGCCGTGGACGGCATCGACCCCGGCACCGCTCCCCCGATGTCGTCGTGGTGCCCGAAGGCCTGCACGAAGGCGACCACCTCGGGCGCCTCGGCATCCTGCCGCGTGGCGAAGACCGGCACCGTGACGCACAGGTCCGGCAGGTGCCCGATGCCGCCCTCGGACCGGTAGACGTCGTTGTGGAAGAACACGTCTCCGGGTCGCATCGTCTCGAGCGGGTAGTCGCGCGCGATCGGGTGAACCAGGGCCGAGTACGACCGGCCGGTGAGCTTACGCAGGTTGCGGTCGTGGATGCCGGCCCGGAAGTCGTGGGCGTCGCGGATCATCGGCGACCGCGACGTGCGGGCGATCGCGGTCTCCACCTCCATCTCGACGCTGGCCAGGTAGCCGGCCACGATCTCGACCAGGATCGGGTCGGGCGCGGGCCCGTCGACCGGGGTGAGCCGGTACGGCTTCCCCGTGCGCGTCATCACCTGGGGGTCGCTCACGTGGACGCCTCCGTCCGTGCCAGGCGCACGTTGCCGAAGCCGTCGACCTCGGCCCGGAAGCCCGGGTGCACCGGGATGGTGGAGCCGAACTCCTCGATCACTGCCGGCCCTTCGACGACGTCGCCGGCACCGAGCAAGGACCGTTGGTAGAGAACGGCTTCGGTCCAGCCGTCGAAGTACGCGTTCCGCGTCCCGGTCCGGGCGGCCTCGGCGCCGCTGCCGGGCTCCGTGGTGCGCAGGTCCGGCCGACGGATCGGCCCGACCCCGGTGACCCGCAGGTTGACCCACTCGACCTGCTGCGTCAGGTCCGCCGCGAAGTCGTAGCCGTACAGCGAACGGTGCTCCGCGTGGAACCGGTCGGCGGTGGCGTCCGCGAGGGCCTGGGAGAAGTCGCCGACGTCGAGGTCGACCCGCACCTCGAAGGCCTGTCCGAAGTACCGCACGTCTGCTGTCCGCTCGAACTGGCGCTCGTCGGGGCCGAAACCCTCTGCCGCCAGGGCGGCGGCCGCGTCCGCGGTGAGGTCGTCGAGGATCACCTGCACCTGAGCGTGGTCGAGCCGGTCGTGCCGGCGCACGTGGGTGCGCACGTAGTCGTTGCGCACGTCGACGGTCAGGAGCCCGAAGGCCGACAGGTTGCCCGGGTCCGGTGGGACCAGCACGCCGGCGAGACCCAACACGTCGACGAGCCGGCAGGCCAGCAGCGACCCGGAGCCGCCGAACGTGACGAGGGTGAAGTCGCGGACGTCGAGCCCGCGCTTGACGCTGATCTGCCGCAGCGCGTTCGCCTGGTTCCAGGCCGAGATCTCCAGGATGCCCGCGGCGCACTCCTGCACCCCCAGCCCCAGCCGGGACGCCAGCGCGGCGACGCCCTCGCCCGCCGACCCGACGTCGAGCGGGATCTCGCCGCCCAGCAGGTGCGGCGGGATCCGTCCGAGCAGCAGGTGGGCGTCGGTGATGGTCGGCTCGGTGCCGCCCCTGCGGTAGCAGAGCGGCCCGGGGTCGGCGCCCGCCGACTGCGGGCCGACGCGCAGCCTCCCCTCGGGGGTCACCCACGCGATCGAACCACCACCGGCCCCCACCGTGACGACGTCGATCATCGGGATCTTGGACGGGTACGCGCCGACGGTGCCCTCGGTGGTGAGCGCAGGGCGGCCGTCCACGACCACGGTGACGTCGGTGGACGTGCCGCCGCCGTCGCAGGTGAGCACCTTGTCGACCCCGGCCGCCTGCGCGACCAGTGCGGCGCCGAGCGCCCCCGCGGCGGGACCGGAGAGAACGGTCGTGATCGGCTGCTTGATCACCTCGGCGGCCGACAGCACGCCGCCGTTGGACTTCATCACGTAGAACGGGACGTCCCGCGGGGTGCCGTCGCTGGTGGCGTAGTCGGCCAGCCGGCGGGCGATGTTCTCCACGTACCGGCGGATGCTCGGCTTCACCGCGGCGTCGACCAGCGTGGTGACCGACCGCTCGTACTCGCGGTACTCGCGCAGCACCTCGGAGGAGATGCTGACCGTGGCCTCGGGATGCACCTGCGCCAGGACGTCCCGCATCGCCTCCTCGTGCGCCGGGTCCGCGTAGGAGTGCAGGAAGCAGACCCCGATCGTGGTGATGCCGGCCTCGCGCAGGAACTCGGCCGCGGCCCGCGCCTGCCCGACGTCGAACGGCCGTACCTCGCTGCCGTCGACCGCCAGCCGACCGCCGACCGTGCGGACCCGGTCGGCCGGGACGATGCGCGGCGGCTTCACCCAGAAGTAGCTGTTGCCGTAGCCGTCCGGCACCGACTGCCGGGCGATCTCCAGCACGTGGCGGTAGCCCTCGGTCGTGATGAACCCGAGGTTCTCGACCTTGCCCTCGAGCAGCTTGTTGGTCGCGACCGTCGTGCCGTGGCTCACCGCGGTGATGGCCTCGCCGCCCACGGGCTCGTCCTGGGTGCCGAGCAGGCCCAGCACCTTGTCGATGCCGGCGAGGAACCCCTCGGCCGGGTCACCGGGGGTCGACGGCGTCTTGGTGGTGACGACCGCGCCGGAGTCCTCGTCGACCGCCACCACGTCGGTGAACGTGCCGCCGGTGTCGATCCCGACCCTGATCCTGCGCGCTGCCACGGGTCGAGCCTGCCAGCACAGCCGCACCGGCGGCTTGTCGGTGTCTGCCAACGGCACCCCGGACAGGTTGTCAGCCAGTGCGAGCGCTCAGCAGGACAGAAGCGTCAGCACCAGGACGGTGGCGAGACCGTCCCGGTGCCGACAGACCCCAGGCTACCGCTCAGCGCCGGACGGCTTCGTACCGCGGCCGCAGCCGCTCCCACTCGGCGCTCGACTCCTGGACGAAGGTCGCCCTGAGCCCGTCCCCGAACGCCGGGTCGTCGATCACGGTGACGACGTTGCGGTCCAGCACCAGCAGCGCCGCCGTGGAGTAGAACAGCTCGTCGCCCTGGCTGAAGGCACCGTCGTCGGCGGCCGTCACCAGTTCCCTGGTGCCGACCCAGAACGACTCGTCCCCGAGCTCGACCTGGCCACCGACGTAGCTGCGCTCGACGCCCGGCTGACCCTCGATCGGCCCGGACCCGGCCGCGTGGCAGGCGCGCATCGCCGTCCGCAGGGCGTCGAAGGCCTGCGCCGCGGTGGCGGAGTCCGGGAAGACTGCCAGCTGCCGCAGCGAACCGGACTCGGCGCCCGGCACGAGCACGGTCCGGGCGGCCAGCACGCCCCCTCCCGGGATCGCCTGGTCGCACCCGTGCACGAGCAGCGGCTGGACCGAGGTGTCGACCTGCGGCGGGAAGTCCGCGTCCTGCTGCCACAGCCGCTCGCGCTCGAACCGCACCTGTTCGACGAAGGCCTGCGCCTCGACCTGCTGGAGGGCTTCCTGCGCGTCCTGCTCGGCGGACCCGGTGGTGCCCGGGATGCTGCTCGGGTCGGCGCTGCTCGTCGGATCGGTGCTGGGTGTCGGTGCGGTGGTCGGCGACAGGCTGACCGAGGGTGCCGGGCCGGCCGGCGGGGCCGACGCGTGGTTCGGCAGCAGCAGCGTGCTCCCGGCGACCGCGACGGCGGCGAGGGCGAGGACGACCACCGAGCCACCGACCACCCTCCGCTGGGTGCGGTGCCGGGTGGCGGAGCGACGCACGGCCGAGCCGGCCGGGACCACGAAGGTGTCCGCGCCGGCTGCGTCGGCCAGGTGCTCCCGCAGGGTGTCGTCGTGGCTCATGGCTGTGCCGTCCTGTCCGCGAGGTCGATCGTGGTCCCGGGGTCCTGGAGGATCTCGGCGAGCTTCTGGCGGCCGCGGCTGAGCCGGGACTTGACCGCGGACGGGGTCGAGCCCGTCTCGGCGGCCACCGCGGCGACGTCCAGGTCGCACAGGTGATGCAGCACGATCGCCGTGCGCTGGACATCCGGCAGCTGCTGCAGAGCGGCCACCAGCGCCGCCCGGTCCGGGGACGCCGCCTCGTGTCCGGCCTCGTCAAGCCCGCTGCCGTGCCGCTGCCAGGCGGTGGCCGCGTTCCGGACCTTCCTCCACCGGCTGACGGCGAGCCATCGGGCGACGGTGCGCACCCAGGCCTCGGGCGCGTCGGCGTGCCGAACGGTGTCCCAGCGCAGCCAGGCACGCTCGAACGCCTCCTGCACGCAGTCGCGTGCCTCCTCACGGTCTCCGATCATCAGGAACAGCTGTCCTGACAACCGGTGGACCGTCGACGCGTTGAACACGTCGAAGTCGTCTTCGTGCACCGGGCCCCCTGTGTCCCTCGTCGTGCGCTGTCACCACCCTGACGCCCGGGGGCGCCGCCCGGTCGCAGCGACCCAGGAGATCTGTCCCGGCGAGGTGCTCTCAGCGCAGGTCGGCCGCCCGCAGGGCCAGGTAGCGGTCCCGCGCCTGCGCGGCCCGGGGGTCGCCGGTGGGCTCGGACGTCGCGTCCACGCCGCCCTCCCAGCGCGGCAGCTCGCCGGTCAGCGCCCAGCTGGCCTGCCGGGCGGCGCCCAGGGCCACGTACTCCCCCGCCGCCGGCACCACGACCGGGACGCCGAACAGGTCGGCGGCCGACGCCCGGACGGCTGCTGATGCGGACGCGCCGCCGATGAGGAGCACCCGCTCTACCCGGATCCCCTTCTCTCGCAGGGCATCGGCACCAGCGACGAGATTCAGCAGCATGCCCTCGACCGCAGCGCGGGCCAGGTTGGCCGGTGTCGCGTTGCTCCGGGTGAGCCCGCTGAGGGTGCCGGTGGCGTCCGGCAGGTCGGGGGTGCGCTCCCCGTCCAGGTACGGCAGCAGGGTCAGCCCACCCGCCCCCGGCTCCGCCGCCAGGGCGAGGCGGTCGAGCCCGGCGAGGTCGGCCCCCAGCATCGCCGCGGCGGCGGTCAGCACGCGGGCGGCGTTCAGGGTGCATGCGAGCGGGAGGTGCCTGCCGGTCGCGTCGGCGAACCCGGCGATGATCCCCGTGGGGTCGCCGACGGGCCGGTCGTGGGTGGCGAAGACGGTGCCGCTGGTGCCCAGCGAGACGGCGACGTCGCCGGGCGACAGCTGGAGGCCGAGGGCGGCCGCCATGTTGTCGCCGGTGCCCGCGGCGACCAGACGGCCGTCGGCGGTGGACCCCGCCGCGTCGGACGGGCCTAGCACGCGCGGCAGCTCCAGGTCGCGGCCGAACGCCCGCTCCACCAGGTCGTGCCGGTAGTCACCGGTCGCGGCCGACCAGTAGCCCGTGCCGGAGGCGTCGCCCCGGTCCGTGGTCCAGCCGTCGAAGCCACCGCCGTCCTGCAGGATCCGGCCCGTCAGCCAGTCGTGGGGCAGCACCACCCGGGCGACCCGGGCGGCGAGGTCGGGCTCGTGCTCGGCCAGCCAGCGCAGCTTGGTGACCGTGATCGCCGCGACCGGGACCACGTCGACCGCCTCGACCCACGCGGCCGGACCGCCGAGCTCGTCGACGAGCGCCGTCGCGGCCCCGGCCGACCGGGTGTCGTTCCACAGCAACGCATCCCGCACCACCTGGTCGTCCTCGTCGAGCACGACCATCCCGTGCTGCTGGCCACCCACGGCCAGGGCCTCCACGCCGTCGAGCAGCCCGTCCGCGGTGGCGGAGGTCCAGGCCTCCCACCAGGCGGACGGGTCGATGCTCGTGCCGTCCGGGTGGGGCGCTCGTCCGCTGCGCACGACCTCGCCGGTCGCCGCACGGCAGACCAGCACCTTGGTGGACTGGGTCGAGGAGTCGACCCCGGCGACGAGGCGGTCCTCAGCCACGGACGGCGTCCGCCACTGTCGCCGCGGCACCCCGCTCGTGCAGCGAACCCAGCGCCTCGAGGTACGCGGTGGTGAAGCGCTCGTCGTCGACGAGGTCGCCGAACAGGTCCCGGTCCCGCAGGAAGGCCAGCGGGTCCTGCTCCTGACGCGCGGCGGCCGCCATCACCCGGTCCCTGAGCCGGTCGACGACCTCGATCGGCTCGCCCTGCTCGTCGGTGCCCTCCGCGTACCGGGCCCAGGAGGCCACCACGAGCGCGGAGCGACGGACCTCCCCGCCGTCCCGCAGGTTGCCCACGATCACCGGGACCAGCCAGGTCGGGATCCGGTCCGAGCTCTCTGCAGCGAGCCGGGCGAGGGTGTCACGCACCTCGGGGTTCCCGAACCGCTCGACGAGCTGGCGACGGTAGGCGTCCAGGTCGACGCCTGGCACCTCCGGCAGCGTCGGGGTGCCCTCGTGCTCCATGTACCCGAGGACGAAGTCCACGAACACGGGGTCCGCGCTGACCTCGTGGACGTACCGGTAGCCCGCCAGGTAGCCGAGGTAGGCGATCGCCTGGTGCGAGGCGTTGAGCAGGCGCAGCTTCATCAGCTCGTACGGCTCGACGTCGAAGACCACCTGGACGCCGACGTCCTCGAGCGGAGGGCGCCCCAGGCCGAACGAGTCCTCGACGACCCACTGGCTGAACGGCTCGCAGACCACGGGCCAGCCGTCGTGGACGCCGAACTGGTCCGCGAGCCGCTCGATGTCGTCCGGCGAGGTGACCGGGGTGATCCGGTCCACCATGCAGCTCGGGAAGGAGACTTCGCGCTCCATCCAGTCGGCAAGGTCGGCATCCTTGAGCCGGGCGAAGGCGGTCATCATCTTGCGCGCCACCTCGCCGTTGCCGGGGATGTTGTCGCAGGAGAGCACCGTGAACGGCGGTGTCCCCTCCGCGCGGCGGCGGGACAGGGCTTCGACGACGTAGCCGAAAGCCGTCGAGGGGACGGCCCCCTCGGCCAGGTCGGGCTGGATCGACGGGGCGTCGGCGTCGAACTCGCCGGTCACCTGGTTGACGAGGTAGCCGCCCTCGGTGATGGTCAGCGACACGATCCGGGTGCGGGGGTCGGCCATCCGGTCGAGCACCGCCCGTGGGCCGTCGGTCGCCAGCAGCGCCTCGGCCAACGACCCGATGACGCGCGGCTCCCGACGGCCGTCGGGGTGCTTGACCACCAGCGTGTAGAGGCCGTCCTGGGCCTGCAGCGTCTCGATGATCCGCCGGTCGTGCGGCAGCACGCCCACGCCGCACACGGCCCAGTCCAGGGCCTTGCCCTCGTTCATCAGCGCGTCGAGGTACATCGCCTGGTGGGCGCGGTGGAAGCCGCCCACCCCGAGGTGGACGACACCGACCTGCAGCGCGGCCCGGTCGTACCGGGGTCTGGCGACGTCAGCGCTGAGGTCTCCGAGCGTGACCTGCGACAGCAGATGCGGCACAACGGCTCCCGTTCACGTGGCGGACCGGACGAGTCTAGGGCAGAGGTCCGGACCGGTCAGAACAGCGTGTAGCCGCCGTCCACCACGACCACCGAACCGGTCATGAAGCTGGAGGCGTCCGACGCGAGGTAGACCACGGTCGGCGCGATCTCCGCGGGCACGGCGTACCGCTGCATCGCGGCGTCATCGATCCACCGGGCCCGGAACCGCGGCTCGTCGACAGGTGCCATCTCCGTCTTCACGTACCCCGGCGCGACGGCGTTGACCCGGATGCCGAGCGGCGCCCACTCGGCGGCCAGCGACTTCGTCAGCTGGTGCACCGCCGCCTTGGAGGCGTTGTACGCGGGCTGCCACTGCGGCCGGTTCACGATCTCGGCCGAGATCGACCCGATGTTGACGATCGTCCCCCCGCCGTGCTCCGCCATGTGCGCGGCAGCCGCCCGGCTCGCACGCCACAGACCACGGACATTGACGTCGAACACGGCGTCCCACTCCTCGTCCGGCACCTCCAGGGCCGGCCGGTGGAAGCAGATGCCGGCGTTGTTGACCAGCACGTCGAGTCGGCCCGTGACCTGCGCCGCCGCGGCCACGCCGACACGGACCGAGCCGGCGTCGGCGACGTCGAGCCCGAGGCCCACCACCGTGCGGCCGGTCTCGGCCGCCAGGTCGGCGGCGACCGCCACGCAGGCCGCCTCGTCGCGGGCGCCGATGACGACGTCCGCACCCGCCTGCGCCAGTCCGCGGGCGAACGCGAGGCCGAGACCCTTGTACCCACCGGTGACCAGCGCCGTGCGGCCGAGCAACGAGAAGCTGTCGAGGACGCTCATGCTCGCGACACCACCACGACCGACTTCATGCTCTGCGGGTCGTCGTCGCTCGTCAGGGCCGCCTCGGCGTCCTCCAGCTCGAACTCGGCCGTCACCAGGGCGTCGAGGTCGGTGGCCGGTTGACGTGCGGCGGCGATCGCGGCCGGCCAGGTGTCGACGTACCGGAACACCCCGGTGAGGACGAGCTCACGGAAGGCGATCAACTGCACGGGCAGGCTGATCTCCTCGTCGCCGAGACCGACGAGCACGGCGATGCCGCTCTCGCGCAACGCCCGCAGGCCGGACAGCAGCGCCGGTGTCGCGCCCGAGCACTCGATCAGCGCATCGGCCTCGAGTGCGCTGAGGTCGACCGTCGGGTCGGCGGGGTCCAGGGCCGTGGTCGCACCGAAGTGCAGGATCCGCTCCCGTCGCGACGGTACGAGGTCGGTGACGACCACCTCGCTCGCACCGCGGGCGCGGGCCGCCAGCGAGGCCAGCGCCCCGATCGGCCCGGCACCGGTGACCAGCACGCGGGAGCCCGGCCCGACCTCGGCCTTCTGGCACGCCCACAGCCCCACTGAGAACGGCTCGAGAAGTGCTGCGGCGTGGTCGGACACGTCGTCCGGCACCGGGTGGGCGAAGTCGGCCGGCGCCACGACGTAGTCGCAGAACGCGCCGTCGACGGGAGGGGTCGCGTAGAACTCGAGGTCGGAGCACATGTTGTACCGCCCCGACTTGCACGCCCGGCACCGCCGGCACGGTCGCTGCGGCTCGATCGCCACACGCTGTCCCACCCGCCCGTCGGGGACGTCCGACCCGACGTCGACGACCACGCCCGACACCTCGTGCCCCAGGATCAGCGGTTGCTCGACGACGTAGCCGCCGATCCGCCCCTCCTTGTAGTAGTGCACGTCCGAGCCGCAGACGCCGACCGAGCGGACCCGCACCAGCACCTCGTCGGCGCGCGGCACGGGGACGGGCCGTTCCTGCATCTCGATCGACCGCGCGCCCAGCAGGACGCTGGCCCGCATCGTGCGCGGGATCACGCTCACTTGACCGCCCCGAGCGACAGCCCCTGCACCAGCTTGTCCTGCGCCGCGAACCCGGCCGCCAGCACCGGGAGCGAGATCGCCGTAGCCGCCGCGCAGACCTGGGCCAGGAACAGCCCCTGGCTGGTGGCGAAGCCGGTGAGGAAGACCGGCGACGTGCCGGCCACCGTCGAGGTGAGCGTGCGGGCCAGGAGCAGCTCGTTCCAGCTGAAGATGAAGCAGATCAGCGCGGTGGCCGCGATGCCCGGCATCGCGACCGGGGCCACCACCCGGATCAGCATCTGGGGCAGGTTCGCGCCGTCGAGCTGTGCGGCCTCGAGCATCTCGACCGGGACCTCGGCCAGGAAGCTGCGCATCATCCAGACCGCGATCGGCAGGTTCATCGCCGCGTACAGCAGCACGAGCAGGTTGATGTTGTCCAGCAAGCCCGTGTTGCGCGCGAACAGGTACAGCGGCAGAAGGCCGGCCACGATCGGCAGGAACTTGGTCGACAGGAAGAAGAACATCACGTCGGTCCACTTCTCGATCGGCTTGATCGACAGTGCGTACGCCGCCGGGACCGCGAGCAGCAGCACGATGATCGTCGAGGCCACCGAGGCCGTCAGCGAGTTCAGCAGCGGCGGCACCGGGCTGCGCCCGCCGTCCAGCCCGAGGAAGGAGCGGTAGCCGTCCAGGGTCAGCGGTGCGAACACCGAGGGCGGGTTGGTCGCGGCGGCGGTCTCGGAGTGGAAAGAGGTCAGCACCATGAACAGCACCGGCAGCACGAATATCAGCCCGACCGCCCAGCCGAGCACCCCCCACAGCGGGCTGCCCTTCTTCTCCACCGACCCCTTCTTGCGCCGCGGCGCCTTGAAGGACGTGGAGGCGACGGCCTTGTTCGTGGAGGTCGAGGTCGGGGTGCCGCTCACGGTGCTCATCGCGCGTTCTCCTCGTCGAAGAGGCTGGACACCACGCGCAGGGCGAACGTGGCGATGATGATCGTGCCGATCACGACGACGACGCCCTGGGCGGACGCCAGCCCGTAGTCCTGCTTCTGGAAGAAGGTGGCGTAGATCGTGTACGGCAGGTTCGCGGTGCCGAGAGCCCCCGCGGTCATGATGAAGATGGCGTCGAACGCCTGCACGATGTAGATGCAGCCCAGCAGCCCGCCGAGCTCGATGTAGCGGCGCAGGTGCGGGAACGTGAGGTAGCGGAAGACCTGCAGCGTGCTGGCGCCGTCGACCCGGGCCGCCTCGACCACGTCACCGGGCTTGGACTGCAGCCCGGCGAGCAGGATCAGCATCATGAACGGGGTCCACTGCCAGATCAGCGCGAGCTCGATCGACAGCAGCGGGAAGTCCTGCAGCCAGGCGACCTGCGGCGGCGAGTCGGACCCGAACAACCCCCAGACCCAGGTCAGCGACCCGTTCAGCAGGCCGTACGAGGGGTTGAGGATGCCGTGCTTCCACAGCAGCGCGGCCGCGACCGGCACCACGAGGAACGGCGCGATCATCATCGTCCGGACCGCGCCCCGCCCGAAGAAGCTGCGGTCGAGCAGCAGCGCGATCAGCATCCCCAGTACGAGACTGACCGCGACCACCGTGAAGGTCAGCAGGATCGTGGTCCAGACCGCGCTGCGGATGCTCGGGTTGCTGAACACCTGCACGTAGTTGTCGAACCCGGTGAAGCCACGCTCGTCCGGGCGCAGCGCGCGCCAGTCCATGAACGACACCACGATCGTGACGAGGAACGGCAGCTGGGTCGCGGCGATGACGAACAGCAGCGCGGGCAGCAGGGGCAGCCGTCGACGGCGGGCCTCCTGCTTGCTCTGCGCCCGCTGTGAGGGGGGCAGGTCCGTGGTGCGGTTCACGGGTGCGTCGGGGGCGACCGGGGCCGGTGGGGCAGTCGTGGTCATGGGGCTTCCTTTGTCCCAGGGTGCCCCGCCCGCGACGTCGGTCGCGAACGGGACCTCCATTCCAAGGTGGGGCTCGAGCTCGTGCTGGGGCGGGCGCCTCCAGGCGGGCTCCGGTGGCCGGCGGCGCGCGTCACCACGCGCCGCCGGCGTCCGTCACCGCTGCTGCGGGCCTACTTGTTGGCGTCGCCGGCCTCCTGGGCCAGCTCCTGTCCTCGGTCCAGCGCCTCCTGGACGGTCTGCTGGCCGGCGATGGCGGCGCTCACCCCTTGCGAGACCTCGGTCGCCATGCCGGCGAACTCGGGGATCGCGACGAACTGGATGCCCGGCGCGGGACGCGGCTGCACGCCCGGGTCGGTCGGGTCGACCGCCTCGATCGAGGCCAGCGTCTGCTCGTAGAACGCGGCCGCCGACTCCTGGTACTCGGCGTTCTCGTAGGTGGAGGCGCGCTTGCCGGCGGGAACCTTGGCCCAGCCGAGCTCGGTGCCCACGAGCTCCTCGTACTCCTTCGACGAGGCCCACGAGATGAACTCCCACGCGGCGTCCTTGGAGTCCGAGGACTCCTGGATCGCCCACGCCCAGCTGTAGATCCAGCCTGAGGCGTCGGTCTCCTTCACCGGGGCCGGCGCGTACCCGACCTTGCCTGCGACGGGCGAGCCCTCAGCCTCGAGGGAACCGGCGGCCGAGGTGGCGTCGTACCACATCGCCGTCCCGCCCTGCTGGAACGAGTTGAGGCACTCGGTGAAGCCGGCGTTCGCGGCACCGGGCTCGCCGTGCGCGGTCACCAGGTCGACGTAGAACTGGGTGGCCTCGACGAACTTCGGGTCGTTGACCTTGGCGTCGAAGTTCTCGTCGAACCAGGTCCCACCGAAGGTGTTGACCACGGTGGTCAGCGGGGCGAAG
>JBBQSN010000104.1:0-12437 GCA_038213835.1 Actinomycetales bacterium
TTCCGGGCCAAGGTGGTCGACGTCGCCCCCGAGGCGGTCACCATCGAGGCCACCGGCAACGCCGACAAGCTGGCCGCGCTGCTCAAGGTGCTCGAGCCCTACGGGATCAAGGAACTCGTGCAGTCGGGCCTGGTCGCCCTCGGGCGCGGCTCGCGCTCGATGACCGACCGCACCAGCCGGTCCTGACGCCGGTCCCACCAGTTCCCGCCTGCCAGATCCCAGCCCCGGTCCCGAGCCGGGAACCATTGAAGGAGAGCCCCTGTGGCCGAGATGTACTACGACGACGACGCCGACCTGTCGATCCTCCAGCAGCGCAACGTCGCTGTCATCGGGTACGGCAGCCAGGGCCACGCGCACGCCCTGAGCCTGCGCGACTCCGGGGTCGACGTCCGCGTCGGCCTGCCGGAGACCTCCGGTAGCCGCGCCCGCGCCGAGGCTGAGGGCCTGCGCGTCGTCACCCCGTTCGAGGCGGCCGAGGAGGCCGACCTCGTCATGCTGCTCACGCCGGACCACGTCCAGCGGCACGTGTACACCGAGGCGATCGCGCCCAACCTGGTCGACGGCGACGCCCTGTTCTTCGGCCACGGCTTCAACATCCGGTTCGACTACATCAAGCCCCCGGCGGGTGTCGACGTCGCGATGGTGGCACCCAAGGGCCCGGGCCACCTGGTGCGCCGCGAGTCCGTCGACGGCCGCGGCGTCCCGGTGCTGGTCGCGGTGGAGAACGACGCCACCGGCAAGGCCTGGGAGCTCGCCCTCTCGTACGCCAAGGGCATCGGCGGCCTGCGCGCCGGCGGTATCCGCACCACCTTCACCGAGGAGACCGAGACCGACCTGTTCGGCGAGCAGGCGGTGCTCTGCGGTGGCGTCTCCCGGCTGGTGCAGCAGGGCTTCGAGACCCTCACCGAGGCCGGTTACCAGCCCGAGGTCGCCTACTTCGAGTGCCTGCACGAGCTCAAGCTGATCGTCGACCTCATGTACGAGGGCGGCATCGCCAAGCAGCGCTGGAGCGTGTCGGACACCGCCGAGTACGGCGACTACACCTCCGGCCCCAAGGTCGTCGACGACTCGGTCAAGGTCCGCATGGGCGAGGTGCTCGCCGCGATCAAGGACGGCTCCTGGGCCGCCGGCTTCATCGCCGACCAGGACGCAGGCGCCCCCGAGTTCAAGCGCCTGCGCGAGCAGGGCGAGCAGCACCCGATCGAGGCCACCGGCCGCGACCTGCGCAGTCTGATGGCGTGGGTGCGCTCCTCCGACGACGACTACACCGAGGGCACCGCCCAGCGCTGACGTGGGGGCGGCCGCGTCGGTGCCCTACGACGCGGCCGCCAGCACCTCCGTCAAAACCCGTGCCACCGGCCAGGCACCCTCGCTGCTGTTGCCCAGCACGCTCCAGGTGAGGTCGCGGCCGGGCTCGTGCGCCGACCGGAACGAGACCCCCGCGTCCCCTCCCACCAGGTGCACGGCGTCACCGGACGGGGCCAACCAGAAACCGAGGCCGTAGCGCATCCCCTCCTCGGGCACGTCGCTGTGCGGGTGGACCATCTGGGCGACCCGCTCCAGCGGCAGGATCCGGCCCGCGAACAGCGCGGTCCAGAACGCCCGCAGGTCAGCGGCGGTGGTGAAGACGCCGCCGTCGCCGCTGCCCAGCAACGGGAGGTGGAAGACGTTCGTGCGCGGGCCGGTCTCGTCGAGGTAGTGCGTGGCCGTGCGCGGGCCCGGTTCGTCGGACCGCAGGAAGCCGGACTCGGACATCCCCGCGGGTACCAGGACGCGCCGGCGCCCGAGGTCGTGGTACGACTCGCCGCCGGCCCGCTGGGCGACCAGCGCCAGCACCATATAGCCGCCGTTGCAGTAGGAGAAGCGCTCACCCGCCGCGAACTTCGGCGCGAAGCCGTCGAGCTCGGGGACGAAGGCCTCGACGTCGGCGTACTCCTGCACCGGGCACCTCAGCACGTAGTCGGTGGGGTCGAGGTCGTCATCCTCGTCGAGGTAGTCGCCGATGCCGGAGCGGTGGGCCAGCAGCTGCTCGACCGTGACGTCCGGCGGGACGAGGGGGAGGTCCTCACCCAGGTGCTCGCGCGCCGTGGTGCCGAGGCCCAGGACGCCGTCCTCGACCAGGCCCATGACGGCGAGCGCGGTGAACGCCTTGCCGCCGCTGGCGATCGCGAACCGGGTGTCGACGGTGTTGGGCACGCCGTACCCGCGGTGGGCCAGCCCGTAGGCACGCTCCCACGGGGGCTCGCCGGGACGGTCGACGCGGATCACGCCACCGAACCCCTGCTCGGCGGTCACGGGGTCGATGCGGGTGCCCAGGTCGTCCACGACGGGAACCTACTCGCGTGCCGGACCGGGGGCGAACGACTTCTCCGCCGTCGCTGCTCAGCCGAGCGTGGCGTAGAGGTCGACCTGGGTGCCGTCGGGGTCGTTCAGCACCGCGTAGCGCTGGCCCCACGGCGCGTCCCACGGCTCGGTGGCGCCGAAGCCGTCAGCGGCGAGGTCGGCGTAGACGGCGTCGACCCCGGCCGGGGACGAACACCCCGCCGCGAGCGAGATGCCCTCGCGCGGCCGCTCGGGCGACGGCGGCCGTTCGTCCTCACCCACGAGGCCGAGGGCGACGAGGTTCGACCAGGCGTCGAGCATGAGACGGACGCCGCCGCCGAGGTCGAGGTCGACGTGGGGCGAGGCCTCGGCGCCGTCGGGGACGGTGCAGCCGAGGCGGCGGTAGAAGTCGAGGGTGCTGGCCATGTCGGCGGCGACGAGGCTGATGCAGTCGACCCGGACGGTGACGGTGGGTTGGATGTCCATGGGCGGACGCTAGCCCCGACCGCTGACAGTGGTCTCCGGAAGACTCCTACGATCGGGGGATGAGACCGACCCGGGTGGTGCTGGTCGCCGACACGCACCTGCCGAAGCGGGCGCGCGACCTGCCGGCCGAGGTCTGGGCGGCGGTCGAGGCGGCCGATGTCGTGCTGCACGCCGGTGACTGGGTCGACGAGGCCTCGCTGGACGCGTTCGAGGCCCGCTCGCGCCGGCTGGTGGCCTGCTTCGGCAACAACGACGGCCCGGGGCTGCGCGCCCGCCTGCCCGAGGTGGCACGGGCCGAGCTCGGTGGGCTGCGGTTCGCGGTGGTGCACGAGACCGGCCAGTCAGCAGGACGCGAGGAGCGATGCGCAGCAGGCTATCCCGACGTCGATGTCCTGGTGTTCGGGCACAGCCACATCCCCTGGCACACCACGGTGCCCGGTGGCCTGGTGCTGCTCAACCCGGGCTCGCCCACCGACCGACGCCGGCAGCCCCGGTGCACCTACATGACGCTGACGGTCCAGGACGGTGCGATCACCGCCCTCGAGCTGCACCGGCTCCCCCTCCGGCCGCCGCTCCGATCGCACTAGGCTCCGCGCGTGACGGAGCACAGCGGGGCAGCCCATCCGACGGCCGACGACCTGCCGGTCGTCCTCATCGCCGAGGAGCTCTCCCCGGCGACGATCGAGGCGCTCGGACCGGGGGTCCACGTACGCACCGTCGACGGCACCGACCGCGCGGCCCTGCTCCGAGAGGTCGCCGGCGCCAGCGCGCTGCTGGTGCGGTCGGCGACCCAGGTCGACGCCGAGGTGCTCGGTGCGGCCAGGCGGCTGAAGGTGGTCGCCCGGGCAGGCGTGGGGCTCGACAACGTCGACGTCCCGGCCGCCACCGCCGCCGGCGTGATGGTGGTCAACGCACCCACCTCCAACATCACCTCGGCGGCCGAGCACGCCGTGGGCCTCGTGCTGGCCGCAGCCCGCCGGATCGCCCCGGCGCACGCGTCGTTGCGCGCGGGGCGCTGGGACCGGTCGCGCTTCACCGGTGTCGAGCTCGCGGGCCGCACCCTCGGCGTCGTCGGCCTCGGCAAGATCGGCGTGCTGGTCGCCCAGCGGCTGCAGGCCTTCGAGATGGAGGTCGTCGCGTACGACCCCTACGTCTCCGCCTCGCGGGCCGCCCAGATCGGGGTGCGTCTGGTCGGCCTGGACGAGCTGCTCGCCGAGGCCGACGTCATCTCCGTGCACCTCCCGAGGACGCCCGAGACCGTCGGACTCATCGGCGACGACGCGCTGCACCGGGTGCGGCGCGGCGCGATCGTCGTCAACGCCGCTCGCGGGGGCATCGTCGACGAGAAGGCGCTTGCTGCAGCGCTCGCCGACGGCCGGGTCGGTGCTGCGGGGCTCGACGTCTTCGAGACCGAGCCGTGCACCGACTCACCGCTGTTCGGGTTCGAGCAGGTCGTCGCCACCCCCCACCTCGGTGCCTCCACCCACGAGGCGCAGGAGAAGGCGGGCGTGGCGGTCGCGCGCTCGGTGCGCCAGGCCCTCGACGGCGAGCTCGTGCCCGACGCCGTCAACGTGGCCGGCGGCGTCATCGCCGAGATCGTCCGGCCGGGCATCGCGCTCACCGAGCGACTGGGGCGGCTGCTCACCGCGCTGTCGGGCTCGGCGATCACCCGGCTCGACGTGCAGGTCAGCGGGGAGATCACCGGCGAGGACGTCTCGGTGCTGCGGCTGGCGGCCCTCACGGGCGTGCTCACCGACCAGGTGGCCGAGCCCGTGACGTTCGTCAACGCTCCGGTGCTGGCAGAGCAGCGGGGCATCGAGGTCCGGCTGCTGACCGAGCCCGACAGCCCCCGGTTCCGCAACCTGGTGTCCCTGCGCGCCGTGCTCGAGGAGGGCACCACCGTCGAGGTGGAGGCCACCCTGACGGGTCCGCAGCAGGTGGCCAAGCTGGTGGGGGTCGACGGCTACCCGTTCGAGATCGTCTTCGCCGACCGTCTCCTGGTGCTGCGCTACACCGACCGGCCCGGCGTGGTCGGCACCCTCGGCAGCATGCTGGGCGAGTCGGACGTCAACATCGCGTCGATGCAGATCGGGCGGGACGAGGCGGGGGGTCGCGCCGTCGGCGTGCTCGCCCTCGACGGCCCCGTGCCGCACGAGCTCGCCGCCGCCCTACGAGAGGCCGTCTCCGCCGACTCCGTCGTGTTCGTCGACCTGTCTTCCTGACCGGTCGCGGGCTGTCCGGAGAGCGAGACCTTCGTACCGAAGGTTGGACGTCCGATGTAATCTCGGATGTCCGCCGAACCGTCACACCGAGGTGATCCCGTTGTCCGACACCGCCGAACACAGCAACGAGCACGTCTCGTTCTCGCAGGCCCTCCAGGAGTCGATGGAGCTGCACGGCGAGTGACCGCCACCCTGCCGTCCGCCGTCCGCCTCGCCGTCGTCGCCGGCGACGGCATCGGTCCCGAGGTCGTGGCCGAGGGCCTGCGCGTCCTCGAGCAGGTCGCCGGCGTCGAGGGCGTGAAGGTCGAGCCGACCGAGTACGACCTCGGTGCCCGCCGCTGGCACGCCACGGGCGAGTGCCTGCCCGACTCCGTCCTGGACGAGATCCGCGGCCACGACGCGATCCTGCTCGGCGCCATCGGCGACCCCCACGTCCCGAGCGGGGTGCTGGAGCGAGGTCTCCTGCTGCGGCTGCGGTTCGAGCTCGACCAGTACGTGAACCTGCGCCCGTCCCGGCTCTTCCCCGGCGTCACCAGCCCGCTGGCCGCGCCCGGTGACATCGACTTCGTCGTGGTCCGTGAGGGCACCGAAGGGCCGTACACCGGCAACGGCGGCGCGCTGCGCATCGGCACGCCCCACGAGATCGCCACCGAGGTCAGCGTCAACACCGCCTTCGGCGTGGAGCGTGTGGTGCGAGACGCCTTCTCCCGGGCCGGGGACCGCCCGCGCAAGAAGCTCACCCTGGTGCACAAGCACAACGTCCTGACCCACGCCGGCCACCTCTGGCGCCGCACGGTCGAGGCCGTCGGCGCCGAGCACCCCGACGTCGCCGTCGACTACCTGCACGTCGACGCCGCGATGATCTTCCTGGTCACCGAACCGTCGCGGTTCGACGTGATCGTCACCGACAACCTGTTCGGCGACATCGTCACCGACCTGGCGGCAGCGGTCACCGGCGGCATCGGGCTCGCCGCCTCGGGGAACGTCAACCCCGAGCGGGTCTCGCCGTCGATGTTCGAGCCGGTGCACGGATCGGCCCCCGACATCGCCGGCAAGGGCCTCGCGGACCCCACCGCGACGGTGCTGTCGGTCGCGATGCTGCTCGAGCACGTCGGACTGCACGCCGCGGCGGCCCGGGTCGAGCAGGCCGTCGCCGACGACCTCTCCTCCCGCGCGGCCGGGCAGGGCCGTCCGTCCACCCGGGAGGTGGGCGACCGGCTCCTGGCCAGGTTGTCCTGACCGCCCCGACCGCTGGCCTGACGTAGGCGTCAAGGAGGTAGCGTGCCGTCATGAGCACGACCACCAGCACCGCCGTCGGCTTCGAGGTCGTCCGTCGTCCCGATCCGGCCGCCGCGAGCCACCGCGAGGAGATCCTCGCCGCACCAGGCTTCGGCAAGTTCTTCACCGACCACCTGGCCCGCGCCACGTGGACCAGTGAGGGCGACTGGCACGACCGCCGGGTCGAGGCCTACGGCCCGATCGCGATGGACCCTTCCGCGGCCGTCCTGCACTACGCGCAGGAGATCTTCGAGGGCATGAAGGCGTACCGGCACGCCGACGGCTCGGTGTGGACGTTCCGTCCCGAGGTCAACGCCGGCCGGTTCGCCCGGTCCGCCGCGCGGCTCGCCCTGCCCGAGCTGCCCGCCGACCAGTTCCTCGCCTCGCTCGAGAGCCTGGTCTCCACCGACGTCGACTGGGTGCCCTCGGGCGGCGAGTCGAGCCTGTACCTGCGTCCGTTCATGTTCGCGTCCGAGGCCTTCCTCGGGGTGCGCCCGGCCGCCGAGGTCACCTACATGGTGATCGCGTCCCCGGCGGGTGCCTACTTCCCCGGCGGCGTCAGGCCGGTGTCGATCTGGCTCTCGCAGGAGTACAGCCGGGCCGCCCCCGGCGGCACCGGCGCCGCCAAGTGCGGCGGCAACTACGCCGCGAGCCTGATGTCGCAGGCGGAGGCCACGCAGGCCTCCTGCGACCAGGTGGTCTTCCTCGACGCCGTGGAGCACCGGTGGGTCGAGGAGCTCGGCGGCATGAACCTGTTCTTCGTCCACGACGACGGCTCGGTGGTCACCCCTGCGCTGTCGGGCACCATCCTCGAGGGCGTCACCCGCGACTCGGTCATCACGCTGCTGCGCGAGCAGGGGCATGAGGTCCGCGAGGACCAGGTCGACGTCGGCGACTGGCGCTCCGGCGTGGCCTCCGGTCGCATTACCGAGATCTTCGCCTGCGGCACAGCGGCTGTCGTCACCCCGGTAGGCAAGCTGGTCGAGCCGGGAGCCGAGCACGTGACCGGGAAGGGCGAGACCGGCGAGGTCACCACCGCGGTGCGGACGGCGCTGCTCGACATCCAGTACGGCCGCGCCGAGGACACCCACGGCTGGCTGCACCGCCTCGCGTGACCTGTCCGCATCGATCACATCGTGGGACGCTCTGCTCATCCAGTGACATGACGGACGGTCGGCGTGGCACGATGGTGTCGATGAACACCACCACGCTCATTACCTGAGCGCGGCACCGGGACACGATCCCGGTCCCGCGCAGACCTCCCGTGCCCACGGGGGGTCTTTTTCGTTGGAGGAGAACCCTCCAGGAGAACCGGACGGGCAACCCCGGACACGTCCCTGACCAGTGAGAGAGCGATGAGCGACCTGCACGTCTACGACACCACCCTGCGCGACGGCGCGCAGCAGGAGGGCCTCAACCTCTCGGTGGCCGACAAGCTGGTGATCGCCGCGTCCCTTGACTCGCTCGGGGTGGGGTACATCGAGGGTGGGTGGCCCGGCGCGAACCCGAAGGACACGGCCTTCTTCCGCCGGGCCGCCACCGAGCTCGACCTGGAGCACGCGCAGCTGGCGGCCTTCGGCGCGACCCGCCGGGCCGGCGGGGTCGCGGCCGACGACCCGCTCGTGCGAGCGCTCCTGGACTCGCAGGCGCCGGTCGTCACGCTGGTCGCGAAGTCGCACGCGCGGCACGTCGAGCTCGCACTGCGCACCTCTCAGGAGGAGAACCTCGCGATGGTGGCCGACACCGTCGGCTTCCTGCGGGGCGAGGGGAGGCGGGTGTTCCTGGACGCCGAGCACTTCTTCGACGGCTACCGCTACGACCGCGTCTACGCGCTCGAGGTGCTGCGCACCGCCGCCGAAGCGGGCGCCGAGGTGCTCGCGCTGTGCGACACCAACGGCGGGATGCTCCCGGACCAGGTGGCGGACGTCGTCCACGAGGTGCTGGCCGGCGCAGGGGTCGAGGTCGCCGGCTCCTCGGGCACGCGGCTGGGCATCCACTGCCACAACGACACCGGGTGCGCCGTGGCCAACTCGATGGCCGCGCTCGACGCCGGTGCGCGGCACGTCCAGGGCACCCTGAACGGCTACGGCGAGCGGACGGGAAACGCCGACCTGCTCACCGTCGTGGCCAACCTCGAGCTCAAGCGCGGGCTCCAGGTCCTGCCCGACGGCATGCTGCGCGAAGGTACCCGGGTGGCGCACGCCATCAGCGAGGTCACCAACGTGCCCGCGTACTCGCGCCAGCCGTACGTGGGCTCCAGCGCCTTCGCCCACAAGGCCGGCCTGCACGCCAGCGCCATCAAGATCGACCCGAACCTCTACCAGCACACCGACCCGGTGCAGGTCGGCAACGACATGCGGCTGCTGGTCTCCGACATGGCCGGCCGTGCCTCGGTGGAGCTCAAGGGTCGCGAGCTCGGGTTCGACCTCACCGACTACCCCGAGGTGGTGGCGCGCCTGGTCGTCCGGGTCAAGGAGATGGAGCAGCGCGGCTACACCTTCGACGCCGCCGACGCGTCCTTCGAGCTGCTGCTGCGCGAGGAGGTCGACGGACGACGGCCGGCGTTCTTCGAGGCCGAGAGCTGGAGGGTCATCACCGACTCGCGGCCGGACGGCGCCGTCTCCGAGGCCACCGTCAAGCTGGTGGCGGGCGGCGTGCGCACCGTGGCCACGGGCGAGGGCAACGGCCCGGTCAACGCCCTCGACCACGCGCTGCGGCAGGCGCTGCGCACCGTCTACCCCGAGCTGGACGACCTGCAGCTGATCGACTTCCGGGTCCGGATCCTGGACGCGGCCCACGGGACCGACGCCGTCACCCGGGTCCTGATCGAGACGGCCGACGCCTCCCGGTCCTGGGAGACCGTCGGCGTGGCCCCCAACATCCTCGAGGCCTCCTGGGAGGCGCTGGTCGACGGACTCACCTACGGCCTGCTGCGCGCAGGTGTCCCGGTGCGTGAGTCCTGAGGTGCGCTTGCAACCGGTTCGACCTAGGGTGTGCCCCTTCGGGGCTCGCCCAGCAGGAGGCAATTGGTGCACCACCGTCGAATCGTCGTCGTCGCAGCGGCGGTCGCGCTCGTCCTCGTTCCCGGCACGTCCGCCGTCGCGGCCCCACCGACCGCCGGTTCCTGGTCGGCCCAGCAGGGCCCCAAGACCGGTGCGCTCGCCAGCAACGGCAGCGCCACCTGGGACGCCGCGGCCCGCACCGTGACCCTTCGGGCTGTGGGCTACGGGCTGGCGGCGGGCAGCTGCCAGACCACCTACTTGGACTGGACCTCCCCGGCCTCGCACCACGACGTGCGCGGCGCTCGGACCTGCCGGGCAGGCACCGCGGCGAGCAACCGCTGGTCGGAGACCGTCCCGGTCACCGGCGTGCGCAAGCTCCGCGTGTGCACCGGGCCGCAGAACGAGCTGGGCTCCTGCACGGTCCACCCCCAGGCCCGACCCAGCCCGGGTGCGAACTGGAGCACGGCCCGGTCCCGCACCTGCGCGAGCTGGGTGCTGGTGTCCGCCGGCGGTTCGGTGAGCGTCAACAGCGGCGGCGACCCGCGGCGGTGCGACGCCTGACCAGGGTGCGGGCCCTCCTGCTGGTCGTCGTGCCGGTGGCGGCGCTGGTGGCGTGCTCCTCGTCCCCCGCGGACCCGTCCCCGGTCGCGGCACCGACCGAGCCGCGTGCGCCCGAGGAGGTCCGGCTCGCCCTGCAGGAGTCCTACGACCTGACCTGGGGCGACCCGCGCACCCGGCACGCGGCCGAGGTCGCCGCCTACGTCCGGTACGAGGAGGAGCTTGCCGGGTGCCTGGCCGAACGCGGTGCCGGGCACGTCCCCGCGCCGTTCCTGGACGCCACGGCACCTGATCCGGGCCCCCTCAGCTGGTACGACGCCCTGGTGCCGCTCGGCAGCGGCGACGGCCTGCTCGTCCCGCTGCAGCCGGAGGCCATCGAGGTACCGGCGTCGCGCAGGTGGCCGGGGCCGGCAGCGACCTCCGCCGACCTGGAGGCCTGCGTCGACGGCCCGCCAGCGGCCCCGGCGGTCGACCCCGAGCTGGACGACGCGCTCTACCGGCTGGTGACCGACGTCCTGGGCCCTGACGCCGAGGTGGACGGCTATGCGGACTGCCTGGCGGCGGCCGGCCTCGAGGGCGCCGTGCGCGCCGACCTGGTGACGACCGTGCTCGACCGCCGTCCGGCCCGGGGACCTGCCCCCGACGAGGCGGTCGCGGTGGCGGTCGACGGCTCGTGCCGGGCGACGGCGTTCCGCGACGCGATGGCCGCCCTCGACCTGCCGCTCGCGGACTTCACCCGTCGCCACGCCGACCGCCTGGCCGACCTCGAGGCGCAGGCCGAGGGCGTGCGGCAGCGGGGCCGCGAGGACGCCGCCCGGATGGGGCTGGTCGTCAGCTGGTGGTGACGGCGGGCGTGCGGCGCCAGTACTGCTTGCCCTTGCGGTCGCGGATCACGACGCCGAGCCGCACGAGCTCGGCCCGCAGCTCGTCGCGGTCGGACCGGTCCTCCCGCTGCACCGCCCTTGCGCGGGCGGCCAGCAGCGCGTCGGCGCCCGGCGGCATCCCCGGCCGCCCCGGGACCCAGAGCAGGTAGTCGCCGTCGTACGGGTCCGTGGCCGACCAGCCGATCCCGGCGTCCTGGAAGGCGCGCTCGAGACGTCCGTCGGCGAGCAGGCAGGGCGTGCGGGCCAGCTCGCGGCCGTCGACGGCCATGATGGTGAGGCGGTCGTCCTCGGTGAACGCCACGGCGGCGTCGGCACGGTCGAGCCTGACGACCTGCTGGCCGTGCCGCAGCTCCACCTCCCCGCCGGTGACCGTGACGGTGAGCGCGTCGTGCTGGAGGGCGCCCGAGAGGAACAAGCCGCCGACCGCTCCGAGGCCGACCGCGCCGATGCCGAGCCAGGGCTGCGGCATCCCCACCACGGCCTCGATCAGGCCCTGGAAGGGCGCCCACGGCAGGCCCGCCGCCCACTCCAGCACTCCCGGCAGGAACCACCCCCCGACACCGCCGAGGACGGGACCGCCGACCCACACGGCCGTGGTCACGACCGGTCCGTGCTGCACCACCGTCGTCGACTTGGTGTCCATGCGACCCAGGCTCCCAGACGTCGTGTCGCCCGCACCACGTCCACCCGGCTCGTCGTGGTCGACCTTCGGCTACCGGTCGCCCCCTACCCTGGGACGGGTGCACAGGCGGATCCGGGTCCAGGGCTGCAGCGGCTCGGGCAAGACCACCCTGGCCCGCGAGCTCGCCGTCCGGCTCGGTCTGCCCCACGTCGAGCTGGACGCGCTGTACCACCGCGAGGACTGGCGTGGCGCCGAGCCCGAGGAGTTCGCCGCTCTGCTGGACGCCTTCCTCGCGGGCGCCCCGGACGGCTGGGTCGCGTGCGGCAACTACACCCGGCACACCGCCCGGCTCACGGCCGAGGCCGACACCGTGGTCTGGCTGGACTACCCGCGCCGGCTCGTGATGGCGCGCATGCTCCGGCGCACGCTGGCCCGGGTCGTCCTGCGCCGCGAGCTGTGGAACGGCAACCGCGAGCGGTGGCGCAGCCTGATGCGGCACGACCCCGCCGACAACATCGTGCTGTGGACGTGGACCCAGCACGGGCGCTACGCGCACACGTTCCTGCCGCAGTGGGAGTCGCACCGCGAGCCCAGCAGCGCGCCGCGGTGGGTGCGGCTGCGCAGCCCGCGCGCGGCGAGCGCCTGGCTGGAGGGTCTCGCCCGGGAAGAAGACGGCGTGACCGGGACGGTCCGGTTGGCGGCGCCCTCGGACGTCGAGCGGCTACGCCACGTGGAAGTCGCTGCAGGAGAGGCGTTTCGGGCGCTCGGCATGGATCCTGTGGCCGACGACGAGCCGCCTCCGGTCGACCTCCTGCTGGCCCACGTCTCGGACGGCACCGCGTGGGTCGTCGACTCCGCAGGAGCGGCGGTCGCGTACGCACTCGCAGGCGTCGTGGACGGTGAGGGCCACGTCGACCAGGTCAGCGTGCACCCCGAGCACGCCGGGCACGGACACGGGCGGCGCCTCCTCGACGAGGTGGCCGCGTGGGCCGTCGGGCGGGGCCTGGACGCGCTGACCCTCACCACGTTCGCCGAGGTCCCTTGGAACGCGCCGTACTACGCG
>JBBQSN010000105.1:0-12408 GCA_038213835.1 Actinomycetales bacterium
CCAGCTCGACCCAGGTCTGCACCTCGCTCGCCTGCGGGTCGGCCAGGACCAGGGTCTGCGACCCGGGCTCGCCGACGAGCCAGACCACGCGGTCGCCCACCCACCCGAGGGAGCGGACCGCTCCTTGCGGCGGTTCCCACCCCACCGGGTCCCCGCCACCGACCGGTCGCGCGACCGCCTGCTGCAGCTGGTCGTCGTAGCCCAGCAGCGCACGACCGTCCGGCGACCACGACAGACCTCCGTTGGTCATCCGGAGGCCGTCCAGCCACCCGGTCTCGAGGCCGTCGCGGTCGAGCAGCACCACGGACTGGCCGTGCTGCGCTGCCAGCGTCCGGCTGTCCGGGGACCAGCCGACCGCGGTCGCCGCGTCACCACCGACCAGCCGGTGCAGGGTGTCCGAGCCGGTCACGACGTCCACGATGTGCACGCCGTCGTGACCGGGCCAGGCGAGCAGCCGACCGTCGGGCGAGAGCTCGGCGGCGGAGGTGCTCGCCGCGTCGAACCGCTGGTCCTCGCCGCTGCGCAGGTCCAGGACCTGCACCTGCGCGTCGCAGCCGACGCCGGTGCACAGCCGGACGAGGTGCGTCCCGGAGCGCGAGAGCCGGGCCGAGCCGGCCAGCGCCATGTCCGACGGTGCAGGGACCCGGACCTCGGCGCCACCGGCCGCCAGGGCGACGTGGTCGGTCACCGTGTTGACCATGAACCCGTCCGGGCTGCGCGCCGACCCGCCCAGCAGGGTCACCGCGAGCACCGCGCGGCGGCCGGCAGGAAGAGGGTGGCGAGGACGAGCACGCACTAGACGCTCGGGGAGCAGGAAAGGGTTGCCCGGCAGGTGGAGTCCTGCGCGGCGAGGTGGCACAGTCAGGCCATGAGCACAGCACCGACGTGTCCACAGTGCGGGCGTCCCGGCGTGCGCATCGAGCACGTCAGCGGCAGCGAGAAGTCGGCCAGGACGATCTGGCTCTGCGAGCTCGACCACAAGTTCGGCTGAGCCTTCTCGGCCGGTCAGGCCGGGGGTCGGGCCGGGGGTCAGGCCGGGGTCAGGCCGGGGTCAGGCCTCGGTCGGCACCGTGCGGCGCAGCGCGGCATGCACAGCCACGGCCGTCAGCACGCCCACGTAGCGGTCGCCGTCCAGCACCGGCAGCCAGCCGGCATCGTGCTGGACGATCTCCGACAGGCCGCGGCGCAGGGTCTCGCCGACCGAGACGGTGTCGTCGAACCGGCGCACGACGTCCGCGACGGTCGAGCCGGGCGAGCGCCCGGTCAGGTGCCGTGCGGCCACCCACCCGTGCAGGTCGCCGGCACTGTCCAGGACCACGGCGTAGGGCGGGCTGTTGGTGCCGGACGCGCGGTTGCCCTGCGCGGACAGCAGCGTCCAGGCCTCCTCCACGCCGTCCGACAGCAGCACGGTCGGGGGGTGCTCGAGGTCCTGCGGCTCGATCAGGGTGACGGCCAGACGCCGCAGCCCGCGGTCGGCCCCCACGAAGTCGGCGACGAAGTCGTTGGCAGGCGTGCCGAGCACCGTCGCGGGGGCGGCGTACTGCTCGAGCCGGCCGCCCTGCGAGAGCACGGCCACCTTGTCGGCCATCCGCACCGCCTCGTCGATGTCGTGCGTGACGAGCAGCACCGTCTTGTCGAGGTCGGACTGGATCTGCCGGAACTGCACCTGGAGCCGGTCGCGCGCGATCGGGTCGACGGCACCGAACGGCTCGTCCATCAGCAGCACGGGCGGGTCGGCGGCGAGCGCGCGGGCCACGCCGACGCGCTGGCGCTGCCCGCCGGAGAGCTCGTGCGGGTAGCGGCTCGCGTACTGGGCAGGGGCCAGCCCGACGAGCTCGAGCAGCTCGTTCACCCGGGCCTTCTTGCGCGAGGAGTCCCACCCCACGAGGTCGGGGACGGTGCCCACGTTGGTGGCGATCGTCTGGTGCGGGAACAGGCCGATCTGCTGGATGACGTACCCCATCCGCCGCCGCAGCCTCACCGGGTCGACCGTGGTGACGTCCTCGCCCTCGAGCACGATCCGGCCCGACGTCGGCTCGATCAGCCGGTTCACCATCCGCAGCGTCGTGGACTTGCCGCAGCCCGAGGGCCCGACGAGGGCGACGAGGTCGCCGCGGGCGACGTCGAGGTCGAGCGCGTCGACCGCGACGGTCCCGTCCGGATACCTCTTGCCCACGCCGTCGAGACGGATCATGGGTTCGCCGCTACGGTCGTGGGCGTGAGCCTCGTCGCCGTCCACGACGTCCTGCTGGGTCCTCCCCAGGCCGGCTTCCATACTGCCAGCGTGGGGGACAACTGCCTGCTCCGCAACGAATGGGTGTGCGGCGAGTACGTCACCACCCGCCAGGAGCAGATCGTGTCGGCGGTCGGGGAACACCTCAGCATCACCCTGCTGAGCGTGGGCCTCGGCCTGCTCTTCGCGTTCCCGCTCGCGCTCCTCGCGCGTCGCTCCCGCCTGCTGCGCTCGGTCGTGATGGGCGCCAGCACGGTGATCTACACGATCCCGTCGCTGGCCCTGATCTCGGTGCTGCTGCCGGTCACGGGCCTGAGCCGGACGACGGTGGTGGTCGCTCTCGGCCTGTACTCGATCACCATCCTGGTGCGGAACGTCGTCGCCGGGCTGGACGCCGTCCCGGAGGACGTCGTCGACGCCGCCCACGGGATGGGCTTCGCCCGCTCCCGGATGCTCTGGCGGGTACAGGTGCCGCTCGCGCTGCCGTCGGTGTTCGCCGGCCTGCGGGTGGCCACCGTGTCGACCATCGCGCTGGCGACGATCGGCTTCCTGGTCGGCTTCGGCGGGCTCGGCGGCCTGATCAACGAGGGCCTGGGGAGCAACTTCCGCGCGCAGGTGCTCACCGCCGTGGTGCTGTGCGTCGTGCTGGCCGTGCTGGCCGACCTGCTGCTGCTGGCGCTGCAGAAGCTGATGACGCCGTGGACGAGGGGGGGAGCAGCGTGACCGGGCCGCTGGGGGACCTGGTCGGGTACCTGGGCGAGCCGCAGAGCTGGCAGGGCACGCCGGGGCTGCTCAACCGGCTGATCGAGCACATCGGCATCTCGGCGCTGGCGCTGCTCGCCGCGACCCTGGTGGCTGTCCCGCTCGCGGTCTGGCTCGGGCACGTGGGCCGGGGCGGGGTGCTGGCCGTCAACATCGGCAACGCCGCCCGCGCGGTGCCCACCTTCGCGTTGCTGGTGCTGTTCGTGATGCTGCCGGACCCGTTGGGCGTCAACACCTTCTCGTTCGTGCTCGCGCTGGCGTTGTTCGCGCTGCCGCCGTTGCTGACCAACACCTACGTCGGGATGCGCGAGGTCGACCGCGGGGTCGTCGACGCCGCCCGTGGCGTCGGCATGTCCGGCTGGCAGGTCGTGATGCGGGTCGAGCTGCCGCTGGCCACCCCGCTGCTGATGACCGGGGTGCGGCTGGCTGCGGTGCAGGTGGTGGCGACCGCGACCGTGCTCGGCCTGGTCGGCGGCGGTGCGCTCGGACGGATCATCGCCAGCGGGTTCTCGAACCAGGACCAGGGCAAGATCCTCGGCTCGGCGATCATCGTGACGCTGCTGGCGCTGGCCACCGAGGGGCTGCTCGCCGCCCTGGAGCACCGGGTCCGTCGTCGTCCCGGTCGCCCGACCGCCGACGAGGGCGAGAACCCCGTCCCGGCGACCACGGGACGAACGGTCCCCACGGGCGTCTGACCGGTCCCTGCCCGTGGCCGCGCAGCGGTCGTGACGCGATCGTGACGTCCGCACCCCCGATCTCGGGATGAGAACGTCGGACCCGCGGGGTTGCATGGATCCGTACGGGCGATCACGTCCGTCGGACACGCGCGGCCCCTCCGGCCGCGGGACACAGAAGGCGGTAGCCCCCATGCGCTCCCTCACCACCATCGGCCTGCGCCGATCCCTCGTGGCCCTGGTCGCCGTCCCGGTGCTGGCCCTGTCCGCCTGCGGCGGGGGCGACGCCTTCGAGGAGGAGGAGACCTCCGGCTCCGCCGGCAACGGTGACCTGGGCACGATCGTCGTGGGCGGTGCCCAGTTCACCGAGATGGCGATCATGGAGGAGATGTACAAGCTCCTGCTCGAGGACGCGGGCTACACCGTCGTGGTGAAGACCGCGGGACAGCGGGAGATCTACATGAAGTCCCTGGCGGACGGCGAGATCGACGTCGTCCCTGAGTACGCGGCGACGCTGGCGGAGTACTTCAACCGCGAGGCGAACGGTCCCGAGGTCGCGGCGATCGCCACCTCCGACGCCGACGAGACCGTCGCGGCCATGCAGCCGCTGGCCGAGGAGCAAGGCCTGATGGTGCTCGACCCGGCCGAGGCGATCGACGCCAACGGCTTCTACGTCACCCAGGACTTCGCCGACCAGAACTCTCTCACCACGCTGTCCGACCTCGGCGCCCTGGGTGAGCCGATCGTGCTGGCCGCAGACGACGAGTGCCTGTCCGAGGTGCGCATCTACTGCGCCCCGGGCCTGGAGGGCACCTACGGCATCACCGTCGCCAGCGTCACCGGCGACGAGTTCGGCAGCGCCACCGGCAAGCAGAAGGTCGTCGACGGCGACGCGCAGGTCGGCCTGGCCGGTACCACCGACGGCACGCTCGAGGGCCTGGGCCTGGTCATCCTCGAGGACGACAAGATGCTGCAGGCGGCCGACAACCTGGTGCCCGTCGTCAACTCCGAGGGTGCGGGCGGCGACGCCGAGGTGGCCGAGGCGCTGAACAGGATCGCCGGCGTGCTCACCACCGAGGACCTCACCGAGCTCAACGCCCGGGTCGACGGCCAGCGCGAGCAGGCGGCCGACGTCGCCCGCGACTACCTGGAGTCCAAGGACCTGATCGGCTGATCGACCGGCTGACGCGTCCGGGCCTCCCCGGGACGCTCGCCCGGATCAGTGCGTCCAGGGACCCGCGTAGACCTCGCCGACCGGGACATCGACCTCGAGCACGTTGCCGGGGGGCGCCAGCGGGCAGGCCCAGGCCGGGTCGTAGGCGCAGGACGGGTGGTAGGCGAAATTGAGGTCGACGATCAGCTCCCCGCCCGGCCCGGTGCCGAGGTCGGCGCCCTTGGTCGTGTCGAGCAGGTACCGCCCGCCGCCGTAGCCGCCCGTACGCGACCCCACGTCCCGGAACGGGACGAAGATGCCCCCGCCGTAGCCCGCGTGCCACCAGATGTCCAGGGAGCCGGCCCCGGGGAGCTCGACCCGGCCGACCCGTTCGTAGGTCACCACGCCGTCGGTGCCGGTGCGGACCTGGATCCGGTGGTGCTCGGCCTCGGACACCGGCACCTCGAACCGCCAGGCCGGGTCGTACGCCGCCACCTGCACCCTGGTGCCGCGGTGCTCGGGCAGGACCGCCGAGGCGGGGTGGTCGGCGAGCAGGCCGGCGTGGCCCGCCGCCCAGAGCGCGTGCGCCGCGACCGGCTCCACGGCGGCCCGGACGGCGGCGTAGCGGGCGTGCACGTGCCGGCGCAGGTCCGCGACGTCCAGGGCCGTGCTGGCGTCGGTCGGGTGGTCGGTGAGGGGGAGGTCGTCCACCCGGCGAGCGTCCCACGGGTGCGCCGCAGTGGTCGCGGCGCACCCGTGCGCCTCCCACCATCGGTCTGGCCGGCCTGGCCTTCGACGGTGACTTTCCCCATGTCCGCTGCTTCGGCGACCAGCAGCGGGCTACTTGTCGACGTCGCCGACGACGAAGAAGGTCGAGCCGAGGATCGCGACCATGTCGGAGACCAGGCAGCCGGGGAGCAGCTCGCTGAGGACCTGCACGTTGTTGAACGAGGCCGAGCGCAGCTTGAGCCGCCACGGGGTCTTGTCCCCGCGCGAGACGAGGTAGTAGCCGTTGAGGCCGAGCGGGTTCTCCGTCCAGGTGTAGCGGTGGCCCTCCGGCACCCGCAGCACCTTCGGGAGCCGCACGTTGACCGGCCCCTGCGGGAGGCCGCGCAGTCGCTCGACGCAGGCGTCGGCGAGGTCGAGGCTGACGTGCACCTGCTCGACCAGGCACTCCAGCCGGGCCAGGCAGTCGCCGGCGGTGCGGGTGACCACGCGGCCGGGACCGGCCTCGCCGAACAACTCGCCGTAGGCCAGGTACGGCTCGTCGCGGCGCAGGTCGAGGTCGACCCCGCTGGCCCGCGCGATCGGCCCGCTCGTGCCGTAGGCGTGCACCAGCTCCGGCGAGAGCACGCCGACGCCCTCGGTGCGCGCCCGCAGGATCTCGTTGCCGAGCAGCAGGCCCTCCAGCCGGCCCATGCCCTGGCGCACCGCGGCGACAGCCTCGAGCACCCGGCCCGTCCAGCCGGCCGGCAGGTCGTCCTTCAGCCCGCCGACCCGGTTGAACATGTAGTGCATCCGGCCGCCGGAGACCTCCTCCATCACGGCCTGCAGCTGCTCGCGCTCGGTGAAGGCGTAGAAGACGGGGGTGATCGCGCCGAGCTCGAGCGGGTACGAGCCGAGGAACATCAGGTGCGAGAGCACCCGGTTCAGCTCGGCCAGCAGGGTGCGGGTCCAGGTGGCGCGCTCGGGCACCTCCATGCCGAGCAGGTGCTCGACGCCGAGCACCACACCGAGCTCGTTGGAGAAGGCGGAGAGCCAGTCGTGCCGGTTCGCGAGCACGATGATCTGCCGGTAGTCGCGTGCCTCGAACAGCTTCTCCGCCCCGCGGTGCATGTACCCGACGACGGGCTCGGCCTCCACGATCAGCTCGCCGTCCAGGACCAGGCGCAGCCGCAGGACGCCGTGGGTGGCCGGGTGCTGCGGCCCGATGTTGAGCACCATCTCCTGGGTGGGCAGGTCACGCGCCCCGGCCCCACCCGGTGGGCGCACGTCGGCCGACCCGGCACCCAGGCCGACCACCACGTGCTCGCGGGTCCCCATGCCCGCGAGTGTGCCACCTGGGGCGTGAAAGGATGCGAGTCGAGGGCCACCCACCCCGGCGGGGGCCGCATCGAGGCACGAGGGAGATGCGATGAGTCCGTCCGACCCGTTCGCGCCGTCGGACGTCACCTGGACGCCGGTGTCCCCCAAGCTCACCACCGTGCGGTTCATCGGGACGGGCATCACGGTCGTGGTCCTGGCGGCCCCGCTGCTCGTCCTGGCCCTGCTCGTCAGCACCTGGTGGACCTGGACGATCCTGGCGGTCTGGCTGGTGCTCGCCGCCTGGATGCTCCTGCTCATCCCGCGCCAGGTGCGTTCGTGGGGGTACGCCGAGCGCGACCAGGACCTCCTGATCAAGCACGGGGTCGTGTTCAAGGAGCTCGTGGTGGTGCCCTACGGCCGGATGCAGTTCGTCGACGTCCAGGCCGGGCCGGTCGACCGTGCCTTCGACCTGTCCAAGGTCCAGCTGCACACCGCGTCCGCAGGCACCGACGCCGCGATCCCCGGGCTGCACCCGGACGAGGCGGCACGGCTGCGTGACCGGTTGGCGTCCCGGGGCGAGGCCCGGCTGGCCGGACTGTGACCCAGTCGGGATCCTCATCGGGGACGGCCCCGCCCTCGGCGGACCGGCCGGCACCCGACCTGCCCGCCGGGCCGGCACCCGACCTGCCCGTAGGGCCGGCACCCGACCTGCCCGCCGGGCCGGCACCCGACCTGCCCGCCGGGCCGGCACCGGGTGCCCTCCCACCGGCTGACCAGGACGGCTGGCGCCGGCTGCACAAGGTCACGCCCGTGCTCAAGGGCTGGAAGGTGCTGGCGATCGCCCTGGTCATCGTCGGGCAGCAGCGCGGCGACGACCTGATCGCGGGCGGTGCGGCTCCCGGCCGCACGGAGGTCATGATCACCCTGGGCGTGCTGGTCGCCCTCGCCCTCGCGGCGTCGGTGTGGGCCTACCTGTCGTGGCGGATGACCCGCTACCGGGTCGGCACCGACATCGTCCAGCTCCACTCCGGCGTGCTGTTCCGCCAGCAGCGCCAGGCGCGGCTCGACCGGCTCCAGGCCGTCGACGTCGTGCAGCCGCTCCTCGGCCGCATCTTCGGGCTGTCCGAGCTCAAGCTCGAGGTGGCGGGCGGCGCCGGGTCCGACGTGAAGCTCTCCTACCTGCGCGACTCCGACGCCCAGCGGCTGCGCGGCGTGCTGCTGGCCCAATCGGCCGGGGTGGGCTTCGAGGGCGAGGACGCCCCCGAGGCGCCCGAGGACGAGCTGGTCCAGGTGCCGGTCGGTCGGCTGCTCGCCTCGATGGTGCTCTCGGGCGGCACCATCGTGGCCGCCGTGGTCCTGGTCGGCGTGGTGGCGGCCTCCTTCCTCTACCCGGCGGTCCTGTTCGGCGTGGTCCCCGCCCTGCTGGGCGTGGTGTCGACGTACTGGACCCAGTTCACCGGCGGCTTCGGCTTCCGGGTCGCCGCCTCCCCGGACGGGCTGCGGCTGAAGCACGGACTGCTGGAGACCCGGGCCCAGACCGTCCCGCCCGGACGCGTGCAGGCGGTGCAGCTCACCCAGGGGCTGCTGTGGCGGGGCAAGGACTGGTGGAAGGTGCAGGTCAACGTGGCCGGGTACGGGGTGGGCGCCGACGGCCAGGAGAAGGAGACGGTGCTGCTGCCGGTGGCCACCCGGGGCGAGGCGTTCCGTGTGCTGTCGGTCGTGCTGCCGGACCTCGGCCACCCCGACCCCGTCGGGCTGCTCGAGGCCGGCCTGGCCGGGACGACCGGCGAGGTCGAGGTCGACCCGGCCGGCTACGTCGGGGCGCCCCGCTCGTCGCGCTGGCTGGACCCGCTGTCCTGGCGCCGTCACGGGGTCGCGGTGAGCGAGCGCGCCCTGCTGATGCGGTCCGGGCGGTTCACCCGGCGGCTGGTGCTGGTGCCGCACGAGCGCACCCAGAGCCTCGGTCTGGAGCAGGGGCCGGTGCAGCGTCGGCTCGGCCTGGCGAGCCTGGTCGCGCACAGCACGCCGGGCCCCATCTCGCCCCGCGTCGACCACCTCGAGGCCTCCTCCGCCCTGCGGCTGCTCACCGAGCAGGCCCAGCGGGCACGCAAGGCCCGGGCGGGGAGCGGGCCCGAGCGCTGGATGGAGAAGCGGACGCCGCCGGTCGACCTGGTGAAGCCGCTGCGGGCCCCGGCGCAGGCCGTGCCGCCGGCCCGGGAGCTCCTGCCGCCGGGCTGAGGCGCCTCAGAGCCGCGACAGCACCATCGTGGAGCGGGTCTTCTGCACACCGTCGTGGTCGCGCACGGTCTCGAGCACGTGCTCGAAGTGGGTCATGTCGGCGGCGCGCACCTGCAGCATGGCGTCGGCCTCGCCCGTGACGGTGAACGCGGCCAGCACCTCCGGGATGTCGGAGACCATCGCCCGGATCCGGGCGGGGGAGACCCGGCCGTCGCAGAAGATCTCCACGAACGACTCGATCGTCCACCCGAGGGCGGCGGGGTCGACCACGGTGGTGAAGGCGCGCACCACGCCATCGGCCCGCAGCCGGTCGACCCGGCGCTTGACCGCGGGCGCGCTCAGCCCGACGTCGGCCCCCACGACCTGGAAGCTGCGACGAGAGTCCTCCAGCAGTGACGCAATGATTCGTCGGTCTGTCTCATCGATGCGCAACGGACTGCCTCTCTAGCGGCGGTATCCAGCCTTGATCGGTACTGGCACCCGACCTTACCGTTGCAGACATGTCGCTGCCCCGGCACTACCTCATGTGCGCCCCCCGCCACTTCGAGGTGGTCTACGAGATCAACCCCTGGATGGACGCGACCGCGCCCGTCGACACCAACCTCGCCGTCGCCCAGTGGAACGTCCTGGTGCAGACCTACCGGGACCTCGGCCACCGGGTCGACCTGCTCGAGCCGGTGCCGGGGCTGCCCGACATGGTCTTCGCGGCGAACGGTTCCACCGTGGCCGGCGGCAGGGTCCTGGGCGCCAGCTTCGCCACCCCGCAGCGCACCGACGAGGCGGCCCACCACCTGGCCTGGCACGCCGAGCACGCCGAGGAGCTCGGCTGGTCCGAGGTCGTCGTCCCGCAGCACACCAACGAGGCCGAGGGCGACTTCGCGGTCACCGGCGACGTCGTCCTGGCCGGGTACGGCTTCCGCACCGACCCGCGGGCGCACGCCGAGCTGGCCGACACGATCGGGATGCCGGTGGTGTCGCTGCGGCTGGTCGACCCGCGCTACTACCACCTCGACGTCGCGCTGTGCGTGCTCGACGACACCCCGGGCTCGTCCCAGATCGCCTGGTACCCGGGTGCTTTCAGCGAAGGCAGCCAGCGGATCGTGCGCCGGATGTTCCCCGAGGCGATCGAGGTGCACGAGGTCGACGCCGAGGTGCTGGGGCTCAACGCCGTCAGCGACGGTCAGAACGTCGTCCTCCCGGCCACGGCGGAGAAGTTCGCGGCTCAGCTGGCCGAGCGGGGCTACGTCCCGGTGCCGGTCGACCTGTCCGAACTGCTCAAGGGCGGCGGCAGCGTCAAGTGCTGCACCCAGGAGCTGCGCCCCGCGCGTTGAGCGTCCCTCCTAGGGTCCTCGACGTCGGTACGGGCAGTGGGCAGGCCGTCCTCGCCGGACGGATCGGTGCCCGGCGCCACGGCCATGCACTGGCTGGACCTCGAGGTCGCCCTCCCGCGGCTGCACCGGACGTTCGGACCCGGGCCGCGGATCAGCAGACCGCGGCGGTGTCGGCCCGGGTCAGGACGCCGTCGTCGTAGGTGAGCAGCCAGATCGTGTCGCCGGTCGCGAGGTCCTCGACCGAGCCGGGGGTCGTGGCGAGGCGCGGCTGCTGGTCAGTGCCCACGGTGCAGGAGTTCAGGCCCACGACGACGTCTCTCGAGACCGGCACCACGTAGGTGCTGTCGCTGTTCTGGTTCCGGAACGGGTTCTCGGTGAGCGGCTCGAGCGGCACGCCCTCCTGAGACACCTTCTCCTCCGACCAGTCGCCGTAGGTCCAGCGGTCCAGGGTCAGCACCGTGGTGCCGTCGACGTCCTCGACGTCGGTGAGGGTTCCGAGGTCGTGCGCCCGGTCGGTGACGTCGCTCGTCGGGCCGGTGTCCTCGGGGGTGGTGGCCGGGCTGCTGGCCGGGGCGGAGGTCGAGGGCTCGCTCGTGACCGTCACGGTCTGGGCCGGTCCCGGGTCGTCGCCGCCGCACCCGGCAAGGGCGAGGACGGCGAGGACGCCCATCGCCACCGGGAGGGCGCGTGCTGGGGGATGCCGCGTGACGGTCCGAAGGGGCACCGCAGAACCCTGCACCGACTGGCGTCCTGCTGTCCATTCCGTCAGGCCCGTCGACGTAGCCCCCGCGTGAAGCTGGTGCACTGCCCCCCGCGCGCCGCGTGCGCAGACGAAGAGGCGCTCGTCGTGAGTGCAGGAGGATGTGCACCGTGCCCAGGGAATCGACGGAGTGCATAGGCGTGCCGGCGGCCTCGGAAGCCAAGAGCTGATGGACGAGTTCCTCGTGGCGGTCAACCCCGACCCGGACTCCCGACTGGGTTTTCTGCTTCGGCTGCCGCTGGGCGGCGGGATGGTGTTCCGGACCTCCGGCACGTGGCCGCGGGCCAAGGCCCTGTACTGCTACCCGGTGGGCGTCCAGGAGTGGCCGGCCGAGCCGGATGTCGTCGATCGGTCGCCGATCCGCTCGTGCGTTCGCCGTGGCGGGGCGATCGACCTGATCCTGGACCGTGGCCGGGAGAACCGCTCGCAGATCGTGTTCACCACCGCCCGCGGCCGCGAGGCCGTCTTCTGGCAGTCACCACGCACCCGCAAGCAGGCCCGGCCGAACGTCACCACCCCGACGGCCCGCGCCGCCGGCATCGCCTCGCTGCAGATCCTCGTCGACACCCGCGAGCAGTACGCCTACCGGTTCGCGGCCCAGCAGGTGATCGCGATCAAGCGGGCACTGCCGTGCGGGGACTACGGCATCACCGTGGCTGACCGGTTGGTCGCGGCGGTGGAACGCAAGTCGCTGGCGGATCTGGTGTCCAGCGTGGTCAACGGGAAGCTGCGCTACGCGGTCGCTGACCTCGCCGCCCTGCCCCGTGCGGCGGTCGTGGTCGAGGACCGCTACTCACAGGTCTACAAGCTGGACCGGGTCCGTCCGGCCGTGGTGGCCGACGGGCTGGCCGAGCTGCAGGTCCGCTGGCCCGGGGTGCCGATCGTGTTCTGCGAGTCCCGGCAGCTCGCCGAGGAGTGGACCTACCGGTACCTGGCTGCCGCGCACGCCTGGGCCGAGACCGAGCAGGCCTTCTCCGCGCGCATCGGCATCGCCCCGCCGGCGCAGGACACGGCGGCCCCGCCCGAGACCACGCCGACGACCGCGCAGGTGCGTGCCTGGGCGCGCGCCGCAGGGATCCCCGTGCCCGAACGCGGTCGACTCCGCCCCGACGTCTGGCAGGCCTGGCGCGACGCGCAACACGAGTAGTCCACGGCCCGACCGGTGGCTCGAGGGGCCACTGACGTCGGTGAGGTGGCCGAGGATCGGTTGACGACCGGACCCACGCTGACTG
>JBBQSN010000106.1:0-12366 GCA_038213835.1 Actinomycetales bacterium
TCGAGCCGGCCCTCGACGGCGTCCACCTCGTCGAGGGCGGCCTGCGGCCCGCGGACGTGGGACAGGGCCACGGCATGGTTCAGCCGCACCACCGGTGACGGGTCGTGGGTGAGCAACAGGTCGTAGAGGGTGAGGATCCGCAGCCAGTCGGTCTGGTCCAGCGTCGCCGCCGTCGCGTGGCACCCGGCGATCGCCGCCTGCAGCTGGAACCGCCCCCGCGACCACCTCCGCGAGCCAGACCGCGTCGGCGGCCAGGCCCTGGCCCGCCGTCCCCCCGGTCGTCACCGCGGGGTCGAGGTAGCCCGCGTTGTAGGCCAGGCAGACGAGGGCGAGGACCTCGTCGAGCCGCTGGGCCAGCTGCTCCCCCTCCGGGACGGCGAAGGGGATGCCGGCTGCCACGATCTTGCGCTTGGCGCGCACCAGCCGCTGCGTCATCGTCGGCTCCGGCACCAGGAAGGCACGCGACACCTGGGCGGTGATGAGGCCGAGCACCGCCCGCAGCGTCAGCGCCAGCCGGGTCTCGGCAGCCAGAGCCGGGTGGCAGCAGGCGAACAGCATGGGGAGCCGTTCGTCGGGGACCGCGCCCGCCCCTGCGACGGGTTCGGGCGCCAGGTCCTCGGCCAGCCGACCGGCCAGCCGCTGCTGCCGGGCCCGGGTCCGGAGCAGATCGACAGCACGCCGCTGAGCGGTCAGGGTCAGCCAACCCGCGGGGTTCGCAGGGACCCCGCGGGTCGGCCAGGTGCGCAGCGCCTCGACGACCGCCTCCTGCGCGGGTTCCTCGAGAGCCGAGTAGTCGACCACCATCGGACGGATCTCGACCGAGACCCCGGGCAGCTGGAGCGAGGGCCACGTCCGCACCAGGGCGATCGCGGCGTCGAGGTCCGGGACGTCGATGACGCTGAAGCCCCCGATCCGCTCCTTGGCCTCGCTGTACGGACCGTCGACGACGACGGGGGCGGCACCCTCTGCCCCCGAGCGCACGGTGGTGGCCGTCGACGGCGCCTGCAGCTCGGCGCCGGTGTCGCTGAACGCGGCACCGTTCTCGCCGAACCACGCGTACATCTGCTGGTAGACCTCCTGCTGCCGCTCGGGCGGGACCGCGTCCGCGAGCTCGGGGGTGTCGACGTACATCAGGACGTACTTCATGATGGGCTCCTTCGTGCCGGTAGGGACATGACACCCCCTCCACCGAACCGCGGCGCCAGGGATCGACACCTGCGCCCCAGAACTTTCACCCGCCGGGTCGTACCTGCTTCCCGCGCAGCACGACTGCCGTCGGGTTCGCGAGGGGGCGCACGTCGGCGCGCGGGTCCTCGGCGCACACGACGAGGTCGGCGTCGGCGCCCTCCTCCAACCCGGGACTCCCGAGCCAGGTCCGGGACGCCCAGCAGCCGGCGTCCAGGGCGTCCAGCGGCGACAGCCCCGCGGTGACCAACTCGGCCAGCTCGGCCGCCACCAGCCCGTGCGGCAACGACCCACCTGCGTCGGTGCCGACGTGGACGGGCACGCCCGCCTCGTGCAGCGCGGCGACGGTGGCGTAGCGGCGTTCGTGCAACGCCAGCATGTGGTCGGCCCAGGCGTCGAACCTCCCCCGGGCGGGGGCGGCCAGCTGCGGGAAGGTCGCGATGTTGACCAGGGTCGGCACCACCGCCACCCCCTGGGTCGCCGCCGTCTCGATCGTCCCCGCGCCGAAGCCGGTGCCGTGCTCGATGCCGTCGATGCCGGCCGCCAGCAGGTCGGGCAGGCACTCCTCACCGAAGCAGTGAGCGGTCACCCGCGCGCCCTCCGCGTGCGCCGCGGCGATCCCCGCCCGCAGTGCTTCCAGCGGCCAGCACGGCGCGAGATCGCCTGCGGCACGGTCGATCCAGTCCCCGACGATCTTCACCCAGCCGTCGCCGGCGCGTGCCTCCTGCACCATGCGAGCGGGCAGCTCGTCCGGCTCGATCTCGTGCGCGTAGTTGCGGATGTACCGCTTGGTGCGGGCGATGTGGCGTCCGGCTCGGATGATCTTCGGCAGGTCGACGCGGTCGTCGATCCAGCGGGTGTCGGCCGGGCTGCCGGCGTCGCGGACCAGCAGGGTGCCCGCGTCGCGGTCGGCCAGGGCCTGCGCCTCGGTCGTCGCCTCGTCGACGGCGCCGTGGGCGTCCAGGCCGACGTGGCAGTGGGCGTCCACCAGCCCCGGGACGGTCCACCCGCGGACGGTGGTGACGTCGTGGCCGGCTCCGGGCGTGGTGAAGGTGACCCGACCCTCCAGCACCCACAGGCCGTCGACCACCTCGTCGCGTCCGACCAGCACCGGCCCCTCGACCCGCAGCACGTCCGCCATGGAGGGAACCTAGCCAACGGCTGGTGAGCCGCGCCTGCGACAGGTGGTGACACCGTCGGTCATCAGGGCCAGGGCGGGCACCAGGGTGGGACCCTGCACCAGCATCCGGTGCAGGGGGAAGGGCACCGGGTCGGCGAGGGCGTCAGCTCTGCACCCTCAGCGTCGTGCTCACCTCGGGGCGCCGGCGGTGAAACGCACGCCCTGCTCGTGCGCGGCGCTCAGCCGCTGCAGCAGCCACGGGACGTGCTCCGCGGCAGTGTCGAGGCAGTCGACGCTGACCCGCTCGTCCCCCAGCTGGGTGGTCCACCGGCCCACGGCTCAGCGGCCGAGGAACTTCTCGAAACCGGGAGGCAGTGCGGCGGGGTCAAGCGCGTCGAGCTCGCTGGGTGGCGCTTCGGTCCCGACTCCGAACGCCGAGCCGGGTGCGGACGTGCGCACCGACTGCTCCTGCTGGGCGCGCTTGGCCGGGTTGCCCGACCGCGCCTTGCCCTTCTTCGCGCCGCGGGCCGCCTGCTTGCCGCGGGCCTTCTTGCTGCCGCTGCCCGGCAGCCCGCCCATGCCCGGCATCGCGCCCATACCCGGCATGCCGGGGATGCCGCCGCCCTTGCGGAGCTGGCGCATCATCTTCTGCGCGTCGGCGAACCGCTCGAGCAGCTGGTTGACGTCGGTCACGGTGACGCCCGACCCCCGGGCGATGCGTGAGCGGCGCGAGCCGTTGATGATCTTCGGCTGGTACCGCTCCTGAGGGGTCATCGACCGGACGATCGCCTCGATCCGGTCGATCTCGCGCTCGTCGAAGTTCTCCAGCTGCTCACGCATCTCGCCCATGCCCGGGAGCATCCCGAGCATCTTCTTCATCGAGCCCATCTTGCGCAGGCCCTGCATCTGCTGCAGGAAGTCGTCGAACGTGAAGTCTTCTCCCGCACCGAACTTGCGCGCCATCTCGGCGGCCTCGTCGGCCTCGAAGGCCCTCTCGGCCTGCTCGATCAGGGTCAGGACGTCACCCATGTCGAGGATCCGCGACGCCATCCGGTCGGGGTAGAACGGCTCGAACTCGGTGAGCTTCTCGCCGGTGGAGGCGAACATCACAGGGCGGCCGGTCACCGAGGCCACCGACAGGGCCGCACCGCCGCGGGCGTCGCCGTCGAGCTTGGTCAGCACCACCCCGGTGATGTCGACACCGTCGAGGAACGCCTGCGCGGTCTGCACGGCGTCCTGGCCGATCATCGCGTCCACGACGAACAGCACCTCGTCGGGCCGGACCTCGGCCTTGATGTCGGCGGCCTGCTGCATCATCTGGGCGTCCACGCCGAGGCGGCCGGCGGTGTCGACGATCACGACGTCGAACTGCTTGGAGCGGGCCTCGACCATGGCCCGCCGGGCGACGTCGACCGGGTCGCCGACGCCGTTGCCGGGCTCGGGGGCGAACACCGTGACACCAGCGCGCTGACCCACCACCTGCAGCTGGGTGACCGCGTTCGGCCGCTGGAGGTCGGCTGCCACCAGCAGCGGCGCGTGGCCCTGCTCCTTGAGCCAGTACCCGAGCTTGCCCGCGAGCGTGGTCTTCCCGGCGCCCTGGAGGCCGGCGAGCATGATCACGGTCGGCGGGTTCTTGGCGAAGGTCAGCCGGCGCTGCTCGCCGCCGAGGATCGTGACCAGCTCGTCGTTGACCACCTTGACGACCTGCTGAGCCGGGTTGAGCGCGCCGGAGACCTCCTCCGACAGCGTCCGCTCCCGCACGCGCGCGGTGAACTCGCGGACGACGGGGAGGGCGACGTCGGCGTCGAGCAGGGCGCGTCGGATCTCGCGGATCGTCGCGTCGACGTCGGCCTCGGACAGCCGTCCCTTGCCCCGCAGGTTCTTGAACGTCGCGGTGAGACGGTCGGAGAGGGTGGCGAACACAGGTGCAGGTTCCTTCGGCTCGGGATCGCGACACAGCCTAGTCGGACACATACTGGACAGGTGCCGGCAGACAGGGGACGCGAGGTGATCGCCCGGGTCCGCTCCGGGCTGGCGGGGCAGCTGCGCTCGCGGGTGGCGGGCGAGGACGCCCAGGAACGCGCCCGGCTGATCTGGGGTGCCGAGGGCGAGCGCTGGTTCGGCCCGCAGGACCCCGTCTGGCGGGTGCACGCCGACGCCACGATGTTCGTCGGCGGCATCAGGGCGCTGCTGCTGCAGTCCGTGCACCCGCTCGCGATGGCAGGGGTCGCCGGGCACTCGGGCTACCGCGCCGACCCGTGGGGACGGCTGCAACGGACCAGCCACTTCCTGGCCACCACGACGTTCGGCACCGTCGAGGCGGCCGAGGGCGCGATCGAGGCCGTGCGCACGATCCACGGCCGGGTCCGCGGGCGGGCCGAGGACGGTCGCGCCTACTCCGCCGACGACCCGCACCTGCTCGCCTGGGTGCACCTGGCCGAGGCCGACAGCTTCCTGAGCGCCTACCAGCGGCACGCGCCGGAGCCCCTCACCGAGGCCGAGGCCGACCTCTACGTCGAGCAGAGCGGCGTCGTCGCGTCCCGGCTGGGGGTGGTCGAGCCGCCCACGACCGTGGCGGCGCTGCACGCCGGGATCGACGCGTTCCGGCCCGAGCTCGCGGCGACGCCGGCCGCGCGTGACGCCGCCCGGTTCCTGCTGCTGCAACCCCCGCTGCCGCTGGCGGCCCGGCCCGGGTACGGCGCCCTCGCCGCCGCTGCGGTCTCGCTGCTGCCGCGGTGGGCGCGCACGCCGCTCGGGCTGCCGCGGCTGCCCGTCACCGAGCGGCTGCTGGTGCGTCCCGTGGGCGACGCCGCCACCGGCGTCATCCGGTGGGCCATGACCTCCCCCGAGATCACGTCGGAGCGGCGCAGCGCCTGAGAGTGGCCTCAGGCCGCAGGCTCCCAGCCGGCCGCGGCCATCAGGGCGCCGACGACGGCCCCGGTGCGGGCGGCCGACAGGCGCCCCTGGCCGACGGCGGAGCCGGCCTCGGTGAGGTACAGGACGTCGACCGCCCGTCCGCCGTGGGTGGCGACGTGGGCCGAGCGGACGTCGACGCCGAGGTCGCGCAGGGTGGCGCCGAGCGCGTGCAGCAGTCCGGGACGGTCGACCGCACGCACCTCGATCACGGTGGCGTCCGCGGAGGCACCGGAGAGCACGACCACCCGCGGGCCGGCCGGGTCGACGCCGCTGCGTCCCGGGCGCCAGGCGGCCTCGCGCCGGGCCAGCCGGTCGAGCACGCTGAGGTCGCCGTCGGCCAGCCGGACCAGGCCCGTCCTCAGCACCGGGGCGTCGGCCACCGTGGTGCCGGCGTGCACCGACCAGGTGTCGACGGCGACGCCGTCGACGGTGCGCACCAGGGCCGAGCGCACGCCGAGGCCCTGGGAGGCCAGCAGCCCTGCGGCGTCGGCGAACAGGCCCGGCCGGTCCGGTGCCACCAGGGTGACGGTCTGCACGCCGTCCAGGGTCGAGACCTCGACCCTCGGCTCGCCTGCCGCACGCACGTCGCGGACCAGCTCCTCCTCGGTCGCGGTGAGCGGGCTCGGACCGGTCGGCTCGACGCCGTGCAGGTCGGCCCGGGCCCGCTCCACCAGGTCGTCGACGAGCCGTCGGCGCCAGGGCGTCCAGGCAGCAGGGCCGGCCGCGCGGGCGTCGGCCTCGGTGAGCGCGCGGAGCAGGTCGAGCAGGTCCTCGCGGCCGCCGACGGCGGCGACGAGGGCGTCGACGGTCCGGGGGTCGTCCGGGTCGCGCCGGGTGGCGAGCTCGACCAGGGTCAGGTGCTCGCGCACCATCCGCTCCACGACGGCGGCGTCAGCGGCGGGGAACCCGAGCCGGGTGGCGACCCGGTGGGCGATCGGCGCACCGACGCCGCAGTGGTCCATCGCCCCGGGCAGCTTGCCGATGTCGTGCAGCAGCGCGGTGACGAGCAGCAGGTCCGGACGCGAGACGCGGTCCAGCAGCGCCGTGGCCTCGATGCAGGTCTGCACGAGGTGGCGGTCGACGGTGTGCCGGTGCACGGCCGTGCGCTGCGGTCGGTTGCGCACGCCGGCCCACTCGGGGATCCAGGTCGTGGCCAGGCCGGCCTGGTCCAGCGTCTCCCAGACCCCGGCCAGCGCCTCCCCCGCGCCGAGCAGGCGCACCAGGGCCTCCGTGGCCTGCTGCGGCCAGGGAACCGGCAGCGGGACCGACGTGCGAGCGAGGTGGGTGGCGGTCACGGGCGAGAGCGGGAGCCCGTGCGCCGCGGCCGCGGCGGCGGCCCGCACCGAGATGGTCGGGTCGCTCACCGGGGCGGCGGCTGAGGACAGCACCACCGCGCCCACGTGCTCGACCAGACCCCGCTCCAGCGGACGCAGCCGCGGCTTCTGCCGACGCAGCCCGCGCCGCCGGGTGGTGGACCCCCTGGCACGCCGCAGCGTGAGGTCGAGGCTGTGCGAGACGGTGCGGGCCGCGGAGGCGACCCGGGTCAGCAGCGTGTCGGCGTCGGGGATCCCGAGGGCGACCGCGACGGCGTCCTGCTCGGCCAGCAGCAGCCGCTCGCCGGACCGGCCCGCCACGGCGTGCAGGGCGTCCCGCACGTCCAGCAGGGTCGTGGTGGCCCGGTCCATCTCGCCGTGCGGCGAGTCGGCGAGCCAGCTGGCGACCAGGGCGTGCAGGTCCACGACGTCGCGCAACCCGCCGCGCGCCTCCTTGAGGTCGCCCTCCAGCAGGTAGGCGAGCTCGCCGTGCAGCCGGGAGCGCTCGGCGAGCGAGGCCGCGATCTCGTCGAGGCGGGAGCGCGCGCCGGAGCGCCACTGCTCGCGCAGCACCTCGCGGGTGCGCAGGCCGAGGGCGGCGTCGCCGGCGACGACACGCAGGTCGAGCAGCCCGAGGGCCGCGGCGAGGTCGTGCCGGGAGATCTCCCGGCACGTGTCGACCGTCCGGACCGAGTGGTCGAGCCGAAGACCGGAGTCCCACACCGGATACCAGAGCCGTTCGGCGAGAACGGGAACGCCGGACCTGCCGAGGCTCTTGCCGTCGTGCAGGAGGACGAGGTCGAGGTCGCTCGCCGGACCGGCGTCGCGGCGGGCGTGCGACCCCACGGCCACCAGGGCGACCCCGGTGGACGGGGGCCGCGCGTCGCGCCACACCTCGACCAGCCAGTCGTCGACCGTGGCAGCGAGGGTCTCACGCCGTGCGGGGCCCCCCGCGGGGTCCGCCAGCGTGGAGCGGACGGCCTGCAGCAGGCGCTCGCGCCGCAGGTCCCGGTGGGGTCCTGCGGCGCGAGCGTCGGTGCTGCTGTTCACAGAGCGTCCAGGCCGCGCTCCCCCGTGCGGACCCGGGCGACGTCCTCGACCGGGACGACCCAGACCTTGCCGTCGCCGATCCGACCGGTCTGCGCGGACTTGACGACGACCTCCACCACGTCGGCGGCGTCGACGTCGTCGACCACCACCTCGAGGCGGACCTTGGGCACCAGGTCGACGGTGTACTCCGCCCCCCGGTAGACCTCGGTGTGGCCGCGCTGGCGGCCGTAGCCGTTCGCCTCGCTGACCGTCATGCCCTGGATCCCGAAGGCCTCCAGCGCCGACTTCACGTCATCGAGCTTGTGCGGCTTGATCACCGCGGTGATGAGCTTCATGCCGAGACCTCCTCGTTCTTGGTCGGGCTCGCCTCGGACGTGGCCCGGGTCGCGCCCGGACGGAAACCACCCGCACCCAGCGAGCCGAAGTCGTAGCCCGACTCCGCGTGAGCGTACGAGTCGATGCCCGCGACCTCGTCCTCCTCCGGGATCCGGAAGCCCATCGTCTTCTGGATCGCGACGCCGATGACCAGGGTCAGGACGAAGGAGAAGGCCAGCACCGCGAGCGCCCCGACGATCTGGCGCCAGAGCTGGTCGACGCCGCCGCCGTAGAACAGGCCCCCACCGTAGTTGCCGGCGGCGGGAGCAGACGGGTCGGCGAACAGACCGATCAGGATGGTGCCGGCGAGCCCGCCGACCAGGTGGACGCCGACGACGTCGAGCGAGTCGTCGTAGCCGAAGCGGTACTTCAGGCCGACCGCCAGGGCGCAGAGCACGCCGGCGATGGCACCGACCGCGATGGCACCGAGCGGCGAGACCGCACCGCAGGCGGGGGTGATGGCCACGAGGCCCGCGACGACGCCGGAGGCGCCGCCCAGCGAGGTGGAGTTGCCGTCCCGGATCTTCTCGACCAGGAGCCAGGCCAGGGTCGCGGCGGCGGTGGCGACGAGGGTGTTGACCCAGGCGACGGAGGCGGTGTTGTTGGCGGCCACGGCGGAGCCGGCGTTGAAGCCGAACCAGCCGAACCACAGCAGGCCGGCGCCGATCATGACCAGCGGCAGGTTGTGCGGACGCATCAGGTCCCTGCCGAAGCCCTTGCGCTTGCCGAGGACCAGCGCGAGGGCGAGACCCGCTGCGCCGGCGTTGATGTGGACCGCGGTGCCGCCGGCGAAGTCGAGGGCCTCGAGGTTGTTGGCGATCCAGCCACCGACGTGGGTGACCGTGCCGTCGTCGTCGGTGAGGGTGAAGTCGAAGACCCAGTGCGCGACCGGGAAGTAGACGACCGTGGCCCAGATGCCGGCGAAGACCATCCACGCGCCGAACTTGGCCCGGTCGGCGATGGCGCCGGAGATGAGGGCGACGGTGATGATCGCGAACACGGCCTGGAAGCCGACGAACGCCATCGCGGGCAGGCCACCCGCCTCGGACGTGGTGTCCTCCATCAGCCCTGCGAGGCCGAGGTACTCGGTGGGGTCGCCCAGCAGGCCGTACCCCACGTCGTTGCCGAAGGCCATCGAGTAGCCGTAGAGCACCCAGAGCACGCTGATCAGGGCCAGCGCTCCGAAGCTCATCATCATCATGTTCAGCACGCTCTTGGCGCGGACCATGCCGCCGTAGAAGAGCGCGAGGCCCGGAGTCATCAGCAGCACGAAGCTGGCGCTGGTGAGGATCCAGGCGGTGTCGCCGGTGTTGACCACGGCAACCTCCAAGGTATCGGGACGAGGACGGGCACCACCGTGACGTCGCCGTGTTTCCTCGGGGTCCGCGTCGTGTTACCGGCGTGTGACGGCCCGCGCCCGGGAGTGAACTCCTCGTGACGCGGGCCTGGTGGCACACGGCGTTCAGCGGGTCGCGCCGAACGCCTCCTTGAGCGTGGTGCGACGCTCCGTGCGCAGCAGCGAGCCCTCGTAGAGCCGCGCGCCGACCCGCACCAGGACAGCCGCGGCCGCGAGCACCAGCAGGCCGGAGACGACCGGCTGCCACCAGGGCACGTCGCCACCGAGCATCCGCACCGGCATGGCCACCGAGCTCACCAGCGGGACGAAGGACGCGACCACCAGCCACTTGCCGGTCGCGAAGATCCCGGCGAACAGCGCGCCCATGACGACGAACGTCACCGGCATCGTCGTGGCCTGCAGGTCCTCGGAGCGGGTGGCGACCGAGCCGGCCACCGCCCACACGCAGGCCACCGCGGCGAAGCCGAGCAGGAAGAACACGACGAACCAGCCGCCGGCCGCCACGACCGGGGCGAGCAGCTCGCCCTGCCCGGTCAGCGCCATCGCCAGCAGCCCGACCCCCACCATCACGACCACCTGGACGATCGCCATCAGCGAGTTGCCCACGACCTTGCCGATGAGCAGCTGCCGGACGGGGATGGCGGCGGCGAGGATCTCGACGACGCGGCTCTGCTTCTCCTCCACCACCGACTGCGCGATGTAGATGCCGAACGTGAGCGCTGTCAGATAGAAGAGGAAGGCGAACACGAAGGTCACGACGTACTTCACCGGTTCCGGCAGCGCGTCGGCATCCAGCAGCCGCTGGTCGAGGGTCGACCCCGCGGTCAGCTGGTCGACCGTCGTGCCGGCCTCGTCGGCGTTGGTCTCCAACGAGATCGAGGAGACGGCGGCCACGAGCAGTCGTTCGAGCGAGGCATCCACCGACTGGTGCCCGACGACCTCCCAGCCGCTGTCGGCGACCGGGAAGAGGAGCAGGTCCGCCTCCCCGTCGCGGACGAGCTCCTCCCCTTCGGCGACGTCCCTGACCTCGGTGACCTGCACGTCGACCCGCTGGCCGTCCTCCTCGGCGATGCGGTTGGCACGGTCGACGACCTGGGACCCCTCGGCGCCCACCGTCGCGACCCGGGGCTGCTCGACCCTGCTGTCGAAGAACGTCGTCAGACCGACCGAAGCGATGAGGACGACGAGGACGAAGATCGTCGACCCGATGAAGACCTTGTCCCTCAGCTTGACGCCGATCTCGCGCTGGGCGATCACCGTCCAGTCCGCACCCCTGCGGTTCCTCGTCGATCCCGTCATCGCACGACCTCCTTGAACACGTCGGCCAGCCGCGGCACCTGGCGGCTGAACTCCTGCACCGAACCTCGCTCGAGCGCCTGCGCCAGCAGCACCCGCTCGGCTCCGGCGTCAACCACCTCGAGGGTCGCCACCCGCCCGTCCACGTCGTGGACGGCCAGCCCGGGGACGTCGCGGACCCAGCCGGCGTCGGCGTCCAGCACCAGCCGGTGCACGCTGCGGGCACCCTGCCGCAGCTCGTCCACCGAGCCCTCGGCGACGACCCGGCCCCCGCCGAGGATCACGAGGTCGTCGCAGACCCGCTCCACCAGCTCGAGCTGGTGGCTCGACAGCAGCACCGGCACGCCCGCGTCGGCCTGCTCACGGAGCAGCTCGGCCATCGAGTCCACCGCGAGGGGGTCGAGCCCGGAGAACGGCTCGTCCAGCACCAGCGCGATCGGCTCGTGCATCAGTGCCGCCGCGATCTGGACCCGCTGCTGGTTGCCGAGCGACAGCGTGTCGAGCCTGTCCTTGGCCCGCTCCGTCAGCCCGAGTCGCTCGAGCAGCTCGTCGGCCCGCCTCGTGGCGCCCTGGCGGTCGTAGCCGTGCAGCCGGGCGAAGAAACCCAGCTGGTCAGCCACCTGCTGCTTCGGGTAGAGGCCGCGCTCCTCGGGCATGTACCCGAACCGCGCCCGGTCCTCCCGGCTGATGCGCCTCCCATGCCAGTGCACCTCGCCGGACGTCGGGTCCAGTACGCCCATCACGATCCGCATCGTCGTCGTCTTCCCCGACCCGTTCGCCCCGACGAACCCGGTGAGCCGACCGACCCCGACGCTCAGGCTCACCTGGTCGAGGACGGTGCGGTCGCCGAACCGGCGGGTCACCTCGATCACGTCCAATGTCATGCCCCGACGCTAGGCGGACGAGCGGTCCCAGCGCGTCCCGCACCGGGAGGACTCGCCCTGTCACCCGCCGGGCGGACGGCTGCCCTCGCTCGAGCGCGTCAGCACGGTGCGTAGGCCTCGCCGGGTGCGTAGCCGGGCAGGGGGCGGACCTCGACGACCTGGCGGGTCCCGAGGAGCGTGGTCCAGTCGTGCGCGACGACCTGGCCGGCGTCGTTGGTGCGGGCCTGGACGTGCCAGAGCCCGTTCGTCGTGTACCGATGGCAGCGACGGGACCTCGGTGAGAGGTTCTGCACCGACGTCGGCCCCCGCGGGTGCGGCACGGTGTGGTCCAGGTCGGACCTGCCTGCTGGGACGCCGCAGCCGGGGAAGGTGCAGACCGGGTCACGCGCCCTGACGTGCTCCGCGATCCGGGTGGTCGGCTGGTACCGCTCCGTCTGGTGACGGGCACTCTTGGCCACCGCCCGCTCGGTCGCCGCGGTCAGAGTCGCTCGCGTCCAGCCGGTCTCGGGCGCCTTCCCGACCCGGACCAGACGAACGAGCATCCCGTACCGGTCGGCCAGCAGCACACACATGGACGCGCCGCTGGTCTGTGCTTGTTCGGCCAGGACCCGCGCGGTGGGTGCGCTGACCGGGACCGGGGTACCGGCGCCGCGGACCTCGCCGGGGTCGCCGGCGGCTGGTCCGTCACCGAACAGGGTGTCGGCGTTCAGCACCACCCCGAGCTCACGCCGCACCGCTCCGCCTGCGCCTCCGCCTGCGCCTGCGCCCGGGCCGCCCTTGCCGGTGACGGCGTCGTCGAGCAGGTCGACCGTCGCCATCCCCAGCGTCCGGCCGGCCAGCTCCTCGGCGCCCAGCGCCCGGGCTGCTGCG
>JBBQSN010000107.1:0-12308 GCA_038213835.1 Actinomycetales bacterium
GAGTGGGGCTCGCAGGAGCTCTGACCCCCGGGGGACGTTCAGGTGCCGGTGTCGGTGAGCAGACGCTCGAGCCACCGTCCGACGGCGTCGGCCACCTGCGGCAGCGAGCGGCGCAGCGAGTGGTCGTCGGCCACCACGTGCAGCTCGCGGCCGTCGGCCTCCGGCGGGCAGCCGAACGGGTCGCGGTCGCCCTGCACGACCAGGACCGGGACGACGACGCCGTCCAGCTCGCGCAGCCGGGTCTTCTCGGGACGGCCCGGCGGGTGCAGGGGGAAGGCCAGGCACAGCACGCCGAGGACGTCGGCACCCTCGACCCCCGACGTGCGGCACGCGACCCGGCCGCCGAAGGAGCGCCCGCCCGTCACGAGCGGGAGGTCGCTGCTCGCCCGCAGGTGGGCCACGACGGCGAGCAGCACGGTGTCGACCTGGCCGGCCGGTGCGGGCAGCCGGCGACCCGCCACGCGGTAGGGCTGCTCGACCAGGACGGTCGAGACCTGCTTCGCCGCAGCCCCCTTCACCGCCGCCAGCAGGGCCGGGTCATCCACCCCGCCGCCGGCCGAGTGCCCCAGCACGAGCACCGCGCGGGCGTCGTCGACGGGGCGGTGGTGCAGCCGGGCGGTGCCGTGCGGGGTCTCCACGTCCTCCGGGGTCACCCACTGATCCTCACCCACGCGGCAGCTCGACGCATCGACCGCAACGTCCACGCCCCCTGCGACGAGCGAGGCCGATCGGGTGACGTCGTCACCGTCCGTGGCCGTCCGGGTGGAGGGCCTCGGGACCGGGTGCGCGTCGACCGGCCGGGGGTGGGCACACTTGTCGGTGCCATGACCACCCAGCCGCCACCCCCCGTCCCGCCGGAGCCGTCCGCGCCGCCGCTTCACCCCGCCGAGGTGGTGGTTGACCTCGACGCCGTCCGGGCGAACGTGCGGACGCTGCGGGCCGCCGCCGGGTCGGCGCAGGTGATGGCGGTCGTCAAGGCCGACGCCTACGGGCACGGGCTGCTGCCGAGCGCCCGTGCCGCCGTCGAGGGCGGGGCCTCCTGGCTCGGCGTCGCCCAGGCCGGCGAGGCGCTCGACCTGCGTGCCGCCGGGGTCGGTGTTCCGGTGCTGACCTGGCTGTACGCCCCCGGGTCCGACCTGGCACCGCTGGTGACGGCCGAGGTCGACCTGTCCGTCAGCGCTCCCTGGGCGCTCGACCAGGTCGTGGCGGGTGCGCGGGCTGCCGGCCGGGTGGCCCGGGTGCACCTCAAGGTCGACACCGGCCTGGCGCGCGGCGGCAGCACGGTGGCCGACTGGGACGACCTGCTGGCACGCGCCGCGCGCGCGGTGGGTGCAGGTGACGTCGAGGTGGTGGGTGTGTGGTCCCACATGGCCAACGCCGACGACCCCGGGCACCCCACGGTGCGCCAGCAGGTCGATGTGTTCCACGAGGCCGTGGACACCGCCGGGAGGGCCGGGGTCCGACCGCTCCTGCGGCACCTCGCCAACTCCGCCGCCACGCTCACCAGCCCCGACACCCACCTCGACCTCGTCCGGCCCGGTCTCGCGGTCTACGGGCTGTCGCCGGTCCCGCAGCTGGCGGGCTCGGCCGAGCTGGGGCTGCGACCCGCGATGTCGCTGCGCGCCCGGCTGGCCCTGGTCAAGGACGTCCCTGCGGGACAGGGGGTCTCGTACGCCCACACGTACACCACCCCGGTCGCGACCACCCTCGGGCTGGTGCCGCTCGGCTACGCCGACGGCGTCCCGCGGCACGCCTCGGGGGCCGGTCCGGTCCAGGTCGGCGACATCCGGACGTGCGTGGCGGGGCGGGTCTGCATGGACCAGTTCGTCGTTGACCTCGGACCGGGTGCAGGAGAGCGCGTCTCAGCAGGAGATGTCACGGTGCTCTTCGGCGACGGCAGCGACGGACCCACGGCGCAGGACTGGGCAGACGCAGCCGGCACGATCTCGTACGAGGTCGTCACCCGCACCAGCGGCCGGCTGCCGCGGCGCTACGTCGGTACGTCACCGGTACATGACTCTGAGAAGGTGACCCCGTGACCAGACGGACCTCCCTGCTGACCCTCGGGGTCGGTCTCGCGGCCGCCGGCGTCGGGGCCGTGGCCGGTGTCGCGGTCGAACGGCTGGCCGTCGGTCGGCCGGTGCTGAGCCGGCTCCCCCAGGACGAGGACGAGGTGCCGCTCGGGTCGCTCCGGGAGGTTCCCGTCGTGGTCACGAGCGACGACGGCACCCAGCTGCACGTCGAGGTCGACGAGCCGGACGAGCCCGACCCGTACGGCCTCACCGTGGTGCTCAGCCACGGCTACGCCCTGAGCCTGGACTCCTGGCACTACCAGCGGCTGGCGCTGCAGGGCCGGGTCCGCACCGTGTGGTGGGACCAGCGCGGTCACGGTCGTTCCCAGCGCGGACCGGTCGGATCGGCCACGATCGACCAGGTCGGTGCCGACCTGTCCGCCGTGATCGAGACGACGGCGCCCACCGGTCCGCTCGTCCTGGTCGGCCACTCGATGGGCGGCATGACGGTGATGTCGTTGGCCGTACACCGCCCGGAGCTGTTCTCGGAGCGTGTGGTGGGCGTCGCCCTGGTCTCCACGAGCGCCGGGGGCCTGGCCGACATCGACCTCGGCCTGCGGGGTTTCGGCACCGCGCTGAACCGGCTCGCCCCCAGGGCGTTGCGGCTGCTCGCACGGCAGCCGGGGCTCGTCCAGCGCACCCGGCGGATCGGCAGCGACCTCGAGGAGGTCATCGTCAAGCGCTGGTCCTACGCCTCGCCGGTCAGCGAGGAGCTGCTCGACTTCACCGCCCGGATGATCGCGGCGACCCAGATCGAGGTCGTCTCGGACTTCCTGCCGGGGTTCAGCAACCACGACAAGCGCGAGGCGCTGTCCGCCCTCGTCGACCTGGAGAGCCTGGTGCTCACCGGCGACCACGACCTGATGATCCCGCCCGGGCACAGCGAGGTGATCGCCTCGGCGCTGCCGAAGGCCGACTACGCCGTCGTGCGCGACGCCGGCCACCTGGTCATGCTCGAGCACCCCGAGGTCGTGACGCCCCACCTGGTGGCGCTGCTGCACCGGGCGCGCGAGCGCCTCTCCGCCGACGGCCACGACAGCCTGCCGCTGCGCGCACGCCAGCCGCGCAAGGTGCGCCGCGAACGCCGCACCCGCACGCCGCGGGCGAAGCGCGGATGACCCGGTCGTGACCGGGTCCGCGGCCGGATCAGCGAGCCGGGTCGTCCCCGGCCCCCACGAGATGGCGGCCCTCGGCCAGCGGCTGGCTCAGCTGCTTCGCGCCGGCGACGTCGTCCTGCTCTCCGGTCCGCTCGGCGCCGGCAAGACCACGCTCGCGGCCGGGATCGGCCGCGGCCTCGGCGTGCGGGGCCGGGTCACGTCGCCGACCTTCGTCATCGCCCGGGAGCACCCCTCCCTCGCTGACGGTCCGCCGCTGGTGCACGTGGACGCCTACCGACTGGGTGGGCTGGACGAGGTGGACGGACTGGACCTCGAGGCCTCGTCGGACGAGGCGGTGACGCTGGTGGAGTGGGGCACCGGGCTCGTGGAGGGCCTCTGGACGGATCGGCTCGAGGTCACCATCACCCGGCCGGAGGGGACCGTCGGTGACGGCGACCTGCTGGACGGTCACGCGCCCCGCGAGGTCATCGTGACCGGTGTCGGGACCCGCTGGGACGCAATCGATCTCGGCTCCGCGCTGCTCGCCGTGCCTGTCGCGCGGCCACGCTCGTAGGATCGCCGGGTGCTCCTCGCGATCGACACCTCCGCCGCCGTCACGGTCGCCGTGCACGACGGCTCCGCCGTGCTCGCCTCTGAGCTCGTGCACGACCCGCGCCACCACGCCGAGCTGCTCGTCCCGATGGTCGACACCGTCCTGCGCCGGGCGGGCGTGGGCCGCGAGCGGCTGACGGCGGTGGCCGTGGGTCGCGGGCCCGGTCCGTTCACCGGGCTGCGCGTCGGACTCGTGACCGCACGCACCCTCGGTCTGGCGCTGGGCGTCCCGGTGCACGGGCTGTGCAGCCTGGACGCGCTGGCGCAGCAGGTGGTCGACGCCGGCGCCGTTCCGGAGGGGGGCGCCTTCGTCGTGGCGACCGACGCCCGCCGTCGTGAGGTCTACTGGGCGCGGTACGAGCACCGTCCCGGCGCCGAGGCGCACCCGCTGACCGATCCCGCCGTCACGCGGCCGGCCGACCTGCCGCTCGATGCCTCACCGGTCCTCGGCCGCGGCGCGGTGCTGCACGCCGACGTCCTGGCGCCCGCCGCCGACGGGCCGCTCGACCCGGACGCTGGCGCGCTGGCCCGGGTGGTCCTGCGCCGGCTCGCGGGAGGCGCGGACCTGTCGTCGACCGACCCGCTCTACCTGCGCCGTCCGGACGCGGTCCCGGCCGCGAGCACCAAGAGCGTGCTCGGCCGGTGAGCCCGCGCCCGGCCGGTGTGGTCCTGCGTCGGATGCGGTGGTGGGACGTCGAAGGCGTCCACGGGCTCGAGGTGCAGCTGTTCGACCCGGACACGTGGTCGCCCGAGACGTTCTGGTCCGAGCTGGCCGCCGGACGCTGGTACGTCCTGGCCCTGGACGAGCAGGACGAGCAGCACCTGCTCGGGTACGCGGGTCTGGCCGTCTCCGGCGCCGAGGCCGACGTCCAGACGATCGCGGTCGCCCCCACGGCACAGGGCCGCGGCCTGGGCCGGCTGCTGCTGGGCGCCCTGGTGGCCGAGGCCGCCCGGCAGGGCGCCACGAGCCTGCTGCTCGAGGTGAGGGCGGACAACCCGGCGGCGATCCGGCTTTACGAGCGCACCGGATTCGAGCAGGTCGCGGTCCGCCGCCGGTACTACAGACCAGGTGACATCGACGCGCTCGTGATGCGGCTGCGCCCGGTGGGTTCGTCCGTTCCGTCCACGGCGGACCCCGTGGTGTCCTACGGCTCTCGCCGAGCACCGGCACCACTCGGGCAGGCCGACGGGGGGCCGAAGACATGAGGACGTGCTGCGGTTCGTCCAGGACCAGGACGCCGCCCTGCGCCGAGCCCCTCGTAGGGTGCCGGGGTGACTGACGACCCTCTCGTCCTCGGCATCGAGACGTCCTGCGACGAGACCGGTGTCGGCCTGGTCCGCGGGGGCACGCTGCTCGTCGACACGGTGGCGAGCAGCGTGGAGGAGCACGCGCGGTTCGGTGGTGTGGTGCCCGAGGTGGCCAGCCGGGCGCACCTGGAGGCCATGGTCCCCACGATCGAGCGGGCCTGCGCCGGCGCCGGGGTGCGGCTCGAGGACGTCGACGCCGTCGCCGTGACCAGCGGCCCCGGCCTGGCCGGAGCGCTGCTCGTGGGCGTCGCCGCCGCCAAGGCGCTCGCCTACGGACTCGGCCGCCCGCTCTACGGCGTCAACCACCTCGCTGCCCACGTGGCCGTCGACGCGCTCGAGCACGGGCCGCTGCCCGAGCCGTCGGTGGCCCTGCTGGTCTCGGGCGGGCACTCCTCGCTGCTGCTGGTGCCCGACGTCACCGACGACGTCCGTCCGCTGGGGGCGACGATCGACGACGCGGCCGGCGAGGCCTTCGACAAGGTGGCCCGCCTGCTCGGCCTGCCGTTCCCGGGCGGCCCGCACGTCGACCGGATCGCCCGCGACGGCGACCCCGCCGCGATCGCGTTCCCGCGCGGGCTGAGCTCTGCCCGCGACATGGAGCGGCACCGCTACGACGTGTCGTTCTCCGGCTTGAAGACCGCCGTGGCGCGGTGGGTGGAGCAGCGCAGAGCCGATGGCGTGGACGTCCCGGTGGCCGACGTCGCGGCGTCGTTCCAGGAGGCCGTGGTCGACGTCCTCACCCGCAAGGCGGTGCTGGCCTGCCGCGAGCACGACGTGGGGACGCTGCTCGTGGGTGGTGGCGTGGCCGCGAACTCGAGGCTCCGCGCGATGGCCGAACAACGTTGCGGCGCAGCGGGTATCACGCTCCGCGTCCCGCGACCGGGCTTGTGCACCGACAACGGTGCGATGGTCGCGGCGCTGGGGTCGCAGCTGCTCGCCAAGGGCCGCGCTCCGTCCGCCCTCGACCTGGCGACCGACTCCTCCATGCCGGTCGAGCTGGTGCGCGCGTGAGGGGCCGCCTGGTGGCCCTGGGCGTGGTGGTGGCGTCCGGGCTCGTGGCCTGCTCGGGCGGACCGCCCGCACCGTCCGGCACGTCGTCGACGGCGTCCGACCCGTCGTCGACCACGACCACGGCCGCGCCACCGTCGGTCGAGCCGCTCACCTGGGGACCCACCGAGGACGAGCTGGTCCAGGCCCGGGAGGTCGTGTCCGGCTGGACCTCGGAGCAGCTCGCCGGGGGAGTGCTGGTGCCGCGCTACGACGGCACCGACCCGCAGACCCCGGCCGACCTCGTCCGAGAGCTGCACCTCGCCGGCGTGATCGTGATGGGCGACAACGTGGCCGACGCCGAGCAGGTCGCGGCCACAACCGCCGCCGTGCAGGAGGCCGCGGCCGACGACGGCCGCACCTGGCCGGCCGTGGTCTCGGTCGACCAGGAGGGCGGGATCGTCGCCCGGCTGAAGAGCCCGGTGGCCACGGACTTCCCGACCTTCATGTCCGCCGGGGCCGCGATAGCGGGTGCCTGGGCGCGGGGCGACGAGGCGTCGGCCACCGACGCCGTGACCCGGGCTGCCGCCGCGACGGCGCTGCAGCTGCGCGGCCTCGGCTTCACCTGGGTGTTCGCCCCCGACGCCGACGTGACCGCCGGGCCGCAGGACCCCACCATCGGCTCGCGCTCACCCTCGGACGACCCGGCCCTGGTGTCGGCGGCGGTCGCCGCCGCCGTCAAGGGGTACGCCGCGTCCGGCATCGTCGCCGTCGCCAAGCACTACCCGGGGCACGGGTCGGTGCCCGCCGACAGCCACGAGACCCTGCCGGTGCAGCCCGCCACCCTCGACGAGCTGAGGGCGGGCGACCTCGTGCCGTTCGGCGCGGCCGCCGAGGCCGGTGTGCCCGCGGTGATGATGAGCCACATCGCCGCCGACGCCTTCGACCCGGGCGTCCCGGCCTCGTTGTCCCCGAAGGCCTACGCCTCCCTGCGGGCCGATGCCGGCTTCGACGGGCTCGCGGTCACCGACGCCCAGGACATGGGGGCGATCACGACCGAGTACGGCAGCGGAGGAGCCGCGGTGCAGGCGCTCGCGGCCGGTGCCGACGTCCTGCTCATGCCGCTCGACCTGCGAGCCGCGCACGCCGCGGTCGTCACGGGCCTCGGTGACGGCTCGCTGCCGCGCGAACGGGTCGCGGACGCCGCGGCCAAGGTGGTGGCGGTGCAGACCTGGCAGGCACGCACCGCGGCCGAGGTCCCGGTCCCGGCCGACGTCGGCGAGCAGGCCGATGCCGCGTCACGGGAGCTGTCGGCCGCCGCGGTCGCCCTGGTCGACGGGTCTTGCGAGGCGGGCTGGGCCCCGGACGGCTTCCAGGTGGCCGGCGGCACCGACGCCGACCGGGAGCGCCTGCAGGACGCCGCCGACCGCGCCGGGGTGGGCACCGGCTCGGGTCCGGTCGTGCGGCTGCTGGGTGGGTCGACCGGTGGCAGCGGCGACGTCGTGGTCTCGCTCGACGTCCCCTACGTGCTGGAGACCGCGCGGGGGAGCACGGCCACGCTGGCCCTGTTCGGCCGCGACGCGGGCGCGTTCGACGCCCTCGTCGCCGTGCTCACCGGGACGGCGACCCCTCAGGGAGCGCTGCCGGTCTCCATCGGACGCACCACCAGCACCGACTGCTGACCCGCGACCCGGGTCAGCACCACGGTGGCCTCCTGGGTGCCGGTCAGCCGCAGCTGGCGACGCAACTGGGCGGGCTCGACCGCGGTGCCTCGCTTCTTGATCGTCAGGCTCCCCACCCGCCTGTCGCGCAGGTAGGTGCGCAGCCGCTTGAGCCCGAACGGCAGGACGTCGAGCACCTGGTAGCTGCGGGCCAGCGGCGTGCTCGCCGGTGCGTCGGAGGTGACGTAGGCGATGGTGCGGTCTATCAGCCGGCCGCCCACCCGGGTGGCGACGACGCCGACGAGCCCGGCCCGCAGCACGGCGCCGTCCGGCTCGTGCAGGTAGCCGCCGACCGCACCGACCTCCGGGGTCTGCAGCTCGCGGTCGTCGACCACCTCGGCCTCGGCCCCGCCCGCGCCGGTGCGTAGCACGACCGCGGAGCGCCGCACGTCCTCGCGGGCCAGCAGGCCGAACCACAGCCCCGCCTCGACGACGTCGCCGTCGACCGAGACCCACTGCGCCTCGGCCCCCTCGGGCACGAGGTCGTGCCGGATGCCCGGCGCCACCTTCGCCCCGACGGCCGGGAGCCGACCGGCCAGGTCGACGACGAACGACAGCGGCGGGCTGGCCTGGCGCGGGTCGAGCACCCGCGTCCCGGACGCGGTGCGGCGCGCGGGATCCAGGAACGCCCCGCCGACGCCGGTGAGATCAGTGCTCGTCGCGTCCTCGTGCCGCACCTGGGTGCCTTCGAAGTGCCGCAGGTTCACGGTCGCGACCGCGGCCGTGACCTCGTCGCGCTCGACGGCGAGCACCTCGCGGTCCAGGCCCGCCATCGCCATCGCGTCGCCGCCGATACCGCACCCGAGGTCGGCGACCCGCTCGACCCCCGCGGCGGCGAACCGCTGGGCGTGCCGGGCCGCGACCTCGAGCCTGGTGGCCTGTTCCAGGCCCTCGACGGTGAACAGCATCCGGTCGGCGAACGGACCGAACTTGCCGCGGGCCCGCTCGCGCAGCCTCGACTGGGTCAGCGCCGCGGCGACCAGGGCCGGGTCGATGCCGCCGGCCCGCAGCCGCTCGCTCAGCGCGGGCACGCCCTCCTCGTCGTACGGGGGCAGGGCCTCGAGCAGCCGCCACCCCTGCGGTGTCATCAGGGCGGCGAGTCCGGCGGGGTCCACGTCCCCGATCCAACCAGCCCGGGCGTCGCTGGCACTCAGGTCGGGTGAGTGCTAGTTTTCTCCTGGCACTCTCCCCTGGAGGGTGCCAACGCCCCGAGGCGACCGGCACCCGCGACGACGGCCGCCACCGGGCACCCCGTCCTAGTGAGAACACTGCGATCTGCGAAGGGGAGGTCCGCCTGTGTCGGTCTCCATCAAGCCGCTCGAGGACCGGATCGTCGTCAAGGCCGTCGAGGCCGAGCAGACGACCGCATCCGGTCTGGTCATCCCGGACACCGCGAAGGAGAAGCCCCAGGAGGGCGAGGTCCTCGCGGTGGGCCCGGGCCGCATCGACGACAACGGCAACCGTGTGCCGCTCGACGTCGCTGTCGGCGACAAGGTCATCTACAGCAAGTACGGCGGCACCGAGGTCAAGTACGGCGGCGAGGAGCTGCTGATCCTGTCGGCCCGCGACGTCCTGGCGATCGTCCAGGCCTGATCGGCCACAGCGTGACGACCGCGCCCCGGACGGTGAGGCCCTCGGGCCGCGTCCGGGGCGTGTTCGCGTTCTCGCCGCCGAACAACCAACGCACCACCACCCGAACCACGAGAGGCTGACGAACACAACCATGGCCAAGACCCTGGAGTTCGACGACAACGCCCGCCGCGCGCTCGAGCGCGGCGTCGACGCGCTCGCGAACGCGGTCAAGGTGACGCTGGGCCCGAAGGGCCGCAACGTCGTCATCGACAAGAAGTGGGGCGCCCCCACCATCACCAACGACGGCGTGACGATCGCCCGCGAGGTGGAGCTGGACGACCCGTACGAGAACCTCGGCGCGCAGCTGGCCAAGGAGGTCGCCACCAAGACCAACGACGTCGCCGGCGACGGCACCACCACCGCGACCGTGCTGGCCCAGGCACTGGTGCACGAGGGCCTGCGCAACGTGGCCGCCGGCGCCTCGCCCACCGGCCTGAACCGCGGCATCGCCAAGGCCGTCGAGGCCGTCTCCCAGGCGCTGCTCGACCAGGCCCGCGAGGTCGACGGCAAGGACGACATCGCCCACGTCGCCGCCATCTCCTCCCAGGACCGCGGCATCGGCGAGCTCATCGCCGACGCGTTCGACAAGGTCGGCAAGGACGGTGTCATCACCGTCGAGGAGTCCTCCTCGACCGCGATGGAGCTCGACTTCACCGAGGGCCTGCAGTTCGACAAGGGCTACCTCTCGCCGTACTTCGTCACCGATGCCGAGCGGATGGAGTGCGTCCTGGAGGACGCCTACGTGCTCATCCACCAGGGCAAGATCTCCTCGGTGCAGGACCTCCTGCCGCTGCTGGAGAAGGTGCTGCAGACCTCCAAGCCGCTGTTCATCGTGGCCGAGGACGTCGAGGGCGAGGCGCTGTCGACCCTGGTCGTGAACAAGATCCGCGGCACCTTCACCGCCGCCGCGGTCAAGGCCCCCGGCTTCGGCGACCGCCGCAAGGCGATGCTCGAGGACATGGCCGTGCTCACCGGCGGCCAGGTCGTCACCCCGGACGTCGGTCTCAAGCTCGACCAGGTCGGCCTCGAGGTGCTCGGCAGCGCGCGCCGCATCGTCGTCACCAAGGACGACACCACCGTGGTCGAGGGCGCGGGCGACCGCGAGGCCGTCGAGGCGCGGATGGGCCAGATCAAGAACGAGATCGAGCGCACCGACTCCGACTGGGACCGCGAGAAGCTGCAGGAGCGGCTGGCCAAGATGGCCGGTGGCGTCTGCGTGATCAAGGTCGGCGCCGCCACCGAGGTGGAGCTGAAGGAGAAGAAGCACCGGATCGAGGACGCCGTGTCCGCGACCCGGGCCGCGATCGAGGAGGGCATCGTCGCCGGCGGCGGCGCCGCCCTGGTCCAGGCCTCGAAGGTGATCAAGGACCTCGACCTCACCGGCGACGAGGCCACCGGCGCCTCGATCGTGTTCAAGAGCGTCGTCGAGCCGCTGCGCTGGATCGCCGAGAACGCCGGTCTGCAGGGCTACGTCGTGGTCGAGAAGGTGCGCGACCTCCCGGCCGGCCAGGGCCTGGACGCCGCCACGGGCGAGTACGTCGACCTCGTGGCCGCCGGCGTCATCGACCCGGTCAAGGTCACCCGCTCGGCGCTGCGCAACGCCGCGTCGATCGCCTCCATGGTGCTGACCACCGACACCCTGGTGGTGGAGAAGAAGGAGGAGGAGCCGGAGGGCTCCGGGGCAGGTCACGGCCACGGGCACGGTCACTGACCTCGGTCGCTGACTTCTGCTCCAGCCCACTGCGCGCGTACGTCGAAGGGCCGGCACCCCGTTCGGGGGTGCCGGCCCTTCGGGGCTGGTGGGTGGTGCAGCCGGCAGGTGGGTCCGACCGGGGAGGAGCGCAGGGTCAGACCGCTTCGGGCAGTGCCGGTGGCGTCGCGCCGGCCAGGACCTGCTCGCGGTCGTCCTCGGTGAGGCCGCCCCAGACCCCGTAGGGCTCACGGACGGCCAGCGCGTGCTCACGGCACTGCCTGATCACGGGGCAGGTCGCGCAGACGGCCTGGGCCGCTGCGTCCCGGTTGCGGCGGCGCGGACCGCGTTCGCCCTCCGGGTGGAAGAACTGCTCGTCCCCGTAGGTGCGGCATGCTCCCTGGTACTGCCACTCCCACAGGTCGGCCACGGGGCCGGGAAGGCGCGAGATCTCAGCCATCACTCCTCTTTCGGTTGGTCCGACGTCGACCCTCGATGACCCACGACGAGGGTTCTACGTGCCGTTCCTGATTGCTCCGGAACGGGACAAGATGAACGTACAACCGTTTCAGAAGTTGTTCAACCCTGGCTCACCAAGTTGTTCAAGCCCGGGACGGCCGGTTGGTCGCTCGAATGGCGGTCGACACCCGGACGCCGCAGACTGACGACGTGAGGAGGGGTTCGTGAGGCGTCCGGGACGTTCGGTCGAGGGGGTCGCCACCGACGACGGGCAACTGTTGATGCCGACACTGAAGGTCGCTGCCGTGGCACGTCGGCTGGGTGTTGCCCCGGCCACCCTGCGCACCTGGTCGCGCCGTTACGGGCTCGGCCCGTCGGCCCACGTGGCGGGGTCCCACCGTCAGTACACCTCCGGCGACGTCATGCGCCTGGTCGTGATGCGCCGCCTCACCCTCGAGGGCGTCTCCCCGGCCGACGCCGCGCGGGTCGCGCTGGACACCCCCGTCGACTCGGTCATCCCGCCCGCCGGCATCACCGCCCTGGCTCTGATGCCCACGCTGACGCTCGCTGAGCCCGTGGCGCCCCTGCGCGGGCTCGTCCAGAGCCTGGCGGCCGCCTCGCAGGCGATGGACAGCTCCCGGTGCGCGGAGATCGTCCGGGGTGCGATCGGCTCGCACGGCGTGATCCCCACGTGGACACAGGTCCTGCAGCCCGTGCTCGCCGACACCGG
>JBBQSN010000108.1:0-12091 GCA_038213835.1 Actinomycetales bacterium
GGGGGTCAGCGGCACCCGGATCCGGTCCTGGGCCGACCGGCAGGTGTTCACCGCCGATGCCGGGTTCACCTACGACGAGCTCGTCACCCGCACCCGGCAGACCTCGTTCCTCGTGCCCGGCCTGCGGCTCACCGTCCGCGACGAGCGCGGCCTGGTCGGCACGCCGGGGGAGCACGGCCCGCACGAGGAGGTCTTCGTCCACGAGGGCGGGATCACCGAGTTCGTCGGGCACCTCGCGGTCGACAACCCCGTCACCGAGGTCTGGCGGCTGCACGGCGCGGGCTCGTTCCGCGAGACCGTCCCCGTGCTGGACGCCCTGGGCCACCTCGAGCCCACCGAGGTCGAGCGCGAGTGCGTGGTCGACGTCGCGCTGCGCTGGGGCACCGGGTACGACACCACGGTCCGCTCGTTCGTCAACATCATCGCCACGCCCAAGGGCGGCACCCACCTGGCCGGGTTCGAGACCTCGATGCTGAGGACCTTCCGCAAGACCGTCGAGGCGAACGCGCGACGGCTCAAGGCGGGCAACGACAAGCTGGAGAAGGACGACGTCATGGCCGGGCTGACGGCCGTGCTGACCGTCCGGTTGGCCGAGCCGCAGTTCGAGGGCCAGACCAAGGAGGTCCTCGGCACCTCGGCGGTGCGCGCCATCGTCGCGCGCGTGGTCGACACGGAGCTGACGGCGTTGCTCGGCTCCACCAAGCGGGCGGACAAGCAGCAGGCGGCCTCGCTGCTGGAGAAGGTCGTCGCCGAGATGAAGGCGCGGATCAGCGCCCGCGTGCACAAGGAGACCCAGCGCCGCAAGAACGCGCTGGAGACCTCCTCGCTGCCCGCCAAGCTGGCCGACTGCCGCAGCGACGACGTCGAGCGCTCCGAGCTGTTCATCGTCGAGGGCGACAGCGCCCTCGGCACAGCGAAGCTGGCGCGCTCCTCGGACTTCCAGGCGCTGCTGCCGATCCGCGGCAAGATCCTCAACGTCCAGAAGGCCTCTGTCACCGACATGCTCAAGAACGTCGAGTGCGCGGCGATCATCCAGGTGATCGGCGCCGGCTCCGGCCGTTCGTTCGACCTCGGGTCGGCGCGCTACGGCAAGGTCGTGCTGATGACCGACGCCGACGTCGACGGCGCCCACATCCGCACCCTGCTGCTCACGCTGATGTTCCGGTACATGCGCCCCCTGGTCGACGCCGGCCGGGTGTTCGCCGCCGTGCCGCCGCTGCACCGGGTCGAGGTGATCGGAGCCGGGCGGGCCAAGAACGAGCTGGTCTACACCTACTCCGAGGCCGAGCTGCACGCGCTGCTGAAGAAGCTGGCGAAGTCGGGCAGGCGCTACAAGGAACCGATCCAGCGCTACAAGGGCCTCGGCGAGATGGACGCCGACCAGCTGGCCGAGACCACGATGGACCCGCGCCACCGCACCCTGCGCCGGGTCGGCACCGGCGACGCCGAGAACGCCGAGCGGGTGTTCGAGCTGCTGATGGGCAACGACGTCGCCCCGCGCAAGGACTTCATCGTCGAGGGCGCCGCCGACCTCGACCGTGACCGCATCGACGCCTGACGTCCTGTCCCGTACGAACCGTCCGGACCCGACCACCGTCCCGGTTCCGGCGTGGGCGGTTGTGCAACCCCACCCCGCGGAGGAGAGTGACCGCCGAACGCCCGGCGGGGACGCCTGGCCACGACGTGGGGAGCCCCTCGATGACGAACCTGAGCAAGCCCGGGACGGACGGCGGGTCAGCGGCGCCCGCGGCCGAGGAGCAGCCCGAGCTGAAGCGGGTGATGGGCCCCAGGCTGCTGCTGCTGTTCATCGTCGGCGACATCCTCGGTACGGGCATCTACGCCCTCACGGGTCAGGTCGCCGCCGAGGTCGGCGGCGCCGCGTGGGTGCCGTTCCTGGTCGCCTTCGGGGTCGCGCTGCTCACGGCGTTCAGCTACCTCGAGCTGGTCACCAAGTACCCGCAGGCCGCCGGTGCCGCGCTGTACACGCACAAGGCGTTCGGCATCCACTTCGTCACCTTCATCGTCTGCTTCACGGTGATGTGCTCGGGCATCACCTCGGCCTCCACGGCCTCGCGCGCCTTCGCCGCGAACCTCGCCAAGGGCCTCAAGATCGACGAGCCCGGCCCAGGGTTGATCCTGGTCGTCGCCCTGGGCTTCATGGCGCTGGTGATGCTGGTGAACTTCCGCGGCGTCGGTGAGAGCGTCAAGGCCAACGTCGTCCTCACCCTGGTGGAGCTGTCCGGCCTGGCGCTGGTGATCGTGATCGGCCTCTACGCGATGACCGCCGGTCGCGCGGACTGGTCTCAGGTGATCGCCTTCGACTCCCCCGACGACAAGAACGTCTTCCTCGCCGTCACGACGGCGACGTCGCTCGCGTTCTTCGCGATGGTGGGCTTCGAGGACTCGGTGAACATGGCCGAGGAGACCAAGGACCCCTCGAAGATCTTCCCCAAGGTGATGCTGACCGGCCTGAGCATCACCGGCGTCATCTACGTCCTCGTCTCGATCTGCGCCGTCGCGCTGGTCCCGCTCGGCGAGCTCGCAGGCAGCGACACCCCTCTGGTCTCCGTCGTGGAGGCCGGGGCGCCCGGCTTCCCGACCACCGACATCCTCCCCTTCATCTCGATGTTCGCCGTCGCCAACTCGGCCCTGATCAACATGCTGATGGCCAGTCGGCTGCTCTACGGCATGGCCAAGCAGGAGGTGCTGCCCCCGCCGCTGGCCAAGGTGCACAAGACCCGCCGCACCCCGTGGGTGGCCATCCTGTTCACGACGGCCCTTGCGTTCGGCCTCATCACCTACGTCTCGTTCGCCAGCGACGACGCCATCTCCTTGCTGGGCGGCACCACCTCCCTGCTGCTCCTCGCGGTGTTCGCGGTCGTCAACGTCGCGGTGCTGAAGCTGCGCCGCAGCACGGTCGAGCACGACCACTTCGTCACGCCGACGTGGATCCCGGTCGTGGGGGCCGTCGTCTGCGTGTTCCTGGTGACGCCGTTGTCCGGCCGCCCCGTCGACCAGTACGAGATCGCCGGCGGGCTGCTGGTGCTCGGTGTCGTGCTCTGGGCCGTGACCTGGCTGGTCAACCGCGGCGTCTACGCCAAGAAGACCTTCATGAGGGACCCCACCGACCTGTCCGGCTGATACTCGCTGGTGCCCGTCGGTCAACCCTCGATACCGTCCGGCGCGTGGACCAGCCCGCCTACCCCGCCCCCGACCTCGGCCTGACCTGGCGTCCCCTGACTGCTGAGGACGTCCCTGCGTGGCTGGTGCTGCAGCAGGCGATCGAGGTCGCCGACGCCGCGAACGAGCGGTTCGACGCCGACGACCTGCTGGAGGAGCTGACGGTCGGGTCGTACAAGGTCCCCGAGCGCGACTCGCTCGTGGGCCTGGACGCCGACGGCACGATGCGCGCCTTCGGCGTGAACAACCTGCTCCCGGGTGACTCGCTGCGCCGGGCCTACCTGTTCGGCGGTGTCGACCCCGCGTGGCGGCGGCGAGGCATCGGCCGCGAGCTGCTGCGCTGGCAGCACGACCAGTCCCGCCGCGCGTGGGTGCAGGACGAGACCGGTCCGGTCGACGAGCTACGCCCGTGGCGGGTGATGGTGAACCACCCGCAGCGGCTCGAGGCCAACAACGCGCTCGCCGCGGCGCTGGGGTTCGAGCAGGTGCGGTTGTTCCACGACATGGTGCGTGAGCTGACGACCCCGGGGGCCCCCGCCGTGCCTGAGATCGCGGTCGAGCCTGCGTTGGTGCTGGCCCCGTGGACGGCCGAGCTCGACGAGGCCGTCCGGCTCGCCCACAACGAGGCCTTCGCCGGGCACTGGGGCTCCCAGCCGCGCGATCAGGAGGCCTGGCAGCAGTGGGGGATAGGCCACAAGAACGCCCGGCGCGACTGGTCCTTCGTGGTGCTCGACACCAGCCGCGAGGAGGACGGGCACCCCGCCGTCGCCGCCTACACCCTCTCCAGCGCCTACACCCAGGACTGGGAGACGCAGGGCTACTCCCAGGGCTGGACCGGGCTGCTCGGCGTGCGTCCGGACTGGCGCGGGAAGCGGCTCGCCCCGGCCCTGCTGGCGGCCGCGTTGACCGCGTTCGCCGCCGACGGCATGCAGAAGGCCGGTCTGGACGTGGACACCGGCAACGTCAACGGGGCGCTGCGGCTCTACGAGGGCATGGGGTACCGGGTGGAGCACACCTCGGCCACCTGGGCGGTGGAGGGGACGGGGTCGGCGGCGCTCTGACCGCCCCACCCCGTCCTGTGTCAGGGGAGCTTGTCGCCGCCTGGACCGAACCCGCTGGTATCGGCGTGGAGCTCGCCGTCGGTGCCGCGGTGCAGCGTCTCGGGCAGGTCCTCGCCGTGCACCCGGTCCTTCACCTGGGCTCCGACCTGCGCGCCCGCGGCGCGGGTGGCGGCGCCGACCTTCTCGGCCACGACGGGTGCCTTCTCAGCCAGGGTCTGCTTGGCGACCGCGACCTTCTGTTGCACCGGGTCGCTCACCCAGAGCTGCTCTGCCTTGGTCTTGATCTGCTCGTACCGCTTCTGCCCGGCCTTGGTGCCCAGGACGTACCCGGCGGCGACGCCGGCGACGAACGTGATCCTCTTCATCATGGTCCTGCTTCTTTCCTCGGGGACCGTTCATCGAACCAGACGCCGGGGGCGGGCGCGCGACGAGCCGGGCCGGGCCCTGCTCCCGGGTCAGCCGATGGCGTGCAGCGGCTGGGGGAGCGGGGTCCCCGACCCGTCGCGGCGGCCGGTGGCGGGCGGCAGGTCGACCGGGCTGCCGGACGACGCGGTGCCGCGGGCGGGCGCCGGCCCGACCCACGCCAGCGCGAGCTGGTCCTCTCCCCGGAGGAACCGGTGGCAGCGCACGCCTCCGGTCCCGCGGCCCTTGGCCGGGTACTCCCCGAGCGTGGTGACCTTGACGGTCCCCGCCTCGGTGCCCGGCAGGGCCGCCGACGAGCCGGCGACCGTCACCACGACGTCGTCCTCGCCCGGGACCAGGACGCCGAACCAGACCGCGCGGGCACCGGCGGCGAGCCGCACTCCGGCCATGCCGCCGGCCGCGCGGCCCTGGGGCCGCACCGCCGAGGCGCCGAACCGCAGCAGCTGGGCGTCCGAGGTGACGAACACCAGCTCGGCTCGATCGGTCTGCGCCGCAGGGAGGTCCACGGCACCGACGACCTCGTCACCGTCCTTGAGCGAGACGACCTCCCAGGCGTCGCGGCCCGGGTGGTCGGCCACCACGCGCTTGACCACGCCGGACGCGGTCCCGAGCGCGAGGCCGGTGTCGTGGTCGGTGAGCGAGGTGAGGGCCACGACGCGCTCCCCGGCCTCGAGGGTGACGTACTCGCTCAGGGGACCGCCCCCGGCCAGCGAGAGCGGTCCGGCCGTGGGCGGGACCGCCGGGATGTCGACCACCCCGAGGCGCAGCACCCGCCCGGCCGAGGTGACCACCCCGACCTGACCGCGCGCGGTGTCCAGCACCTGCGACCGCACGACGTCGTGGGCCGCGCGGTCGCCTCCGGTCGGTGGCTCCGGCGGTTCCGAGCCCGTGGTGCGCGCCAGCAGGCCTGTGGCGGACAGCAGCACCCAGCACGGGTCGTCGCACACCTCGAGCGGGGCAGCAGCGGACCGGCTGGTCGCCTGGCCCGAGCCCTCCAGCAGGACGGTGCGCCGCGGCGTCCCGTACGTGGTGGCGACCTGTGCCAGCTCGACGGACACCACGGTGCGCAGCAGCGCGTCGTCGCCGAGGATCTGCTCCAGCTCGGCGATCTGGGCGGTGAGCTCGTCGCGCTCGCTCTCCAGCTCGATCCGGGAGAACCTGGTGAGCCGGCGCAGCCGCAGCTCGAGGATGTACTCGGCCTGCGGGTGGTCGAGGTCGAACACCTGCATCAGCCGCTCACGGGCTCCCTCGGTGTCGTCGCTCGCGCGGATCACCTGGATCACCTCGTCGATGTCGAGGATGGCGACCAGCAGGCCCTCGATCAGGTGCAGCCGTTCGCGCCGCTTGGCCAGCCGGTGCGCGGTGCGCCGCCGCACGACCTCCAGCCGGTGCGCCACGTAGACCTGCAGCAGCTCGCGCAGCCCGAGGGTGCGTGGCTGCCCCTCGACCAGGCAGACGTTGTTGATGCCGAACGAGTCCTCCATCGGTGTCAGCCGGTAGAGCTGCTCGAGCACGGCGTCGGGGTTGAAGCCGGTCTTGACCTCGATCACCAGGCGCAGACCGTGGCTGCGGTCGGTGAGGTCGGTGACGGCGGAGACGCCCTGCAGCTTCTTGGCCTGGACGGCGTCCTTGATCTTCTCGATCACCTTCTCGGGACCGACCGTGTAGGGCAGCTCGGTGACGACGATGCCCTGGCGGCGTGCGGTGATGCTCTCGACCCGGGTGGTCGCGCGGGTGCGGAAGGTGCCGCGGCCGGTGGCGTAGGCCTCGCGGATGCCGTCGAGCCCGACGATCTTGCCGCCGGTGGGAAGGTCGGGGCCGGGGACGAACCGCATCAGCGCGTCGAGGCTCGCGTCCGGGTTCCTGATGAGGTGCCGTGCGGCGGAGACCACCTCGACCAGGTTGTGCGGGGCCATGTTGGTCGCCATGCCCACCGCGATGCCGGAGGCGCCGTTGACGAGCAGGTTCGGGAACGCCGCCGGCAGGACCTCGGGCTGGGTCAGCTGGTTGTCGTAGTTGGGGACGAAGTCGACGACGTCCTCGTCCAGGCCCGCCGTCATCTCCAGCGCCGGCGGGGCCAGGCGTGCCTCGGTGTATCTCGGCGCAGCCGGTCCATCGTCGAGGGAACCGAAGTTGCCGTGCCCGTCGACCAGCGGGAGCCGCAGCGAGAACGGCTGGGCCATCCGGACCAGGGCGTCGTAGATCGCGGCGTCGCCGTGCGGGTGCAGCTTGCCCATCACCTCGCCGACCACGCGTGAGCACTTCACGTGCCCGCGGTCGGGACGCAGCCCCATGTCCGACATCGAGTACAGGATCCGCCGCTGCACCGGCTTGAGGCCGTCGCGGGCGTCGGGCAGGGCCCGGGAGTAGATGACCGAGTAGGCATACTCCAGGAAGGAGTCCTGCATCTCCGAGGAGACGTCGATGTCGACGATCTTCTCGGTGAAGTCCTGCGGCGGAGGGGGAGTGGAGCGACGGGCCATGCCACGATTGTCCCCGAGGGACGGCGGAGGGTCGCGACCGCCACGCGGTCGAGCGTCGACAGCAGTGAGAGAGCGCGACCGCGACCGGCGCGCAGGGTGGGTCGCACTCGTGCAGGTGGTGGGGTCACCCCCGCGAAGGTGGTGGGGTCACCCCCGCGCAGGGGGTGGGGTGGTGCTCGACCTTCCGCGGCGGTAGGGCACGCCGAACCGGCCGGCGTGACCCACCTCCTCGGGCTCGCGCCGACCGCGGCGAAGGCTCGGGCTGCGTCGGTCCGCGGCCCGGTACCCCACGCTGACCACGCCCACGGGAGAACGGTTCTCGGGCACGTCGAAGGCGGCGCGGAAGGCGTCCCGCCGCTCTCCTGGCAGGCCGAAGAAGCACGACCCCAGCCCCTCGTCGACCGCGGTGAGAAGCATCAGCAGCGCCGCCATGCCGGTGTCGACGTCCCAGTACGGGACCGGCCAGCGGCCCTCGTCCCGGTCGGTCCAGCCCTTGTCCGGCTCGGCGTAGCGGTCGAGGTAGACGTCCTTGTCGCTCAGGCAGACCACGAGCAGCGGGGCGGCCATCATCCCGCGCAGCCAGGCGTCGGGAGCAGTGTCGTCGGTGGTGCTGCGCCAGAAGAGGTCCCGGTCCTCGGGGCGCTCGAGCACGAGGAAGTCCCAGCCCTGGCTGAAACCCGCCGACGGCGCACGCACGGCGTGCTCGAGCAGCAGGTCGACCACCTCGGGCGGCACCGTCCGGTCGGGGTCGTACGCGCGCACCATCCGGCGGCGTCTGATCGTGTCCCGCAGCTCCATGCGGCCCACCCTGGCACGACACCGCGTCGAGCAGGATCACCCGGACAGCAGGCCGTAGGCTGCTCGCATGGCCGACGGGGCAGCTGACGACGCGGGGAGCGCAGCACCCCCGGAGCCCTCCTACCCCGGGCACTGGGCGGCCGACGTCGTCCTGCGCGACGGCGCGACGGCGCACCTGCGCCCGATCCGGCCGGAGGACGCCGAGGCGTTGCAGGCCTTCCACGTGGCGCAGTCACCGGAGTCGATCTACCTGCGTTTCTTCGCGCCGATGCCGCGACTGTCGGACCGCGACCTGAGGCGGTTCACCCGGGTCGACCACGTCGACCGGGTGGCGCTCGTCGCCGTGGTGGGCGGTCTCATCGTCGGCGTGGGACGGTTCGACCGCACCGCGCCCCGGCTGGCGGAGGTGGCGTTCAACATCTCCGACTCGCACCAGGGCAGGGGTCTGGGTTCGGTGCTGCTCGAGCACCTCGCGGCGGCGGCGCTCGAGCGGGGCATCCAGCGGTTCGAGGCCGAGGTGCTCCCGCAGAACCGCAAGATGGTCGGAGTCTTCCGCGACGCCGGCTACGAGGTCAGCAACCACTACGACGACGGCGTCATCTCGCTGTCCTTCGACATCGACCCCACCGAGCGCTCGATGGCCGTGATGGCCGCGCGCGAGCACCGGGCGGAGGCAGCCAGCCTCGCGGGTCTGCTGCACCCGCGGTCGGTCGCGGTCATCGGTGCCACCGACACCGAGGGGACCATCGGCGAGGCGCTGATGACCAACCTGCTCGCGGGCGGGTTCACGGGCGAGGTCTACCCGGTGCACCGGTCGGCCTCCGTCGTCGGTGGTCTCGACGCGCACCCCGACGTCACCTCGATCGGACGGCCCGTCGACCTCGCCGTGATCGCCGTCCCCGCGGCCGCCGTCGCCGGCGTGCTCGCCCAGTGCGCCGAGGCCGGCGTGCGCGGGGTGGTGGTCGTCTCAGGCGGTTTCGCCGAGAGCGGTGCCGATGGCGTGCGGCTGCAGACCGAGCTGGTCAGCGCCGCCCGCGCCCAGGGCATGCGCGTGGTCGGCCCGCACTCGTTCGGCATGCTGAGCACCGACCCCGAGGTGCGGCTGAACGTGTCCCTGGCGCCCGAGCTGCCGGAGGCCGGTCGGCTCGGCCTGTTCAGCCAGTCGGGTGCGCTGGGGGTCGCCGTCCTCAGCGCCGCCGCTCGCCGAGGGCTCGGGCTGTCGGTGTTCGTCTCGGCGGGCAACAGGGCCGACGTCTCCGGCAACGACCTGCTGCAGTTCTGGGAGGACGACCCGCGCACCGACGTCGTGTGCCTCTACCTGGAGAGCGTGGGCAACCCGCGCAAGTTCTCCCGCGTGGCCAGGCGCATCTCCCGGCTCAAGCCGGTCGTGGTGGTGAAGTCCGGCACGAGCGGCTACGGGGTGCCGGCGGGTCACGTGGTGCGCCGCTCGCGGGCCCCCCGGGAGGCCTTCGACGCCATGCTGCGCCAGGCGGGCGTGGTGCGCACCGAGAACATCCACCAGATGTTCGACGTCGCCCAGCTGCTGGTGAACCAGCCACTGCCCGCCGGACGGCGGATCGGCGTCGTGACCAACTCCGACGCCCTGGCCTCCCTCGTGGCCGACGCGCTCATCAGCTGGGACCTCGACCTCGTGCGCGACCCGATCACCGTGCACACCGAGGCCGACGCCGCCACGTTCGGAGCCGCTCTGCAGCAGGCCTTCTCGGATCCCGAGACCGACGCCGTCATCACCAGCTTCATCCCGCCGATCGCCGCGCCGGGTAACGACCTGGTGGAGCAGGTGGCGTCCGTCTCGGCGAACTCGGGCAAGACCACGCTGGCGTGCTTCGTCGGCATCCGCGAGGTCACCCACGAGGGCATGCGCGGCTCCCAGACCGTCCCGGCGTACCCCACGCCGGAGGACGCCGTCCGGGCCCTCGCCGCGGTCACGCGGTACGCCGAGTGGCGCCGCCGTGACCAGGGCACCCTGGTGGACCCCGCGGGGTGCGACCAGCTCACGGCGCGGATCGTGGTCGAGGAGGTGCTCGGCGGCGCCGACGCCCGCGAGACCTCCCAGCACGACCCGGTCACGCTCGACCCCGACCAGACCGCGCGGCTGCTGGCCGCCTACGGCATCCAGGTGTGGCCCACGGCCTCTGCAGCGACACCGGACGACGCCGTGCGCGTGGCCGACGCGATGGGGTGGCCGGTCGCCGTCAAGTACGCGGACAAGCGGCTGCGCGAGCGGCGCGACGTCGTGGGGGTCCGGCTCGGCGTCGTCGACGCGGCGGCCCTGCGGCTGGAGCTCGAGGCGATGGCGGCCGACACCGAGGACCCCGCCCTGGAGGCCGGCTTCCTGGTGCAGCCGATGGCGCCGAGCGGCGTCCCGGTCGTCGTCTCCTCGATGGAGGACCCGCTGTTCGGGCCGATCGTCTCGTTCGGGCTCGCCGGCGACGCCATCGACCTGCTGGACGACGTCGCCCACCGCATCCCGCCGCTGACCGACGTCGACGTCCACGACCTGGTGCGCTCGGTGAAGGCCTCGCCGCGGCTGTTCGGCTACCGCGGGACCCCCGCCCTGGACGTCACCGGGCTGGAGGACCTCGTCGCCCGGGTCTCCCGCCTGGCCGACGAGCTGCCCGAGGTCGTCGACCTGGTGCTCGAGCCGGTCGTCGTCGGCCAGGACCGCGTCTGCGTGCTCTGGGCGGGCGTCCGGCTGGCGCGGCCGCCGGACCGCCGGGACACCGGCAGCCGGCGGGCGTTGTGAGCTCGCGGCACGGTGCCGCCCGGACGCGGGGCTGACAGGATGACCGCATGAACCGCCGTCGACCGGAGACGAGGGCTGAGGCCTCCTCGGCCCCCGAGCTCCCTGCCGAGGTCCGCACGAGCATCGAGCGGGCGGGCTACTACCCCGCCCTGGTCCGGGAGGTCGTGTCCACCGCGCTCGCGGGCGAACCGGTCGAGGCGCACCTGGTGCACCAGGAGACGACCTTCGACGCCCAGGAGGTCCGCCGGCACGTCACCGTGCTCGTCGTGACCGGCACCCGCCTCGTGGTCGCGCACGTCGACGACCACGGCCCGGACGAGGTGTCGACCACGCCCTACGCGAGTGCGTCCACCGAGGCCGTCCCGCTGCACGCGGTGCGCACGGTGGTGCTCCAGCACCTGGTGGCCGAGCCGCTCGAGCACCGCACCGGCGCCGCGCCCGACGAGCTCAGTCTGACCATCGGCTGGGGCTCGGTGCACCGGATCGACCTCGAGCCCGCAGGCTGCGCCGACCCCGAGTGCGAGGCCGACCACGGCTACACCGGGAACATCTCGGGCGACGACATCGTGGTCCGGGTCTCCCGCGCGGCGGAGGGCGGTGACGCCGTGGCCGACGCCCTCGCGTTCGCGCGTGAGCTGTCCCGCGCCACCGGCGGCGCGGGCGCGTCCCGCCCCCCGGTGTGAGCGGGGGGGCCCCGGTCGGGTCGCTCGCCGAGGTCCTCCCGGCAGTCGCGGCCGCTCTCGACGTCCCGCTCGAGGGGACCGTGCAGCCCTCGTGGGCTCTGCCCCGCGCCGACCGGGTGGTGGTCGTGCTCGTCGACGGTCTCGGCGACGCCCTGCTGGCGCGCCGGGCCGGCTACGCCCCGTACCTGACCTCGCTGCGCGCCGCCGGCCGCGGCCTGGCCGCCGGGTACCCCTCGACCACCGCGACGTCGATGGGCACCTTCGGCACCGGCGTGCTCGCCGGGCAGCACGGGCTGCTGGGCTACCAGGTGCTCGACCCGGACCGCGACCGGTTGCTCAACGAGCTGTCGTGGGAGGACGGCCCCGACCCGCGGGTCTGGCAGCCGCGCCGCACGGTGTTCGAGCAGGTCGTCACGCAGGGGGTCGACGTCGTCCAGATCGGGCCGGGGTACTTCGCGGGGTCCGGCCTCACCGAGGCCGCGCTGCGCGGTGCCCGGTTCGTCGCCGCGAGCAGCCTGGACGCCCGGGTCGACGCGGCGGGCGCCGCGGGGGGGGGATCCCCCCGGTCGCGGGGGGGGGGGGGGGGGGGGGGGGGGGGCCCGCGGGGCGCCCCCCCCCGTGCGCGGGGGGGCCCGGGGGGGGGGGGGGGGGGGGGCTCGGGATCGGCGGTTCCGTGCTACCCGTCTTGTTGCTTCT
>JBBQSN010000109.1:0-12059 GCA_038213835.1 Actinomycetales bacterium
CTGCGCTGCACCGTTCGTCGACGGTAACGGTGTCGTGGCCAGGGCGCTCCAGCGAGCGCTGGTCGTGGGTCGCGGCCTCGACCCGATGGGGGCGGTCGTCCCGGAGTCGGGCCTGCTCGCCGACGCCTCCGGGTACGCCGAGGCGCTGCACGGCTACGCGTCGGGAGGGCGGGACGGCGTCGCCGGGTGGTTGCGGTTCACGGCCTCGACCGTGGTCGCCGGTGCGGCTGACGGCACGGTCATCGCCGACGCCGTGCTGGCCGGTCGGCTCCCGCGCGGCTGAGCCCGGTGCGACACACTCCGAACGGTCCTCAGTCGCAGGCGCGGGCCACCTCGCGCACGACCCAGGCGTTGACCACGACGTAGTCGAGCACGAGGGCGACCTCCTCCTCGTCGACCTCGAGGGCTACCTGGGTGCCGGCGTCGACCTGCTGCGCGTTCACCGTGCAGGTGTCGACCTCGAGGGCGACGGCGATGGTGGTCATGGGGGCGTCCTGCCCGCCCGGCACCAGGACGGGCGACGCGGGCTCGGTGACCAGCCGGACGCCGTCCGGGGCGGTGAGGGTGACCTGGAGGTCGTCGCGGAAGCCGCGCAGCGTGAGGTAGAGCCGTCCGTCAGCGCGCACCACCGTGCTCTGCACGACGACGGGCGCGGCCACTGCGCCGCAGGCCGTCTCGACGACCGAGCTGGACGTGACGGGGAAGCCGCCGATCCTGGTGCCGTCCAGGACGGTGTCGCGGAGGTCCGGGCCGGAGAGCGTGACCCGCAGGTCACCGTCGCGCGAGCCGCCGCGGGCTACCGGACCGGCGCACGCCGCGACCGTCGCCTCGACCCTCCCGGACACGTACCTCTGCGGCTCGACCGTGAGGTCGTCGGCGAGCTCGAGCCCGACCCCGGACGGGCGCCCGTCGAGGCCGCCCTCGAGGTCGGCGTCCGTGACCGTGACGCGGTCGGAGCCCGTGTTGACGACGTTGAGGCGCAGCACCGCCTGGCCCTGGCCGTCGACGCTGGAGTAGTCGAGCCACGCGACCACGCTCGCGGCGCGGTCGCGTCCTGCCTGCCGGGCCTGCTCGGTGACGCCGACGGCGACCAGGCTGGCGACGAGGCCCACCGCGAGGAGAGCTACGGCCGTGCGCTGCCGCGAGGCGCGCACGGCGTCCAGGCGGGCCATCACCCGGGCCCGGGCGTTCGCGACCGCGGTGGTCTGCGCTGCGTGGCCGTCCCCGCTGGTCGCGGGGGCCGTCACCGGCTCGGTGTCCAGACGCACGGTCGAGCGGGTGGCCGGGACGGGTCGGGAGCCGACCGCCCCGCGGTCGGGGGCCGGCCCACCACCCGCGTCGACGTCGTCCACGGCGGAGCCGAGCACCTCGCGACTCATCGCCGCACCTCCCGTCGTGGCGTGGCGCCATCCTGGTCACCGAGGGGCGACGCCGCCAGCAGGACGCGAAGTCGTGATCGGTCGGTGACCTGGCTCGGACGGCGCACGGCGGGGCCCGGACAGGGGTGACGGCGGCGTCCGGGGACGCCGCCGTCGACATGCACGGAGCGGCTATCAGGCGTGCACCTTCTAGTTCGCGGGCCGGGGCGAGCCCGACCCGACGAGTCCTCACGAGGACCGGTCGCGCGTGGGTACTGCTTCGTGCATGTGGTCCGTTCCGGTGGTCCGGGCGACCCGGGGTCGAAACCCCGAACCGGACGAACCGCCACCTCCATTGGTACTCCTCCCACCCGCCGATGGGAAGACCTGCGGCCCCGCGCGTGCGGACACGCCGGAGCGGCGCGCCGCAGGCGGTGCAGAGGGATACATCTGCTGCGCTTGGTGTGTTTGCCGAGCCGCGGGATGGGGTACATGCTGGACACGACTGGTCCACCTCTGGTGGAGACCAGCCGTGTCGTGCGGCTCCTCCCCCCCGAGCCGGACGGCGACGACGGCCCCCGCCACCCCCCGGCGGGGGTCGTCGTGCGTCCGGCCGTGCACAGCCCCGCCGTCAGGGGGTCTGTCCACAGGTGCTCGTTCGCGGGCAGCGCCCGGGACGCTCCGCCGGGCACGGTCATCGCGTGCGCAGATCCGACGGTGCGGGACCCGGCGTGCTCCTGGTGAGCACCGATCCGGTCCTGGTGGAGCAGGTGCGGCTCGTCGCGGCCGGTGTGGGGGTGCCCTGCGAGGTGACGGCCGATCCGGCCCGCCCCGCCACGCCGGTGGCCGCGCTGGTGGTGCTGGGTGCCGAGGTCGTCGGTCGCTGCCGGCCGGGCCCGGGCGACCTGGTCGTGGTCCGCGACGACGACCCCGGCCGTCCGCCGCCCTTGGTCGGCCTGCACGCCGTGCCCTCGGGGCGCGACGCCCTGGCCCGAGCCGTCGCCACGGGGGTCCGGCGCGGTCCCCGCGGACTGGCCGTCGGCGTGCTCGGCGCCGTGGGTGGGGCCGGTGCGAGCACCCTGGCCCTGGCACTGGCCTGCGCGGGTGACGGCTGGCTGGTCGACGCCGACCCGGTCCGCTCCGGCACCGAGGCCGCCACCGGGGGCGAGCGCGAGCAGGGCACACGGTGGCCCGACCTGCGCGACCTGGACGGTCCGCTGCCGCCCGGGCTCCTGGCCGAGCGGCTGCCCCGCGTCGACGGCGTCCCCGTGCTCGGCTGGAGCGCGCTGTCCGACGCCGGGCCGGTCGGCGGGCCGGCGCCGGCCGCGCTCGGGTCGGTGCTCGAGGCCGCACGCACGGGGACGGCGGTCGTGGCGGTCGACCTCCCCGCCGCCGACGCCGCCACCGCGGGACCGGTCTGGCGGCTGCTCGACGCCGCCGTGCTCGTCGTCCCGGACGAGGTCCCGGCCGTGGTGTCGGGGCGCCGCCTCCTCGCCGCCCTGCGGCTCGTGGTCGGGACGCCGCAGGTCGTGGTGCGCGAGCGCCGGGGGCAGGGTCCGGGAGCCCGGGCCGTCGCCGAGGTCCTCGGCGTCCCCGCCGCCGTCCGGTGGCGGGCGCACCCTGCGCTCGGGCGCGCGGCCGACGACGGCGACCTGGTGGCGGCGGTCCGGCGCGGCCCGACCGCCGCGGCCGCTGCCGAGGTGCTGGCGGCGCTCGGGGTCGGACGTGGGTGACGACGCGCTGCTGGCCAGGGTGCGGGCCAGCCTGGTCGACCGGGCGGCCAGCGGCCCGGCCGAGGTCGCGGCGGCGCTGGGTCGCGACGGCACCTGGGGCTCGCGACGGCTGCTGGACGCCGTCGACGACGTCACGGCCGAGCTCACCGGTGCCGGCCCGCTGCAGGTGCTGCTCGACGACCCGGAGGTCACCGACGTCCTGGTCAACGGCCCGGACGAGGTCTGGGTCGACTCCGGCGAGGGGCTGCGCCGGGTGCCCCTCGACCTGGGTCCGCCCGAGCGGCTGCGCGCCCTGGCGGTGCGGCTCGCGGCCCGCTCGGGCCGGCGCCTCGACGACGCCAGCCCGTACGTCGACGCCCGGCTCCCCGGTGGCACGCGGCTGCACGCGGTGCTGCCGCCCGTGGCGGTCGAGGGGACGCTGCTGTCGCTGCGGGTCCCGCCGCGGCGCACGTTCTCCCTCGACGACCTGTGCGACAGGGGCACCGTCCCTCCCGGGTGGGAGGCCGTCCTGGCGGGCACGGTGCGGGCCCGGCTCGGCTTCCTGGTCAGCGGCGGCACCGGGTCCGGCAAGACGACGCTGCTCTCGAGCCTGCTGGGAGAGGTGGCCCCGCACGAGCGCGTGGTCACGGTCGAGGACACCGCCGAGCTCGCTCCGGCGTGCGCCCACCACGTGCGGCTCGAGGCCCGCCACGCGAACGCGGAGGGCGTCGGCGCGGTCACCCTGTCCGACCTCGTCCGTCAGGCGCTGCGGATGCGACCCGACCGCGTCGTGGTGGGCGAGTGCCGCGGTGCCGAGGTGCTGGACCTCCTGTCCGCGCTCAACACCGGCCACGCCGGAGGCTGCGGCACCGTGCACGCGAACGCGGTGGAGCACGTCCCGAGCCGGCTGGAGGCCCTGGGGCTGCTCGCCGGCGTCGGGCGCGTCGCCCTGGCCCGGCAGACGGCCAGCGCGCTCGACGTCGTGGTGCACCTCGAGCGTCGCGAGGGGCTGCGGCGGGTGGTGACGATCGGCGTCGTGGTCGACCTCGGCGACCGGGTGGCGGTGCACGAGGCCCTCGTCGCAGGCGGACCACCGGGCGACCCGGGGCGAGCCGGTCCCGGCTGGCCCCGGCTGGCGGAGCTGCTGGGTCCGTGGGCGCCGCCGTGGTGACCGCCCCGCTGCTCGTCGCGGTGCTGGTCGGCCTGGCCGTCCTGCTGGTGCCGGGTCGCCCGAGCGGGCGGCTGCGAGCGCTGGCTGCGAACCCGACGGCCCCGCCGGGAACCGGCGGCCGGGGCCGGTGGAGACGGTGGCGGGGGCGCGACCTCCGCCCAGCCGCCCCGGGTGGCACCGACGTCGCCGCGGTCGCGGCCGAGCTCGCGGCGCTGACCCGTGGCGGCCTGTCTCCCGTCGCGTCCTGGGAGGCCGTGACGCCGGGTCTCGGTGCCGACCTGGCCGGGCTGGCCCTGGCCGCTGCTGCACGTGCGGCCGCGAGCGGTCGGCCGGTCCGCGACGTCCTGGTCGCAGCGTCCACCGGCCCCCGCCGGGGCCGCGGCGCCGGCGCTGCTGCCCGGGCGCAGCTGGCCGTGCTCGCGGCGACGCTCGGGGTGCAGGAGGCCACGGGTGCGCCGGTGGCCGACCTGCTCGACCGGGCCGCGGCGGGCCTGCGCGCTGACGCCGACGCCGATCTCGCTCGTCGTTCGGCGCTCGCGGCCCCGCTGGCCACCGCCCGGGTGCTGGTCGCGCTCCCCCCGCTCGGCCTCGGCCTCGGCGTGCTCGTCGGGGGTGACCCGGTGCAGGTGCTGGTCTCCTCCCCGGCCGGGCGCTGGTGCTTCGCGGTCGGGGCGCTCTGCGCGGCCGCGGGCTGGGCCTGGTCGCGTGCCCTCGTCCGGCGTGCGGTCCGGCCGCCGTGACCGCCTGGTGGGTCGGTGTCCTGGTCCTGCTGGCCGTGCTGCTGGGGTCGGCGGGACCCGGGACCCGGGCTCGCCGGCTGCGTCGGCTGGCGGCTGCTGCTCCCGGGGCCGCGGCGGGCCACCACGTCGACCCGGACGAGGCGCTGCTGCTGGACCTGGTCGCGGCGGCGATGCTGGCCGGGGCGCCGCCGGCGGCCGCACTGGGGCTCGCGGGGGACGCGGCCGGTGGACGGCTCGGGGCGGGCGTGCGCGACGCCGGCGCGGCCCTGCTGCTGGGCGCTGCCCCGGACGAGGCGTGGCCGGCGGACGCCGCGGTCGCGCGACTGCGTCGCTGCCTCGAGCTCTCCACCCGGTCGGGGGTGCCGGCCGTCCCCCTCCTGCGCGCCGCCGCCGACACGGCGCGTCGGGACCGCCACCGCGCGGGTGAGCGCGCCGTGGCCCGTCTGGGCGTGCAGCTGGCCCTCCCGCTCGGGCTCTGCGCCGTCCCGGCCTTCGTGGCCTGGGGCGTGGTGCCCGTCGTGCTCTCCCTCGCCGGGCAGGTCGGGCCGTGACCTGCTCCGGCCATGAGCAGGGGGCTCGGAACGTGCCCACAGGCCGGGCGCGAGGGCCTGGTTCGTCCACAGCCCGGTCCGATCCCTGTCGTCGACCCTCGCGGTGCAGCACGGTGGGTTCAGGACCGGACGACGGGTTCGGATCATTCAGAAGCACTGGAGGAGAACAGATGTCAGTCGAAGTAGTGCGAACGGTCAGACACGGGCAGGGCCATAGCGGCGAGGACGGCATGGCGACGGCCGAGTACGCCATCGCGACCCTGGCGGCGTGCGGCTTCGCCGGCTTGCTGGTGGTGATCCTGCGCAGCGAGGAGGTGCGTGGTTTGCTGACCGGCATCGTCGCCCGCGCCCTGTCCGTGGGCTGAGCGCGTGCGCTCCGGTGCCCCCGGGCCCGACGGTGGTGCGGTGACCGCCGAGCTGGCCGTGGCCCTGCTCGGGCTGACCGGTGTGCTGGCGGGGCTGCTCTCCCTCGGTGCGGTGGTGCAGGCCCAGCTGCAGGTGCACGACGCCGCGGCCGCCGGAGCCCGGCTGGCCGCGCGCGGCGAGCCGGCCGGTGTGGTCGCCGACGTCGCCGGACGGCTCGCCGGTCCCGGGGCGCGGGTGGGGGTGGGGGCGGGCGCGGGCACCACCCGCGTCGGCGTCACCCGCAGCGTCACGCTGCTCCTGCCCGGGTCGCCGACCGTGCAGGTGGAGGGGTCCGCCGAGGCCGTGACGGAGGGGGTGGGATCCCCGTGAGCCGTCGGACCGGGCGCGGCGGCGACGAGGGAGCGGGCACGGTGCTCGTCGTCGGGCTGGTGGCAGCGCTGCTCGTCGGCGCGGTGTCGACGGCCACCCTCGGCCGGGCGGCTGCCGCCCGGCACCGCGCCGCCTCGGCCGCCGACCTTGCGGCCCTGGCCGCTGCGGGGACCGCCTGGGACACCGGCGTCGCGGCCGGCCCGTGCGCCGGCGAGGTGCTCGAGGCGGCGGCCGTGACGGCGACGCGCAACGGGGGGCGGCTGAGCGCGTGCGACGTCGGGGCCGCGGCGAGCGTCCGGGTCGGGGTGTCGGTCGAGGTGGGTGGCCTGCTGGCCGGTCTCGGTCCGGCCCGTGCCGCAGCCCGGGCCGGGCCGGCGTCCGGACCGTGGCCGGGGCGGCGGCGACGCGTAAGGTCAGGTGGTCAGGTGGGCAGGAGGCCAGGAGGTCAGGGGGTCAGGGGCTGGGCGGCGGCTCGGTGCCCGTCGGCTCCTGCTTGGTCGGCTGGACAGGCGGCGCCTGCTGGGCCCGGGGCTGGTCCCGGGGCTGGTCCCGGGGCTGGTCCTGGGCCGGGGCGTGGGTCGGCGCGGTGCCGTGCGGGGGCGCGGATCGACCTGCGGCCGCGCCGACCGGGACGGGTCCGCCGGTCTCGCCCTCGAGCTTGCGCAGCCGCTTGAGCTCCTTGCGCTTGGCCAGGCTGCGGCGGCTGCCCGAGCGCAGCATCGCGATGGCCAGGACCGCGACCAGCAGGGTCGCGGCACCGAGCAGGAACAGCACCAGCGGGGAGGGCGCGAAGAAGAAGTTGAACTGCTCCGACTCCAGCCGCACGGTGTCGGAGGTCCCGGTGACCACGACGAACACGACGACGGCGACCACCACGATCAACAGCAGCACAGCGATGACGACCATGAGCTCCTCCTCGGATGCGCGACGACCAGGTCCGGGGCGGGGCCCCGACGCTCCGGACCTCAGGAGGCTAGCGGTGAGGCCCCGACACGTCCTGTTCGACGGCGTCGTGAGGCGTCGGGGCCCCGATCAGCACAGCGTGCAGCAGCCGGGTGGCGGCGGCCTTGTCGAGCGGCTCGTTCCCGTTGCCGCACTTCGGCGACTGCACGCACGCGGGGCAGCCGGCGGCGCACCGGCAGGCGAGCAACGTCTGAAGCGTGGCCGTCAGCCACCGCTGCGCCCGCAAGAACCCCCGCTCGGCGAAGCCGGCCCCGCCGGCCCGGGCGTCGTGCACGAACACGGTGGCGGTCCCGGTGTCAGGGTGCAGCGCCGTGGAGACGCCGCCGACGTCCCACCGGTCGCACGTGGCCACCAGCGGCAGCAGCCCGATCGCGGCGTGCTCGGCCGCGTGCACGGCTCCAGGAAGCTGCTCGGCCCCCACCCGGGCCGCGATCAGCACCTCGTCCGGCAGCGTCCACCACACGCCGGTGGTGCGCAGCCGACGCTCGGGCAGGTCGAGCGCGTGCTCCCCGAGCACCTCGCCGGTGCCGAGCCGGCGTCGCACGTACCCGGTGACCCGGCTGGTCACCTCCACGGTGCCCAGGCAGATGCCGACCTCGCCCCAGACCGTGCGGTGCCGCTGCTCGAGCACACGGATGTCGCCCACCGACGCGGCGTGGGTCGTCCACGCGGGGGCCGGCGACCGGACCGTCGCTGCCCCGCGTTCGAGGTCGAGCTCGATCACCTCGAAGGCCGAACCGCGGTGCAGGTAGACGGCGCCCTCGTGCACGCTGTGGTCGGCCGCGGCGGCGTCGACCGTGCCGAGCACCCGGCCGGTCGAGCGCTCCACCACCGAGACGGGGTCGGCGCCGGTGCCTCGCAGGTCGGTGAGGTCGGTGGCCCGGGTGGGGTGGGTCCAGAACCACCCCGTCGTGCGGCGCCGCAGCAGTCCCCGGCGCACCAGGACCTCGAGCACCGATGACGTCGACGACCCGAAGAGGGCGAGATCGGCCGGGGTCAGGGGCAGCTCGGCGGCCGCGGCGCACAGGTGCGGCGCCAGCACGTGCGGGTTGTCGGGATCGAGCACCGTGGCCTCGACCGGCAGGCCGACGAGCTCCTCCGGGTGGGCCAGCAGGTAGGTGTCGAGCGGGTCGTCGGCACCCACCAGCACGGCCAGCCCGCGGGTGCCCGCGCGCCCGGCCCGCCCCGCCTGCTGCCAGAGGGAGGAGCGGGTGCCCGGCCATCCCGCGACCAGGACGGCGTCGAGCCCGCTGATGTCGACCCCCAGCTCGAGGGCGTTCGTGGTCGCCAGCGCCACCGTGCGGCCGGAGCCGAGCCGGCGCTCCAGCTCGCGTCGCTCCTCGGGCAGGTAGCCGCCGCGGTAGGCCTCCACCAGCCGCCCGGAGCCGGCCTCGCGCTGCTCGAGGTCGCGTGCGGCGGCCAGCGCCACCGCCTCGGCGCCCCGGCGGGAGCGGACGAACGCCAGCGAGCGCACCCGCGACCCGACCAGGTCGGCCAGCAGCCCCGCGGTCTCGGTGGTGGCGCTGGTGCGGGTGCCGTCGCTGCGGACGGGCGGTTCCCAGAGCACGAGGTCGGTGCCTGCCCGGCGCGAGGCGTCGTCCTGCACGGCGACGACGTCGAGCCCGGTGAGGCGGCTCGCCGTCCCGGCCGGGTCGGCGGCGGTCGCCGACGCGAGCACGAACGTCGGCGAGGCGCCGTGGTGCGCGGCGACCCGGCGGACCCGGCGCAGCACCGCCGCGACCTGAGCGCCGAAGACGCCCCGGTAGCGGTGCATCTCGTCGACCACCACGACCTCGAGCCCCCGCCAGAACGAGGCCCACCGGACGTGCTGGGGCAGCATCGAGAAGTGCAGCATGTCGGGGTTGGTGAGGACGTAGCGCGCGTGCTGGCGCACCCACCGGCGCTCCTCCAGCGGGGTGTCGCCGTCGTAGACCGCGGCCCGGACCGCCGTGCCGAGCGCGGCGATCGCGCCCAGCTGGTCGGCCGCCAGCGCCTTGGTCGGCGACACGTAGAGCACGGACGGCCGGGTCAGCGACGCGCCCGGGTCGTCGAGCAATCGGGTGAGCGCCGGCAGCTGGTACGCCAACGACTTGCCCGAGGCGGTGCCGGTGGACACCACGACGTGCCGGCCGGCGTGAGCGTGCTCGGCCACCTCGACCTGGTGCTGCCACGGCAGCACGACCCCGGCACGGCCGAACCCCGCGACCACCTGCGGGTGCGCCCAGGCCGGCCAGGCGGCGGTGCGGCCCGGCCCGCCGGGCGTTCGGTGCAGGTGGCGCACGCGTTCTGCGCGCCCGGGCCGCGCGAGCAGGATGCCGAGCGGGCCCTCCTGCGGGTCCTGGATCGGCACCTGGATCGGCACGCCCGGGGGCACGTCGAGCGGGTCGTGCAGGGAGGCTCCGGCCACGCCGAGAGTGTCGCACCGGGCTGTGACACCTCCCGCCGAAGACAGACCGGACGCCGGACTTCTCCCCAGGAGGTGTGCCCGCGCTGTCGTGGGGTGGTTGAATGCCACGGGACGTCGGGGCGCACCCCGACGCATGTCGCGCGACCGTGGGAGATTCAACGTGGACCTGTCCGTGACCAGCCGTGAGCAGGGTGGACGCACCGTCGTCGAGGTCGGCGGCGAGATCGACGTCTACACCGCCCCGGTGCTGCGGGAACGGCTGAACGACCTCGTCGGCGAAGGCCACCACCACCTGGTGGTCGACATGGAGAACGTCGACTTCCTCGACTCCACCGGCCTGGGCGTCCTGGTGGGCGGCCTGAAGCGGGTGCGCGCCCACGACGGCTCGCTGCACCTGGTCTGCACGCAGGAGAAGATCCTCAAGGTGTTCCGGATCACCGGCCTCACCAAGGTGTTCCCGATCCACGCCACGGTCGACGAGGCCGTCGCCGCCACCGGCGGCGCTGCCGGCTGAGCCGGCAGCGACCCCGCGTGAGCGGCGTGCCGCCCCAGGCCGTCCCGGAGCACGACGGCCCCGATCGCGCGGTCGAGCTCGAGCTCCCCGCGACCCCCGAGCACGTGCGCACCGCGCGGCTGGTCAGCGTCGCCGTCGCCCGCCGGGTCGGCCTGGACGACCAGATCGTCGAGGAGGTCCGGCTCGCGGTGGGCGAGGCCTGCGCCCGGCACCTGGCCCGCAGCCCCGGCCTGCGACGGCTCCGGCTCGAGCTGCGCGAGTCACGTCCTGGCCGCCCCGGTCTGCACGTGCTGGTCCTGGCGGTCGACCCGGGTGCTGCCGACGTCCCGGTCAGCGCGGACGACCTGTCGCTCGCCGTGCTCCAGGGCCTGGTGCCCGGCCTGCGGGTCGGTCCGGGACGCCTCGAGCTGCACTGGCCGGCCTGAGCGCGAGCCTGCGACTGACGGCGCTCCCCCCGTGTGACGTGGGCCGCACCTGTGTCGGCGGTCACGCCGCACGTGCGTAGACTCCCCGCGACCCGCCCACGTGTGCAGTTCGAACAATTGCGACGTCCGGGCACCGGTCACCTGAACTGCCGACCTGGTCTGCTGACCTGAACTGACCCACACGTCAAGGAGGACGGATGTCGAGCCACACGCTCGCACCACTGCTGGGGACGGGGCCGGTGGCGTCGTCCGGCACCACCACCGTCGAGCTCGCCGGCGGGAACCAGACGCTCGTGGTCCTGGTCGCCGTCATCGCCGTGGTGGCCCTGGTGATGGCGGTGGTGTTCCGCAGCCAGGTGCTGGCCTACGGCGAGGGCACCGCGAGCATGCAGGAGATCGCCAAGGCCGTGCAGGAGGGCGCCAGCGCCTACCTGAACCGCCAGTTCCGCACCCTCGCGCTGTTCGTCGTGCTGGTCTTCGGCCTGCTGTTCCTCCTCCCGGGAGACGGTGACATCCGGGTCGGCCGGAGCCTGTTCTTCGTCCTGGGTGCGCTGTTCTCCGCCGGGATCGGCTACCTCGGCATGTCGCTGGCCGTGCGGGCCAACGTCCGTGTGGCCGCGGCGGCCCGCGAGGCCGACGGCAAGGCGGTCGGCACCCGGATCGCGTTCCGCACCGGCGGCGTGGTCGGCATGGCGACCGTGGGGCTCGGCCTGCTCGGCGCGGCCGTCGTCGTGCTCATCTACAAGGGCGACGCGCCCTCGGTGCTCGAGGGCTTCGGCTTCGGCGCCGCCCTGCTCGCGATGTTCATGCGGGTCGGCGGCGGCATCTTCACCAAGGCGGCCGACGTCGGCGCCGACCTGGTCGGCAAGGTCGAGGCGGGCATCCCCGAGGACGACCCGCGCAACGCCGCGACCATCGCCGACAACGTCGGTGACAACGTCGGTGACTGCGCCGGCATGGCGGCCGACCTGTTCGAGTCCTACGCCGTGACCCTGGTGGCCGCCCTGATCCTCGGCAAGGCCGCCTTCGGCGACCAGGGGCTGGTCTTCCCGCTCATCGTCCCGGCGATCGGCGCCCTCACCGCCGTGCTCGGCGTGTTCATCACCAAGCCCCGCGACGGCGAGAGCGGCCTCACCGCGATCAACCGCGGCTTCTACATCTCGGCGGCCGTCGCCGCCGTCGGCTCCGCGATCGCGGCGTTCATCTACCTGCCGAGCTCCTACTCCGGCCTGGTCAACGTCAGCGAGGACATCTCTTCCCTGTCCGGCGACCCGCGGATCGTGGCGACCCTGGCCGTCTTCCTCGGCATCGTGCTCGCCGGCGTCATCCTGTGGCTCACCGGCTACTTCACCGGCACCGACAAGCCGCCGACGATCAACGTGGCCAAGACCTCCCTCACCGGACCGGCCACCGTGGTGCTCGCGGGCATCGGCGTCGGCTTCGAGTCGGCGGTCTACACGGCGGTGATCATCGCCGGCGCCGT
>JBBQSN010000110.1:0-12053 GCA_038213835.1 Actinomycetales bacterium
GCACCACGCAGCGCTGCACCAGCACCCACCAGCAGATCCGTCGGAACACCGACACCCGCTCCGGCCACCACCCGTGGCCCCGTACCACCAGGAGGTGTCCGCGATGCAGCTCGCGGCACTGCTCGACCGGCTCACCGACGAGCCGGACCATCAGGCGGCCTCGTCCTCTCCGCAGAGGCCGCACGACGTGCGGGCGACCCCGTGCCAGCTGGGCGACGGCGAGCTCTGGTTCGCCGACTCCCCGGCCGACGTCGAGGCAGCCAAGTCGCTGTGCGACGCCTGCCCGGCCGTGACTGCGTGCCTCGCCGGTGCTCTCGAGCGGCGGGAGCCGTGGGGCGTCTGGGGCGGCCAGCTCTTCGAGAACGGCGTCGTGGTCGCGCGCAAGCGGCCCCGGGGCCGGCCGCGCAAGGATGACCCGCGGTACACCGAGCCGGCCTCGGCCGCCCGGTCCGCCCACGACGACGCCCTGCAGCTCGTCCGGGCGGCGGGCTTCGAGGTCTCGCCGGTGCCCGCCCAGCGGGACGGCCAGCACGACGACGAGTTCGCCGCCTGACCCGCCCGACCCATGACCAGCACCTCACCGACAGGAGCACGACCATGCACGACCAGCTCATGCTGGCCCACGCGCGACAGCGCGAGGACCAGCGTCACGCCGAGCAGTACCGCCTCGCGCGGGCGCTGCTCGCCCACCGCCGCGTCCGCCGCCAGGAGCGGCGTGCCCGCCACGCGATGGCCCAGGGCGGCCGCGTCGCCCGACTGGTGGCCGCCTGAGCGCCACCACCACCCCGGTCAGACCCGCTCGCGCGCCTCGAGCGGGTCTGACTGCTCTGCGGGGTCGTTCCGCCCTCGCGGCGGCGCGCTCGCAGCTAGGCTCGCGGCCGTGCCCGACGTGGTGTGCCAGCGCTGCGGCACGCGCTCGCTCTCTGACCCGCCCCCGCTGGGGTGGTCGCCCGGGATCGATCGCGGTCGCACGAGGTGGGTGTGCGAGCCCTGCGCTCGCGAGAACATGCGCAGCATCGAGGGCAAGCTCGACGAGGAGTGGTGGTGAGCGCCGTCGCGCTGGCCGCCGGTCGCTCGTCCCCACCGTCTGATCGAGGGAGACCCGTTGCGTAGCCAGCTGTTCGACGCCAAGCACACCGCCCCGCTGACCTCTCAGGAGCGCTGGGCGTCCCAGAGCTCGAAGATGCTCAGGGTCGGGCTCGGCCCCGACGTCCTCGCGGCCAAGGGCGCGATGGTCGCGTACACCGGCCAGCTCACCTTCCAGCACGAGGGCTCGGGCTCGATGGGCCGCCTCGTCCGCCGGATGATCAGCTCCGACGACGCCCCGCTGATGCGGGTGGCGGGCCAGGGCCTGTGCTACTTCGCCCGGCTGAACGAGGACATCTTCATGATCGAGCTCGAGGGCGACTCGATCAGCATCGGCGGCTCGAACCTGCTCGCCTTCGACGCCTCGCTCTCCTGGGACATCAAGCGCGTCCAGGGTGCGGGTGCGATGGCGTCGGCCGGCCTGTTCAACACCGTGCTCGAGGGCCGTGGCACCGTCGCCATCACCTCGGACGGGCCGCCGATGCTGATGGACTGCTCGCAGCAGCCGGTCTTCGTCGACCCGCAGGCGATCCTCGGCTGGTCGGCCAACCTCGTGCCCAGCGTCGTCAACTCGATGAACATCCGATCGATGTTGCGCGGCGGCACGGGCGAGGCGTTCCAGCTCGCGTTCCACGGCCCGGGCTTCGTGATCGTCCAGCCGAGCGAGGGCGCCCCTGCGCCGGCCGGCAGCAGCGGCGGCGGGCTCTTCGGCTGATCGGGCCGGCCCTCAGTCGCCGATCGTCGGGATCAGCCGGGGCGCCCGACGCACCTGCGTGTGCTGCTCGAACGAGTACGCCAGCGAGAGCAGGGCGGCGTCGTCCCAGCGGGCGCCGAAGAAGCTCACGCCGACCGGCAGGGGTCCCGAGTAGCCCGCGGGCACCGTGACGTTCGGGTAGCCGGCCACGGCGGCGGGGCCCGAGGAGCCGAACACGAAGGCGTCGCCCTCGCCGAGGGTGCTGACCCACGCCGGGCTGTTCGTGGGCGCCATGATCGCGTCCAGGTCGTAGGTGGCCAGGGTCTCGTCGATGGAGGCGCGCGCGGCGTCGGTGGCCGCGGTCCGGGCGGCCACGGCCTCCGCAGAGCCGGCGGGAGGTGCCTCGACCGCGAGCTGGAAGATCTCCTGGCCGAAGTACTCCAGCTCCACCGGGTCCCGGCCGTTGAACCGGATCAGGCCCTCGAGGGTGTCCGGGTGGCGTCCTGGCGTGGCCCGCAGGTACGTCTCGAGGTCGCGCTCGAACTCCGACAGGAGCGCGGGGAACTCGTTCGCGTCGATGACGTCCTGGTAGGGCAGGTCGACGTCGACGACGGTCCCGCCGGCGGCCTCCACAGCGGCGACGGCCTGCTCGGTGACGACGTCGGTCTCCGCCGAGCCCGTCGAGCCCCGCAGCCAGACCCCGATCCGGGCGCCGTCGAGCGAGTCGGCGTCCAGGGCCTTGGCGTACTGGCGGGTCTGGTCGCGCGGGATCTCGGCGGTGGCGGGGTCCTTGCGGTCACGGCCCTGCAGCACGGACAGCGTGAGCGCCGCGTCGATCGTGTGCCTGGCCATCGGCCCGGCGGTGTCCTGGTCCGCGCTGATCGGGACGATGCCGTCCCGGCTCACCAGGCCCAGCGTCGGCTTCAGGCCGACGACCCCGTTCGCCCCGGCGGGGCAGACGATCGACCCGTCGGTCTCGGTGCCGATGGCCACCTGCGCGAGCGAGGCGGCGACGCCCGCCCCCGACCCGGAGGACGAGCCGCAGGGGTTGCGGTCGAGCACGTGCGCGTTCGCGGTGAGGCCACCGACGGCGGACCAGCCGCTCGTCGACATCGTCGACCGGAAGTTGGCCCACTCGGACAGGTTGGCCTTGCCGATGACGACCGCGCCGGCGTCGTGCAGCCTGCGCACGATCGTGGCGTCGTCCGGGCGGCTCTTGAGCAGCGCTCGCGAGCCGGCCGTGGCGCCCTGCGCCCTGGTGTCCACGTTGTCCTTGAGCAGCACGGGCACGCCCTCCAGGGCGCTCCGGGCGCCGTGCTTGCGCCGGTGACGGTCGCTGGCGGCGGCCTCGCGGATGGCTCTCGGGTTCACCTCGAGGACGGCGTTCAGTCGGCCGTCGAGCCTGCTGATCCGCTGCAGGTAGGCGCTGGTGAGGTCGACCGAGGAGAGCTTCCCCTTCCGCATCTCCTGCTGGATCAGGGGGATGGTGGCGGCATCGAGGTCGCGGAGCACGACCGAGCCGCGGCCACCGCCCGCCTGCGCCGCGGGCACCAGGCCGAGGGCGACGACGACGGCGAGCAGGATGACCAGGAGGGGAGAGCGACGGTGGGATCGAAGGGACCTGCGACGGGGGGTGCGGGCCGTGCCTGGGCTCATGGGGGAGCCTTCCGTGCCAGGGCCTCGGGCGGACGGCGAGACCGGTCCGAACCAGACGAAAGCACACGCCGTGGGTCGAGGCCAGCCCTACCGCCGAGTACGCTGGCCGACCGTGGCTGCCGTCGACTTCCCCGCCGAGATCAAGGCCTTGCGCACGACCTACGAGTCGATCGTCGAGGTGACCGACGTCGAGGCGCTGCGCGCCCGGATCGCCGAGCTGTCCGAGCAGGCTGCGGCGCCCGACCTGTGGGACGACCCCGACGCCGCCCAGAAGGTCACCAGCGCGCTGTCGCACCAGCAGGCCGAGCTGGACCGGGTGGAGAACATGGGGTCGCGGATCGACGACCTCGAGGTGCTGGCCGAGCTGGCCGACGAGGAGTCCGACGAGGCCGCGGCGCAGGAGTCACTGGGCGAGCTCGAGGCGGTCCGCAAGCAGCTCGGCGAGCTCGAGGTCCGCACCCTGCTGTCGGGCGAGTACGACCCGCGCGAGGCGCTGGTGACGATCCGGGCCGAGGCCGGCGGTGTCGACGCCGCCGACTTCGCCGAGATGCTGCTGCGCATGTACCTGCGCTGGGCGGAGCGCCGCGGGTACCCCACCGACGTCTTCGACACCTCGTACGCGGAGGAGGCCGGCATCAAGTCCGCGACCTTCCGGGTCAGCGCCCCCTACGCCTACGGCACCCTCTCGGTCGAGCAGGGCACGCACCGGCTGGTGCGGATCTCCCCGTTCGACAACCAGGGCCGCCGGCAGACCTCGTTCGCCGGCGTCGAGGTGCTCCCCGACGTCGAGGAGACCGACCACGTCGAGATCCCCGAGGGCGACCTGCGGGTCGACGTCTTCCGGTCCTCCGGCCCCGGCGGCCAGAGCGTCAACACGACCGACTCGGCGGTGCGGCTCACCCACCTGCCCACCGGTGTCGTGGTCACCTGCCAGAACGAGAAGTCGCAGCTGCAGAACAAGGCCGCGGCGATGCGCGTCCTGCAGGCCAAGCTGCTCGAGCGGGCGCGCAAGGAGCGCCAGGCCGAGCTGGACGCCCTCAAGGGTGACGACTCCGGCTCGTGGGGCAACCAGATGCGCTCCTACGTCCTGCACCCGTACCAGATGGTCAAGGACCTGCGCACCGACCACGAGGTGGGCAACACCACCGGCGTCTTCGACGGCGACATCGACGAGTTCCTCGAGGCCGGGATCCGCTGGCGCAAGCAGGGCGAGCAGGCGGCCGCGGCCGCCGCCGGCTGATCCTGCGACACGCACGCCCCCGGGGCGTGCCCGGAACGTCCAGGTCCCGGACGTATGCTCGATCTCCGTGATCCGCTTCGACTCCGTGACCAAGGTGTACGACGTGCGGACGCGCGCTGCCCTCGACGACGTCTCGCTCGAGGTGGACCGCGGTGAGTTCGTGTTCCTGGTCGGAGCGTCCGGGTCGGGCAAGTCCACGTTCCTGCGGCTGGTGCTGCGCGAGGAGAAGGCCACGAGGGGCACCGTGCACGTCGCCGGCCGCGACCTCGCGCACCTGTCGTCGTGGAAGGTGCCGCACCTGCGTCGCCAGATCGGTGCGGTGTTCCAGGACTTCCGGCTGCTGCCCAACAAGTCCGTCTACGAGAACGTCGCCTTCGCGCTGCAGGTGATCGGCAAGTCGCGGCACGCGATCCGTCAGACCGTCCCCGAGACCCTCGACATGGTGGGTCTGGGCGGCAAGGAGAAGCGGCGTCCGCACGAGCTGTCGGGCGGTGAGCAGCAGCGGGTCGCGATCACGCGGGCCTTCGTGAACCGGCCCGACATCCTGCTGTGCGACGAGCCGACCGGGAACCTGGACCCCACGACCAGCGTGGGGATCATGAAGCTGCTCGACCGGATCAACCGCACCGGCACCACGATCGTGATGGCCACCCACGACGACGACATGGTCGACCAGATGCGCAAGCGGGTGGTCGAGCTCGAGGACGGCCGGGTCATGCGCGACGAGTCCAGCGGCGTCTACGGCATGAAGCGGAGCTCCTGACCCATGCGACTGCAGTTCATCCTCGAGCAGCTCTGGAAAGGGTTGGCGCGCAACGTCGCGATGGTGGTGTCGGTCATCATCGTCACGTCGATGTCGTTGTTCTTCGTCGGCGGTGCGATCCTGTTCCAGTCCCAGATCGACCTCGCCAAGGACTACTGGTACGACCGCGTCCAGGTCTCGATCTTCCTGTGCAGCGAGGGCAGCGAGGCGGCCACCTGCACGGCCGGTGCCGCTAACGAGGCCGTCCGCGACCAGATCTCGTCCGACCTGGAGTCCCCGGCCCTGGAGACCTACGTCGACCAGGTCTTCTACGAGACCAAGGACGAGGCGTACGACCGCTTCCTGGAGCAGTTCGAGGACACCCCGGCCATCACCGAGAACGTCACCGCCGAGCAGATGCCGGAGTCCTACCGGGTCAAGCTCAAGGATCCCGAGAAGTACGAGGTGGTCTCGCAGTTCTTCTCCGGCCGTTCTGGCGTGGAGGAGGTGGTCGACCAGCGCGAGATCCTCGACACCTTCTTCAAGTTCCTCAACCTGCTCACCGTCGGCGCCGGGATCCTGGCCGGCTTCATGCTCGTCGCCGCGACCCTGCTGGTGGCCACCACGATCCGGCTGGCGGCGGCGAGCAGACGCCGGGAGACCGAGATCATGCGGTTGGTCGGGGCGTCCAAGACGCTGCTCCAGCTGCCGTTCATGCTCGAGGGCATCATCACCGTCGCCTTCGGCGCGGGGCTCGCGGTGCTCGGCTGGTGGGCGATCGTCAAGTACGGCGTGCAGGGCGTGCTGGTCGAGGACCTGCCCCTCATCGACTACATCGAGACCAGCGCCGTCTGGACGATGGCGCCGTGGCTGTTCCTGATGGGAATCGTCCTGGCCAGCGTGTCGTCCCTGGTCACGCTGTCCCGGTACCTCAAGGTGTGAGGACGTCCAGCGCCCCGACCTCCCCTGGAGCCCCGTCCATGCGTCAGCCAGCCTCCGCCCGACCCGTGGGGCGGCTGCTCGTCGCCGGCGCGGTCGTGCTGGCCGTGCTGGTCAGCGGGCAGGTCGCCTCGGCTGATCCCCGGGAGCGCAAGCGGGAGGTCGACGGCTCGATCGAGGAGCTGCAGGAGGCGCTCGCCGGCACCTCGAACGACCTCCAGGCGGCCTACGCGGCCCTGGCGGCGTCGCGGGCGCAGGTGCCGATCGCGCAGCAGGCCCTGGACTCCGCGCTCGTCGCCGAGGCTGCGGCCGACCGGCGCGACGCCGAGCTCGCGGTCCGGCTGGAGGCCGCCCGCACCACCCAGGCGCAGGCCAGGGCGGACCTCGACTCCAGCACCGCTGCGATCGAGCGGACCCGCACCGACATCGGCCGGATGGCCGGCGAGGTCTACCGGTCGGGCGTCGTCTCGCCCCAGCTCAGCATCGCCCTCGGCGCGCAGAGCCCCGACGACTTCGCCACCCGGTACACGATGGCCGACACCGTGCTGCGGGCCCGGGTCGGCACCCTCGGCGCCCTCGCCGAGCGCGAGGCGATGCAGACCAACGCCCAGGCCCGGCTGGACGCCGTCGAGGTCGAGGTCACCGACCTGCGCGACCAGGCCGCCGACGCCCTCGTCGCGGCCGAGCAGGCACGGGCCGACGCCGCCGCCCGGCGCCAGGAGCTCGACGCGCTGGTCGCGGCACGGCAGGCGGCCACGGCCCAGATCCAGGCCCGCAAGGTCGAGGAGCAGACCCGGCTGGACGCGTACGAGAAGGAGCAGGCCTCGCTCGCGACCGAGCTGCGCAGGGTCGCGGCGCAGGAGCGGCGCGCGGCCGACGAGGCCGCGAGGAAGGCTCGGGCCAGTGGTGCGGCCCCGCCGCCGGTCTCGTCCGGTCAGGGCGAGCTCTCGCGCCCGGTCGACGGCTACATCACCTCGGGCTTCGGCTGGCGGATCCACCCGATCTACGGCAACCGGCGGCTGCACGCCGGCACCGACTTCGGGTCCCCGTGCGGCACCCCCGTCCGGGCGGCGTCCGACGGCAGCGTGGTCTCCGCCGGCTGGGCCGGCGGCTACGGCAACCGGATCATCGTCTCGCACGGCTCCGGCACGGCCACCACCTACAACCACCTGTCCCGGTACGCCGTCCGCGGCGGCTCGGTCTCGCGCGGCCAGGTGATCGGGTACGTGGGCACCACGGGGTCCTCGACCGGCTGCCACCTGCACTTCGAGGTGCGCATCAACGGCACCCCGGTGAATCCGATGGGGTACCTGTAGGTCCTGTCCGTAGACTCCGTGGATGCCCAAGGAGCAAGGCCGCAAGCTGGTCGCGAGCAACCGCAAGGCGCGCCACGACTACCACATCGACGACACCTACGAGGCCGGGCTCGTGCTGACCGGCACCGAGGTCAAGGCGCTGCGGATGGGGCGGGCCTCGCTGGTCGACGGCTGGGCGAGCATCGACGGCGGGGAGGCCTGGCTGGAGGGCGTCCACATCCCCGAGTACCTCAACGGGACGTGGACCAACCACGCCCCGCGCCGCAAGCGCAAGCTCCTGCTGCACCGCGAGCAGATCGACAAGCTCGCCAGCCGCACCCACGACAAGGGCTTCACGATCGTGCCGCTGGCGCTGTACTTCCTGGACGGCCGGGCCAAGGTCGAGATCGCGCTGGCCCGCGGCAAGAAGGAGTACGACAAGCGGCACACGCTGCGCGAGAAGCAGGACAACCGCGAGGCCGAGCGGGCGATGTCCGCCTCGATCCGCCGGGGCCGCCGCTGAGGTCGTCCGGGTCGGCCGGCGGGCAGAGGTATCCGCGGGGTGGTCGTCGGGCTCTGACTCGTCGTGGTCGTCCCTGCCATCGCACCCCGTCCCGTCCGCGGCGCCGACGCCGCGATCCGACGCGCGCCGGCCGGCGTGGGCGGCGCGCCCCCCTGTGGCGAGGATCCGGTTCCGGTCCGTCCGGGATATATTCATCGTCCTGTTTTCTGGATGCGGGGTGCGCAGGGGTGGCACCCCGTGCGAAGGTCTGAGTGCCTCCACGCTCAGGGGGTGACCCCCGACGTCCGACGAAGGACCATGACGGTCTCGCCCAGCACCCCCGGCCAGCCGCGGGTGATCCGACTCGGCCCGCGCCCGCGCCCGGCCGACGTCCAGGCGCACCCTCTCGCCCGGGCCCGTCGCCGGGCCACCGTCCCGGCCGTCGTCGTCCTCGTGGTCGCCTCGATGCTGTGGCCCTTCCTCGTCCTGGCCCCTGTCTCGGGTTCGCAGCAGGTCCGGCTGGTGCAGGACGACGAGGCCTCGGACGATCTCGGGGTCGCCCTGGGGCCGGCCGGTGCGTCCCCCGTCTCCCCGCAGGACGGGCTGGTCGTCGACCAGGCGAGCGCCACCATGGTGAAGATCGGCCCGCCCGGGGTGAGCGAGCCCGGCACGGTGCTCAACCCGTCGGTGCTCAACCCGTCGGTGCTCGCCGCGTCCGGGATCCCGGAGGTGGCGCTCCGCGCGTACGAGGCCGCCGAGAGGACCATCGCGGAGTCCGACCCGTCGTGCCGGTTGCCCTGGTGGCTGCTGGCGGGCATCGGGCGGGTCGAGTCCAACCACGGCCAGTTCGCCGGCGCGGTGCTGCTGGTGGACGGCACGTCCTCGCCGCCCATCATCGGCATCCCGCTCGATGGCCGGCCCGGGGTCGCGAGGATCCTGGACACCGACGGCGGACGGCTCGACGGCGACACCGTCTACGACCGGGCCGTCGGCCCGATGCAGTTCATCCCCTCGACGTGGGCAGGCTCGCAGGTCGACGGCGACGGCGACGGCGCCGCGAACCCGCACGACATCGACGACGCCGCGCTGGCCTCGGGCAGGTACCTGTGCGCCGGCGGCAGCGACCTGTCGACCGACGAGGGTCGGCGCGCCGCGGTGTTCCGCTACAACCACAGCGACGCCTACGTCGACCTCGTGCTCGCGCTCGGCGCGGCCTACGCGACCGGTACCGTCCCGGTGATCCCGGTCGGCGACGCGCCCGCCCCGGCGGCACCCACCACGACCGCGCCGCCCGCCCCGAGCCCGACGACCACCGCGCCGCCCACGACGTCTCCGACCGGAGAGCCGACCGGGGCGCCCACGGGTACGCCGACCGGTGAGCCGACGCCCAGCTGCACGCCGACCGGGTCCGAGCCGCCGACCACCTCGCCGTCCGACCCGCCGACCACCTCGCCGTCCGACCCGACGACCACCTCGCCGTCCGACCCGCCGACCGACCCGCCCACCGACCCGCCCACCGACCCGCCCACGGGGTCGCCCACCGGGGAGCCGACGGACCCGCCGGCTCCCAGCCCCTCGTGCTCGGTCCCCACCGAGGAGCCCACGGGCGACCCGACCGGCTCGCCCACGCCCTGAGTCGTCGCTCCGGGTGAATCCGGTGGACCGCAGGCCGGTCGACGCCGCACCCTGGTCCTGGTCGTCGTGAGCGGCGAGCCGGCGGTCGCCGGGTCTCGTCCCGCGCGTGTGCGGCGGCCCGGTGTGGCAGCCACAGGACCTCGGATCCTGGCGCGGTTCGACTCCGCTCCTCCACGCGACGGCCGCCGCGCCGTGCCCGGGTCGTGCTCCGGCGCGCCGGGGTGACGGCGGCTGCTCTGCGGACCTGGCCCCTGGCCGTCGTCCCCGCAGCCCGCCGTGGGCACGGCGGTCGTCGCACCCGGCGACCCAGGACGAGGACACCAGGCAGGACCAGACGTGGCAGAGCAGGAGGTGGGCACGATGGCACGGATCACGGTGGAGCAGGGCTTCGTCGCGGTGGTGAGGCGGGACGCGCGGGTGCTCGCCGTCCTCGGACCGGGACGGCACCGGCTGGTGCGGCCGTCCTGGCGGCGGCGGCTCGACGTCGTCGACCTCAGGGTCGCGCTGCTGGCCGTCACGGGTCAGGAGGTGGCCACGTCCGACGTCCCGGGCGTCAAGGTCTCGGCGCTCGCCAGGTGGCGGGTGGCCGATGCCGTGGCCTTCCTGGACCGGGCCCAGCTCCCGGTGGAGCAGCTGCGGCTGGCCGTCCAGCTCGCGGTGCGGGACTGGGCGGCGTCGGTGCGGCTCGAGGTCGCCGTGGCGGACCGGGCCACGGCCACGGTCCCGATGACCGCGCGCAGGAGGGCCAGGTGGCCCTCGAGCGGGCCCGGTCGGAGACCGCAGCCCTGCGGGCGCTGGCGAACGGCGCCCGGGTGCTGGCCGACCACCCCGAGCTGGCCCGGCTGAGGCTGGCCCGGGCGGCCGTTGAGGCGGGCGGCACGGTGGTCCTCACGCTTCCGCAGGGCTGAGCGCCGGTCGCCCGGCGAGATGGGGTGGCGGTGGGGCTGCACCCACCGCCACCACCCGCGCGGGCTCTGCGGACGGACCGCCTGAGGGCAAGGAGGAATCTCGGGAGCGGGGGGTCGGTCGGAGGAGGTAGCCTGGTGCGACGTCCGGGACGTTCACCCGTCCCGGCTGCACGTCACAACTGCACAGGGGGTGACTGGTTTCGACGTCGGATGTCGAACTAGGGGAAGCGGGTCGAGGACGCGGGGTTATCTCGTAAACGCCCTCCGCAAAACACAGGTGCCGATTCCAAGCGCACCGACTTCGCCCTCGCCGCCTGAGCGAGTCGCGATAGTCCGTCAGCCCGGGGTTGCTCTCGACCCGGTAGCTGGCGTCAGCTAGAGAGCCACTGCTGTCAGCACTCGTCGTCGGTGCTGACGGGACTTCTCGACGACTGAGCCCGTCGGCGGACATGCTCGCGTGAGCGCCGGGGCCGAGAAAATCCATAGCGAGCTGCACCCGGAGAAGCCCTAGGGGTACGACGACGGACGGGAGTTCGATTCTCCCCACCTCCACGTCACGTCACGAGAAGGGCCCGCGCACGCGCGGGCCCTTTCGTCGTGCCCGGCCGCCGGCTCAGTCGCGGTTCTGCCAGGTGCAGATGCAGGCCTGGTTGCCCTCCGCGTCGGCCAGCACCCAGAACGCCGGCGCCCGCTCGTCGCTGACCAGCGTGCCGCCCGCCTCGATCACGGCCTGGACGCGCGCCTCCGCGACGTCGTGCGCGACCGAGACGTCGACGTGGAACCGCTGGCGGTCGGGCTCGGTGGACTCGGTGTCCTGGAACCACAGCGCCGGGTTGCGGTCGTCCTGGTCGCTGACCTCGGACGGGTCCTTCGACTCGTAGCCGAGCACCGCCTGCCAGAACGGCCGCACGGCGTCGTGCGCCGGGGTGTCGAGGGCGAGCTCGATCAGCTCGGTGGCACCGGGCCTCGCGCTGATGCCGGCCTCGGCGGCGATCTCGCTGATCCGGCGGGCCAGCCGGACGTCGCGGGCCGTCACCGCACCGACGTCGTGGCTCGAGAGGGTGACGGTGACGTGCGGGTAGCGCAGCTCGACGTCGGGGTGGTGGTCGGCCTCGTCGGCCGCGACCGCGATCTGCTGCACCAGCCCGGCGCCCGCGGTGAAGCCGCCGGTCTCGAACCGGGTGACGAGGCGGCCGAGCACGAACCTCCAGTCCTCGAGGCCCTCCTCGAGGAGCTGCTGGCCGGTGAGTCGCTGCTGGTCGGCGTCGGTGGTCATCGTCGGGTCCTCCAGTGGTGGTCGGACCCCCATTCCTACCCTTTGCGGGCGACAGCCGCTGCGAGCCCGGGGGAGCGGCT
>JBBQSN010000111.1:0-12029 GCA_038213835.1 Actinomycetales bacterium
TGAGACCCGGCACCGGGCCTTGAGCAGGTTCACCGTGCGGGCACCCTGCCGGCCGTGTGCGTCCGGGACCTCACGGCCGATGTTCTCGCGCAGCAGCACGCCCCGGGCCGCCTCGACCCGACCCGCCTGACCGGTCAACCCACCAGGACCTCGGTCACCTCGGTGTCGGACAGCGACCACACCGACGCCCCCAGGACCAGGTCCAGGCCCTGACGGACCATGGCCAGACCGGCGCGGGCCGGGTGCCCCGACCACTGCCCCACCAGCTCCGCCACCATACCTCAAGAGTAGAGACCACCACCGACAACCGCTGCCCCCCAACAGCTATCGGTGGACAACTTGTTCCACGAACGTGAGCCTGTGGACAACTCCGCGAAGCGAGAGGGTCGGGCCCTGCTGCCGGCATCCGTGCCTCGATCGCTCCCGTCGGCCACGGCAGAGGGAGGCCGCCAGCTGATGACTGCCTTCGGCCGTGTCGGGCAGGTCGCTGGCGGCGGCTGAGGTCGCGTGCGCCGACGACTCGGGCCTTTCGTACCCCGGCCGGCTCACGGCCGGGGGACGACAGCCGCTCAGCGCAGGCGCCGGGCCGCGTCCATCCACCGGCGGCCCACGTCGCCGAACGGCTCGCGATCCTCCCGCACCCGCTCGTGCACCCAGCGGCACGACTCCTCGGCGAGGGAGACGACCTCGGGCGGGTAGCCGTAGGTGACCTGGTGCTCGGCGAACTCGTCCTCGTCGTCGACGTAGACGGTGCCGTCGGTGAGCCGCACCACGTCCAGGTCGAGGTCGACCGCAGACATCGAGGTCGGTGTCGTCCACACAGGCACGGTCGTCATGTCGACGTAGACCTCGGCACCGGGGTCGTCGGCTCCGCGCGCGTTGAAGCTCGCCACGTACCCGCGATCGGGCGGCACCAGCAGCGCCCACGGGAAGCCGAGCACCACGCTCAGGCCGGGACGCGAGACCTCCTGGTCCGCCACGGACCCGAACCAGCGGCCGTGCTCGTCCTCGCCGATGGGCTGGGCCCACATCGTCCAGTGTCGACGGCCGTCGAACTTGCTGAACCGCAGGTCGACGGCGTCCGACGGACGATCAGGCACGGCGCTGGCGGGCGATCTCGTACAGGGCCACGCCCGCCGCGACGCCCGCGTTGAGCGACTCGGTCGAGGACTCCATCGGGATCGAGACGACCTGGTCGCAGCTCTCGCGCACCAGCCGCGACAGGCCCTTGCCCTCGGAGCCGACGACCACGACGACGGGCTCCTTCGCCAGGGCGAGCCCGGGGAGCAGCACGTCGCCGTCGGCGTCGAGACCGACCACGAAGCAGCCTGCCTTCTTCAGCGCGTCCAGGGCCCGGTTCAGGTTGGTGACCTGGGCGACCCGGACCCGGGCGGCCGCCCCGGCCGACGTCTTCCACGCCGAGGCGGTCATGCCCGCGGCGCGGCGCTCGGGCACGACGACCCCGTGCGCTCCGAAGGCGGCCGCGGACCGCACCACCGCACCGAGGTTGCGCGGGTCGGTGATGTTGTCGAGGACGACGAGCAAGGGCGCCTGCCCGACCTTCGCGGCGATCTCGAGCAGGTCGTCGAGGTCCGCGTACTTGTACGCGGGGACCTGCAGGGCGAGCCCCTGGTGGATCGCGCCGTCCGTGAGCCGGTCGAGGTCGAGCTTGGAGGCCTCCATCAGCGCCAGACCGCGGTCACCGGCCGCCTTGAGGGCCTCCTTGACCCGCTCGTCGGAGTCGATCCGCGAGGCGATGTAGAGCGCGGTCGCGGGGATGTCGGCACGCAGCGCCTCCACCACGGAGTTGCGGCCGGCCACGAACTCGGTGGAGCCCTTGGTGCCGGCGCGTCGCGGCCGTCCGCCCGGACCCGTTGCGGGAGCGCGCTTGTCGGCGACCTTCTTGCGCTTGTGCGCCGCGTGGTACTCGCGGTCCTCGGCCCTGGGCGTGGGGCCCTTGCCCTCCAGGCCGCGCTTGATCCGTCCGCCGGAGCCGGCGGTGGGCTTGCTGCTCTTGCGCACGGCACCCCTGCGCTGGGAGTTGCCTGGCATCAGTCCTCGTTCCGGTCGGTGCCCGCAGCGAGCGGGCTGGTCACTGACAGGGGGTGCAGGTGCCACGTCGGACCGTCCAGTCCGTCCGTGACCTCGACGCCTGCTGCGACCAGGCGGTCGCGCACGGCGTCGGCGGTGGCCCAGTCCTTCGCGGCCCGGGCAGCGGCGCGCTCGTCGAGCTGGGCCCGCACCAGAACGTCGAGGGCCGACATCGCTGCGCTGTCGGAGCGCGCGGCGCCGGCCCACGGGTCCTCCATCGGGTTGATGCCGAGCACGCTCGTCATCGCCGAGACGGCGCCGAAGGCCTCGAGGGCACCGGCGCGGTCGCCCCGGTCGAGGGCGGTGTTGCCGTCGCGGACGGTGTCGTGGACGACCGCCAGGGCTGCCGAGACGTTGAGGTCGTCGTCCATCGCGCGGTCGAACTCCGCGGGCCGCACCGGGGAGGGGGCGAGCCGGCCACCGGTACCGGCCGACGACGAGCTCCCCGCGCGCTGCAGGAAGCCCTCGATCCGGGCCATCGCCGAGGCCGCCTCGACCAGCGAGGCGTCGTGGTACTCGATGTTGGAGCGGTAGTGGGCTGCACCCAGGTAGTACCGCAGGTCGAGCGGACGCACCCGCTCCAGGACGTTCGACACCAGCAGCGAGTTGCCCAGCGACTTGCTCATCTTCTCGCCACCGGTGGTGACCCAGGCGTTGTGCAGCCAGAACCTGGCGAACGGGTACCCCGCCGCGCGCGACTGCGCCTGCTCGTTCTCGTGGTGCGGGAAGCGCAGGTCGAGGCCACCGCCGTGGATGTCGAGCTCCGGCCCCAGGTAGCGGTGGATCATCGCCGAGCACTCCAGGTGCCACCCCGGACGGCCGACCCCGAACGGCGTGGGCCAGGAGGCGGTGCCCGGCTCGTCCGGCTTCACCGACTTCCACAGCGCGAAGTCGCGCGGGTCGCGCTTGCCGCGCGGGTCGGCGTCCTCGGCCGGCGCCATGTCGTCCAACCGCTGGTGGGTGAGCTCGCCGTAGTCCTCCCAGGACCGGACGTCGAAGTACACGTCGCTGGACCCGTCCGTCGCGCGGTACGCGTGCCCGCGGTCGATCAGCCGCTCGACCATCGTCACCATCTCGGTGACGTGCCCCGTGGCGCGCGGCTCGTAGGTGGGCCGGCGCAGCCCGACGGCGTCGTAGGCGGCGGTGAAGCCGCGCTCGTGCTGCAGCGCCCAGGCCCACCACTGCACACCCGCGTCGCGGCTCTTGGCCAGGATCTTGTCGTCGATGTCGGTGACGTTGCGCACGAACGTGACGTCGTACCCGTGCCCGGCCTCGAGCCAGCGCCACAGCTGGTCGAACGCCATGGCCGAGCGAAGGTGCCCGATGTGGGGGTCGGACTGCACCGTCGCCCCGCACAGGTACAGACCCACCCGTCCGTCCACGAGCGGGACGAAGTCCCGCACGGAGGCGGTGGCGGTGTCGTACAGGCGCAGGCTCACCCCCCCAGGTTATCGAGGAGCGCGGCTCCTCCCGTCCACGCTCGGGGTCGACCCAGGGTCGTCCCCGATACAGGGCGTTCACACGGGGCACGTAGCGTCCCTGGTGAAGCACCGACCGATCGAGGGATGGACCGTGACCGAGCAGACCCGCACCATCGACGACATGGCCCGGCACGCAGCAGGCGACAGGACGCGCACCGGCCCCGAACCGGCGGCCCAGGCGGTCGACGTGCACCGGCACTACGGTGCCGGCGAGAACCTCGTCCGGGCCCTGGACGGCGTCAGCGTGACGTTCCCCGCCGGTGGCTTCACCGCCATCATGGGACCCTCCGGGTCGGGGAAGTCGACGCTCATGCACTGCCTCGCCGGTCTCGACCGGGCCACGTCCGGGCGGGTGCTGATCGGCGACGTCGACCTCGGGGCGCTCAACGACAAGGCGATGACCCGGCTGCGCCGCGACCGGCTGGGGTTCGTCTTCCAGTCCTTCAACCTGGTGCCGACGCTCACCGCGATCGAGAACATCACGCTCCCGCTCGACATCGCGGGCCGCAAGCCGGACCAGGAGTGGCTCGACGAGGTGGTCGACACGCTGGGGATCCGGGACCGGCTCAAGCACCGGCCGTCGGAGCTGTCGGGCGGGCAGCAGCAGCGCGTGGCGTGCGCCCGGGCCCTGGCCAGCCGTCCCGACGTCATCTTCGGCGACGAACCCACCGGCAACCTGGACTCGCGCTCGAGCGGCGAGGTGCTCGGCATCCTGCGCAGCAGCGTCGACGAGATGGGGCAGACCGTCGTCATCGTCACCCACGACCCGCGCGCCGCATCGACGGCCGACCGGGTGGTGTTCCTGGCCGACGGCCGGATCGCGGGCGAGATGGCCGACCCCACCCAGGAGTCGGTCCTCGACGCGATGAAGTCGATGGAGGGCTGACCCGTGTCGTCCGCGATGCGCAAGGTCTCCTTGCGGGGTCTCGCCGCGCACAAGGTGCGCTTCAGCCTCACGGTGCTGTCGGTGGTGCTGGGCACCGCCTTCGTCGCCGCCTCGTTCGTCTTCACCCAGATGCTGGGCAACAGCTTCGACGACATCGTCGAGCTGTCCAGCGACGGCGTCGCGGTCCAGGTGCTGCCCACCGAGGAGCTCAGCGCCGGCGTCCCGCTCGCGCTGGTCGAGGCCGTCCACGACGTCGAGGGGGTGCGCGCCGTCGAGCCCACGACGGCGGGCGCGCTCACCCTGGTCGGCTCGGACGGCAAGGCCGTGGGCAGCGGAGGCGCGCCGTCGGTGGGATTCGGGTGGGTGAGCGGTGCCGACGCGGTGAGCCAGGCGGGACGCCTGACCGACGGCCGGGCACCGGAGGCCGCCGACGAGATCGTGGTCAACGCCTCCGCCGCCGAGAAGGCCGGCCTGGGGGTCGGTGACGTCACGCAGGTCATCCCGCAGTCGGGCAGCCCGCTGGACGTCGAGGTGGTCGGCATCCACGACTCCGACGTCGCCGGGCTCGGTGGCTTCATCGGCATCGGGTTCGCGCCGGAGCGCGCGATCGAGCTGTTCACGGACGGGGTCAACGCGAGCGACCTGCTGGTGGCGGCCGACGCGGGGGTCGACGAGCAGGTCATCACCGACCGGGTCGCCGCGGTGCTCCCGGACGGGATGACCGCCCGGTCCGGCTCCGAGCTGCGCGAGGAGAGCACGACCGAGTTCCAGACCGCCCTGACGTTCATCAACGCCTTCCTGTCGGCGTTCGGCGTGATCGCCCTGGTGGTGGGCTCGTTCATCATCGCCAACACGTTCTCGATGGTCGTGGCGCAGCGTTCCCGCGAGATGGCGCTGCTGCGGGCGGTCGGGGCCAGCCGCGGCCAGGTCACCCGGTCGGTCGCCGTCGAGGCCCTGCTCGTGGGCGTCTTCGGCTCGGCGCTCGGCCTGGCCGCCGGGTTCGGTCTCTCGAAGGCGCTGTCGTCGGTGCTGTCGGCGCTCGGCAGCGGCATCCCGATCAGCGGCCAGAGCCTCAGCCTGCAGACCGTGCTGGTGACGATGGGGGTCGGGGTCGGCATCACGTTCCTGGCGGCGATCGTCCCCGCCCGCCGGGCCGGGCGGGTGGCGCCGGTAGAGGCGATGCGTGGCGAGTTCGCTTCTCCCAGCAGTGATCACACCCTCCGGCTGGTCGCGAGCTTCTTCCTGCTGGCGGCTGGCTCGTTCGCGACCTGGGTCGGCGTCACGAGCAGCAACGAGACCTGGCTCGGGGCAGGTTTCCTCGGGGTGGCCGCCACCGTCGTGATCATGTCCCCGATCCTGGCGCCGCTGGTGTTCTCCGTCATCGGTCCGGTGCTGGCGCGACCGTTCGGATCGATCGGTCGCATGGCCCGCGGCAACGCGGCGCGCAACCCGCGTCGCACCGCCGCCACGGCTCTGGCCCTCGCGCTCGGGCTCGCGCTGGTCACCGTGTTCTCGATCGTGGGGGCGTCCGCGAAGGCGAGCCTCACCCAGATCGCGAACTCCGGGATGCGCTGGGACTTCGTCGTGGGCGGCCCGCAGGGCCAGCCCGTCCCCGAGGGCGTGCTCGACGCCCTCGACACGGTGCAGGACGCCGGCACCGTGGTGGCGGTGCGTGCCGCTCCCGCGCTCGTGGACGGCGAGGTGGCCTTCGGGTTCGGCATGTCCGGCGACGTGAACGCGGCGATCGACCTCGACCTGGTCGACGGCGAGCCCGACGTCTCCGACACCACGATCCTGCTGAACGAGGACACGGCGCTCGCGAACGGCTGGGAGGTGGGTGACGACATCACCCTCACGGTGCCGGGCCAGGCCGAGGTGGCGCAGCGAGTCGCCGGCATCTACCAGAGCGAGTACTTCTCGGGCTGGATCGTCAGCGGCGTGACCGCCGACCTTCTGGTGCCGGAGCAGCAGCGCGCGGTGTTCCAGGCGTTCGTGGTGGGCGCCGACGGCACGGACCTGCCGCAGCTGCAGTCCGACCTGCGCGAGGCCGTGGCGCCGTACCTCACCACGACGGTCGACGACCGCGAGGAGTTCACGGCCTCGCTGACCTCCCAGGTCGACCTGCTGCTCGGCATCCTGTACGGCCTGCTCGCGCTCGCGGTGGTGATCTCGATCCTGGGCATCGTCAACACCCTCGGCCTGTCGGTGGTGGAACGGCGCCGCGAGATCGGGATGCTCCGCGCGGTGGGCATGCAGCGCAGCCAGGTGCGCAAGGCCATCTACGTCGAGTCGGTGCTGATCTCGGTCTACGGCGCGATCATCGGTCTCGGGCTCGGGCTGGGCTTCGGGTACCTGTTCGCCCGCAGCCTGGCCGAGGACGGGCTCGACATCACGGTGGTCCCCTGGGACCAGGCCGCGCTCTTCCTCGTCGTCGCCGCGGTCGTCGGCGTGCTGGCGGCCCTGTGGCCAGGGCACCGCGCCGCCATGACGCGCCCCCTGGAGGCGATCGCCGCCGAGTGAGCGCCGGCGTCGCCGGGTAGGTTCGACGGGTGGGGCCCGCACGCGGTCCGTCCCACGAGAGTCCCGCCGAACCGGAGGTCGTCGTGCCGCAGACCGTCAAGGGTGTCATCGCCCGGAGCAAGGGTGCACCCGTCGAGATCACCGACGTGGTCGTCCCCGACCCGGGGCCGGGCGAGGCCGTGGTGGCCGTGCAGTCGTGCGGCGTGTGCCACACCGACCTGCACTACCGCGATGGCGGCATCAACGACGAGTTCCCGTTCCTGTTGGGGCACGAGGCGGCCGGTGTCGTCGAGGCAGTGGGCGAGGGCGTCACCGACGTCGCGCCCGGCGACTTCGTCGTGCTGAACTGGCGCGCCGTCTGCGGCCAGTGCCGCGCGTGCTTGCGAGGTCGACCCTGGTACTGCTTCAGCACCCACAACGCGACCCAGAAGATGACCCTGACCGACGGCACCGAGCTCTCGCCCGCCCTCGGCATCGGCGCGTTCGCCGAGAAGACCCTGGTGCACGGCGGCCAGTGCACCAAGGTCGACCCGTCCGCCTCGCCCGCCGCCGTCGGCCTGCTGGGGTGCGGCGTGATGGCCGGCTTCGGCGCCGCCGTCAACACCGGCAAGGTGGGCCGCGGCGACTCGGTCGCCGTGATCGGGTGCGGCGGCGTGGGCGACGCGGCTATCGCCGGCGCGCGGATCGCCGGCGCCACGACGATCGTCGCTGTCGACGTGGACGACCGGAAGCTGGAGTGGGCCAAGGGGTTCGGCGCCACCCACACCGTCAACGCCCGCAAGGTCGACGACGTCGTCGAAGCGGTTCGCGGGTTCACCGGCGGTCATGGTGCCGACGTCGTGGTCGAAGCGGTCGGGCGTCCGGAGACCTACGAGCAGGCGTTCTACATGCGCGACCTCGCCGGCACAGTCGTGCTGGTGGGGGTGCCCACACCGGACCTGAGGATCGAGCTCCCGCTGATCGAGGTGTTCGGCCGCGGTGGCGCTCTCACGTCGTCCTGGTACGGCGACTGTCTGCCCTCGCGCGACTTCCCCATGCTGGTCGACCTGTACAAGCAGGGCCGATTCGACCTGGACGCGTTCGTCTCCGAGACGATCGGGCTGGGCGACGTCGAGCAGGCCTTCGAGAAGATGCACGCCGGCGACGTCCTGCGCTCGGTCGTGATCCTGTGAGCGTCCGGATCGAGCGGGTCATCACGTCCGGGCAGTTCAGCCTCGACGGCGGCACCTGGGACGTCGACAACAACGTGTGGGTGATTGGTGACGACACCGAGTGCGTCGTGGTGGACGCCGCCCACGACGCCCCCAAGATCCTCGAGGCGGTGGCCGGGCGCACCGTCAAGGCGGTGCTGTGCACGCACGCGCACAACGACCACGTGAACGCGGTCGACGGCCTGGTCGAGGCCACCGGCGCCCCCGTCGCGCTGCACCCGCAGGACCGGGTGCTGTGGGACATGGAGCACCCGGACCGGGCGCCGGCCACCGAGCTCGCGCACGGCGACGTGCTCTGCGTCGCGGGCACCGAGCTGCACGTGCTGCACACGCCGGGGCACGCCCCGGGGGCGGTGTGCTTCTACGCGCCCGCCCTGTCGGCGGTGTTCACCGGCGACACCCTTTTCCAGGGCGGCCCTGGCGCTACCGGCCGTTCGTACAGCGACTTCCCGACGATCCTGCAGTCGATCCGGCACCGGCTGCTCGTGCTGCCGGCCGAGACCCGGGTCCTCACCGGCCACGGCGACGAGACCACGATCGGGGACGAGGCGCCGCACCTGCAGGAGTGGATCGACCGGGGCAGCTGACCTCGTCGAAGGCCCTCAACCCAGCGGATCCGCCAGGTACCGGCCACGGGCGAGCAGTGCGTCCACCACCTCCACGGCCCGTCGCAGGCGTTGCTGCGCAGGGCCGTCCAGCTCCACCCACGGGGCCGGCTGGGCCGCGAGCACCTCGCGGAACCGACCCGTCATCCACCCGCGCAGGTGCTCGCCGTCGCGCATGCCGTCCTGCACGAACGGGATCTGGTCGCCGGTGAGCAGGTAGAGGTCCGGCACGCGCTGCTTCGCCAGCTTCTCGACCGAGGACGACGCCGACCCGAGGTACCGCTCGTGCCAGACCGTCGTCGCCAGCACGTCGGTGTCGCACACCAGCAGCGGCCGCGGCGCGAGCCGTGCGGCCTCGTCCTCCTTCCTGGCCTGCTCGCGGGCCATGAGATCGAATTCGGCTGTGTGCCAGGGTGCCTCGAGCCCGCCTGGACGGACCTCGCTCCACTCACGGCCGAACTCGGGCACCCACGAGGTGGCGTAGTGCTCGGCGAGATCCGTCACCAGCGTCGTCGTCCCGGTCGACTCCGCCCCGATCACCACCACGCGGTGGACGAACCACGCCCGAACCGGCGCGGGCAGCGCCCACCAGTGCCCGGCGACGTCGGCGCGCACCGCCGTCCCCGAGACCGGGGTGGCGGCACGTCCGGGGTCGACCTGCACCCACGCGGCACCGAGCCGGCGAGCCAGCTCCGCCCCGTAGTCGTCGGAGGTGAACACGGCGTCGACCGGAATGTCGAGCAGCTCCTCGATGAGCGGCATGTGGGCGTCCCACGCTGCGACAGAGCTGAAGTCGACCACCGCGTCGTCCATCGCGGCGACGACACGGACATCGGGGTGCTCCTCGCTCACCCACCCCGCCCGGACCTCGAGCGGCACCGACTCCACCGACGAGGCGAGCACCTCGACCGTGACGCGGTCGCAGCGCGCGGCGGCGGCCCGGATCAGCGCCTGGTGCCCGGCGTGCAGCGGATAGAACTTCCCGAGCACGAGGCCGTGCCGGAACCTGTTCACGATCGGGCCGGCTCGGGTGCGGCCTGCGGCGCCATGGGCACCGCATCGGCGCGCATCGAGGCTCTCCACTCCACCAGCCCGCGGACGCAGAGCACGATGAACAGCAGGTAGAGCGATGCGGTGAGGTACAGCCCCTTGTAGGCGAACAGAGCGATGTAGACGACGTCGACGACGATCCAGACCCACCAGCTCCCGATCCACTTGCGGTTCAGCATCAGCTGCGCGATGAGCGACATCGACGTCGTGAACGCGTCGGCCACCGCGACCGTCGAGTCGGTGTAGGTGGTCAGCACCCACGTGAGCAGCACCGTCCCGGCGACCAGGCCGAGTGCCAGGGCCGGCAGCGCCGCGCGCGGTGTCCGTGTCACCGTCAGGGTGCTGCGCTGCGGACCGCCTCGCAGCCACCAGTGCCAGCCGAGCAGCCCCAGCCCGATGTAGACCACCTGCAGCCCGGCGTCGGCGTACAAGCCCGCCTGCGTGAACAGCACGATGAAGGAGGCGTTGTTGGCGATCCCCACGGGGAACGTCCACACGTTCTGGCGCACCACGAGCCACACGCACAGCGCGCCGGTGGCGAACCCGGCCACCTCGGTCCACGACATCATCCAGCCGTCCACGATCGCTCCTCACGGCAACTGTTGTTGGAGCGACTGTAAACGCTGGTTCCGATAAAAGTCAACCTGACGATCATGGCCGGGTGCGGGACGAGCCGAGCCGCACCCAGCTCGCGAGGCAGCCCACGAGGAGGGCCAGGCCGGCGACCACCAGGCCGCCGACGGCCACGGCGAGCACAGGGACCAGGGCCGCCACGGTGGTGCCGATCGCCGCCACGACCACGCAGCCGAACCACAGCGACGCCAGCCACGACGACCGCAGCACCCGCCAGAGCACGACCCGCAGGTCGCCCGCGAGCGTGCTGACGGTGCGCCGGGTCCACCAGACCAGGAGCGCCACCCCGAGCACCCACACGACGGCCGCAGCGACCTGGACCTGGGCCGAGACCAGGATCCGGACCAGGAACCAGACGGCCCACATGCCGAGGTGCGTGCGCTGGATCCAGCGCAGCACCACTCCCTCGAGGTTCTGGCGCGCGACCCCGAGTCCCGGGTCGTCCTTGAGGGTCGAGGCGAAGCCGGCGGCAGCCTCGCCGTAGCTGCCGCTGTTGAACCGGACGACGCCGAGGTCGTGCCGCGCCCCGGTGTGCTGCGGGTCGAGCCGCAGCGCCTCGAGCAGCGCGCGCTCGGCGACCATGTCGGCGCTATGCCGGCGGGTGATCCCGCCCGGCCGGAAGCGCTGTTGCGCCGCGAGCGTCTCCGGGTCGAGCCCCATCGAGTTGAGCGTGAACAGCTGCCGGATCTTGTCGTCGGTGCTGAGCCGCGCCATGGCGCTGCGCACCCAGGCGATGGCGTCGGCATCGAGATTGAACGGCGCTGCGGCCCACTGGTCGTCGCGCATGAATCCTCCGCTTTTGAAGGAGCGTACGCTGCTTTATGGCGCTGCCGCTAGGCGTGGCTCTCGAGCCACTTGACCAGCTGCACGCGCGACTGCCCGGCGCCGACCTTCATGTCGATCGGCTGGCCGTCCTTGAACACGATCAGCGTCGGCATGGCGCGGACATTGTAGGTGACGACGGTCGAGGGATTGGTCTCGACGTCGAGCTTGACGATCTTCACCCGGCCGGCCAGTTCAACCGAGAGGTCGTCGAGGATCGGGTCCATCGCCTTGCACGGCGGACACCATTCGGCCCAGAAATCGACCAGCACCGGCTCCTTGGCGTCGAGCACTTCGCTGCTGAAAGTCGCGTCCGAAACCAGGTGACCCACTTCGCTCTCCATCGGTAGTTGCCGATGAACCTAGCGCGAGTCGACCTGCGCCGGAAGGCACCCGGTTCTAAACTCGGCCGTGCGGACAAACAAAAACGCCGTCGGGCGAACCGGCGGCGCTTTGAATAAGCTTCGAAGGCGTCAGGCGCTGCGGAGCTGCGTCTCGGGGTCGGCGTAGCTGGTCAGCCACTTCGACAGGCCGGCCTTGGGCGTACCCGCGCCGATCTTCATGTCAGCGGCTTCGCCGTCCTTGAACAGGATCATCGTCGGGATCGAGCGCACACCGTACTTGACGGTGGTCGAGGGATTCTCGTCAACGTTCAGCTTGACGATCTTTACCCGGCCCTGGAGCTCGGTGGAGAGCTCTTCGAGCACCGGCGCAATGGCACGGCAGGGGC
>JBBQSN010000112.1:0-11832 GCA_038213835.1 Actinomycetales bacterium
TCGGCGGTGGCGGCGGCGCCGTCGACGCGCGGCATCCGCAGGTCCATCAGCACGACGTCGGGCGGGGTCGCGGCCTCGCGCAGCCGGCGCACCACCTCCGGCACCTCCGCGCCGTCGGACGCCTCGCCGACCACCTCCAGCCCCGGGTCGGTCTGCAGCAGAGCCACCAGCCCGGTGCGCACGACCGGGTGGTCGTCGACCACGAGCACCCGGATCGCCCGGTCGCTGCGCCCCGTCACGGCAGCCGCACCCGCAGCCGGGTGCCCCGGCCCGGGGCCGAGTCGACGTCCAACCGCCCTCCCGCCGCCTCGACCCGGCGGCGCATGCCGTCCAGGCCGTAGCCCTCGGCGACGCGGGTGTCGAAGCCGACGCCGTCGTCGAGCACCTCCACGACCGGTTCGGGGGTGGCCGTCAGGCGCAGCACGACCCGCCCGGCGCCGGCGTGGCGGCGCACGTTCGACAGCGCCTCCTGCACCGAGCGCAGCAGCACCACCGCCTGGTCGGTCGTCACGTCGGTGCGGGCGTCCCAGCTGCTCTCGACCACGACCTCGACCCCGGTCTCCGCACCGAACCGCTCGGCCACCCGGGCGAGGGCGGCGTCCACGTCCGAGCCCTGCAGGTCGACCGGCGTGAACGCAGCGACCAGGGCCCTTGCCTCGGAGAGGTTCTGGCGCGCGGTCTCCTCGATCAGCGCGAGCCGGGAGAGGTCGTCCCCGGACGTCGACAGGCGGGCCTGCTCCGCCTGCGCGAGCGCCACGATGCTGGTGAACCCCTGGGCCAGGGTGTCGTGGATCTCGCCGGCGACCCGCTCGCGCTCGGCGACCACGCCCGCTGCGTGCTGGGCGACGCCGAGCGCGGCGCGGGTGCGCTCCAGCTCGGCGATGAGGTCGGCGCGGTGCTCGCTCTGCTCGATGATGCGGCCGACCCACAGCCCGAGCACCAGGGAGACGGCCAGACCGCTCCCCATCGAGACCACGACGTCGCGGACGGAGTCGGGGTCGGTGCCCTCGCCCACGAGCAGGCCGGCGCCCGAGGCCAGGCTGAGGAGCACCGACCACCGGACCCCGGCCCGGTAGGACGATGCGTAGAACCAGATCTGGGGGTACGCGGCGAACAGCAGGAGCGATCCGCGGCCGCCCTCCAGGCCGAGCAGGGCGCCGACCGTCACCACGAGCACAGCGAGATAGGCGGTCCCGCGGCGGTCGTGCTCGTGCCCGGCGCCCGGGAGGCCCAGCAGCGCGTACGCCAGGGCCAGGGCACCGACGACGGCCAACGACACCGGTGCGGTGGGGCCCGGGTCGTCGCCCAGGACGATGACGATCGCGAGCAGGACGAGCAGGACGGCGAAGGTGAGGTGCCACCCGAGCACCGTCCGGTGCACGATCGAGGGCTGGTCACGGGTCGGGACCGCGATCGGGTCGGACGGGGCCATGGCGGTCATTGTGCTCTCACCCCGCGTCGCGCCGGGTCCACCGGAAGGTGCGAAGGCACAGCGCGGTTCCGACCACGATCCAGGTGGCCAGCACCAGCACCATCAGCCCGTGCTGCCACTGGCCCGCGGGCTCGGCCGAGACGAACGAGTCCGGCAGGAACACCGAGCGCATGCCCTGCGCCATCCACTTGAGCGGGAACACCGAGGCCAGCGACTGCATCCAGCCGGGCAGGTCGGCGAACACGAAGTACACGCCCGAGATGAACTGCAGCACGATGACGATCGGCGTGATGACGGCGTTCGCCTCCTGCGCCGAGCGCGGCAGGGCTGAGACGCCGATGCCCAGCACCGAGCCCGCAGCCGTCCCGAGCAGGTACACCCACGCGAACGTCAGCCAGCGGGACGGCTCGGTCGGCAGGTCGACGTCGAACACGACCACGGCGGTCAGCAGGGTGAGCGCGGTCTGGCACAGGCCGAGCACCAGGACCATGCCGATCTTGCCCAAAAGGTAGGCCGAGGGCGGCATGGGGGTCCCGTGCAGCCGCTTGAGCAGGCCCTGGTCGCGCTCGTCGGCGATCGACAGCGCCAGGTTCTGGAAGCTGCTCAGCATCACCCCGGTCGCGACCATCCCGGCCAGGAAGTACTGGACGAACGAGACGCCGGGGCCGGCCTCCTGGTCGCCGAACACCGACCCGAAGATCACCAGCATCACGACGGGGAAGGCGAAGATGAAGCCTACCGAGAGGCCGTCGCGGAAGAACACCCGCAGCTCGACGCCGACCCGGTTGGCCGCGACCCGGGCGAGGGTGGGACGGGTGTCGCGCGCTGTGGTCGCAGCGGCGGTGGTGGTCACCGGGCCACCTCCGTCGTGTCGTCGCCCACCATGGCCAGGTAGGTCTCCTCCAGGGTCGGACGCAGCACCTCGAGGTCGGCGACCTCCGCACCGGGACGGCGCGAGATCAGCTGCTCCACCAGGGCCGTGGGGGTGGTGGTGCGCTCCGCGTGCCGGCCGTCGGCGTCGGTCCAGCGCACCGTGGCCGTGGCCTGCAGGCGGCCACCGAGCGTCGTCGGCTCGGAGACCTCGACCATCCGGCCGGAGGTGATGACGCCGACCCGGTCGGCCAGGTGCTCGGCCTCGTCCAGGTAGTGGGTGGTCAGCAGGATGGTGGTGCCCTCCTCGGCGAGCGAGCCGATCAGCCCCCAGAACTGCCGACGGGCCTGCGGGTCGAAGCCGGTGGTCGGCTCGTCCAGGAACAGCAGCTCGGGCCGTCCGACGATCCCCAGGGCGACGTCGAGCCGGCGGCGCTGACCGCCGGACAGGGACCGCGCCCGGGTCCGGGCCTTCTCGCGCAGGCCCACGGCGTCGATCACCTCGTCGGGGTCGCGCGGCCGGGGGTAGAACCCGGCGAAGTGCCGCACCAGCTCGGTGACCGACAGGGCCCCGCTGTCGCTGCCGGACTGCAGGACGACGCCGATCCGTGCACGCCAGTCCAGGCCCGCGGTGCCGGGGTCGGCGCCGAGCACCGCCACCTCGCCGCCGTCGCGCTGCCGGTGCCCCTCGAGGATCTCCACGGCCGTGGTCTTTCCCGCGCCGTTGGGACCCAGCAGGGCGAAGGTCTCGCCGCGCTGCACGTCCAGGTCGAGGCCGTCGAGGGCCTGGTGGTCGCCGTAGCGCTTGCTGAGACCGCGAACACGCACGGCCAGGTCGGTGTCTGCCACGGGTCCAGCCTGCTGCTCGGCCAGGGGCGCCCGCGAGGACCGGCAGGCCGACGCCGGCCGTCCACCGACCGGTGGACGGACGCTGTCAGCGGGCCTCGGCGAGCAGCTCCTGGATCCGGCCGACACCCTCGGCGAGGTCCTGGTCGCCCAGCGCGTAGGACAGCCTCAGGTACCCGCTCGGGCCGAACGCCTCGCCCGGCACCACCGCCACCTCGACCTCCTCGAGGATCAGGGTGGCCAGCTCGGCCGAGGTCATCGGCGTCCGGCCGCGGATGGTCTTCCCGAGCAGGCCGGCCACCGAGGGGTAGGCGTAGAAGGCACCCGTCGGCACCGGGCAGACCACGCCCTCGATCTCGTCGAGCATCCCGACCATGGCGCGGCGGCGGCGGTCGAAGGCCTCGCGCATCGCCTCGACCGCCGACAGGTCGCCGGTGAGCGCGGCGATCGCGGCCCGCTGCGCGACGTTCGAGACGTTCGACGTGGCGTGCGACTGCAGGTTGGTCGCCGCCTTCACGACGTCGCGCGGGCCGATCAGCCAGCCCACCCGCCAGCCGGTCATGGCGTAGGTCTTGGCGACGCCGTTGAGCACCACGCAGGTCTCGGCGAGCTCCGGCACCTCGACGGGCATCGAGACGAACCGGGCGTCGTCGTAGGTGAGGTGCTCGTAGATCTCGTCCGTGACGACCCAGATCCCGTGCGCGAGCGCCCACTGCCCGATCGCGCGGACCTGCTCGGGCGGGTAGACCGCGCCGGTGGGGTTCGACGGCGAGCAGAACAGCAGCACCTTGGTGCGCGCGGTGCGCGCGGCCTCGAGCTGCTCGACCGTGACCAGGTACCCGGCGTCCTCGCCCGCGAAGACCTCGACCGGGACGCCACCGGCGAGCTTGATCGCCTCGGGGTAGGTGGTCCAGTACGGCGAGGGGAGCAGCACCTCGTCGCCGGGGTCGAGCAAGGTGGCGAAGGCCTGGTAGACGGCCTGCTTGCCGCCGTTGGTGACCAGCACCTGCTCCGCGGAGATCTGGTAGCCGGAGTCGCGGGCGGTCTTGGCGACGATCGCCTTCTTGAGGTCCGGCAGGCCCCCGGCCGGGGTGTACCGGTGGTTCGCGGGGTCGGCGCAGGCCGCGACCGCAGCCTCCACCACGTACCCGGGGGTGGGGAAGTCCGGCTCGCCGGCGCCGAAGCCGATCACCGGGCGGCCCTCGGCCTTGAGCGCCTTGGCCCTGGCGTCGACCGCGAGGGTCGCGGACTCGGCGATCGCGCCGATCCTGGCCGAGACGCGCCCACGGGGGCGGTCGGGCTCCGGGACCGTCGAGGCGGTCGGGACCGCTTCGGAGTCGGCCGGGGCGGCGGTGGTGGCAGGGACCGGGGTACCGGGGGGCTGGCTCACGACAGCGATCCTCCCACCCGTCCGGCACCCGGCGACGGCCTGCCCGGTCCGTGGGACGCCGTGGCCGGGGGCCAACGGCTCCCCCGGGAGCGCGTTCGACCTGCGCCGTCCCGGCCACGTACACTCGTCCGCGGCGGGTTGACGTACGCCACGCTGCGGCACGCCCGAAGGGGTGGCCCCGGCGCGGCGGGCGACGACCCTGAAGGGCAGTGGCGCAATTGGCAGCGCACCGGTCTCCAAAACCGGCGGTTGAGGGTTCGAGTCCCTCCTGCCCTGCGGTTCGGCGTCACCGGGTCACCCCGGCGGCGCACCAGATGGTCGAGACCCCCGGGCTCGGCCCACGAGACCACCGACAGGACCCGACGTGACCCAGACCCGCACCGGCGAGAGCGGCGGCGGCGACGACAGCCCCTCGACGGCGCGGTCGTCCTCGACCCCGTCCGGCCAGGGCAGGCGCCGCGGCATCGCCGGCGTGATGCTGTTCCTGCGCCAGGTGGTGGCCGAGCTGAAGAAGGTCGTGCGGCCCACCCGCAAGGAGCTGGTGACGTACACCTCGGTCGTGCTGGTGTTCGTGCTCGTCGTGATGATCTACGTCTCGATCCTCGACTTCGGCTTCCGGCAGCTCGTGGGCTGGGCGTTCGGCGACGCCGACTGAGCCGTCGCGGTCCGGCGGGGGCCGCCCAGCACGCCCCGTCCCGCATCACCCCCACGCCACGAGGAAGCAGGTCCGTACCGTGTCCGATCAGTCCGCAGAGCAGCCGTCGCAGACCGCCGACGCCGACTCCCTGACCGTCGAGTCCCTGACCGTCCAGGAGGCCGACCTGCAGGCTGCCGAGTCCTTCGACGCCACCACGGGCGAGGCAGCCGAGGCAGCCGAGACGCAGGACGAGACCGTCACCGACGAGGCCGCTGACGAGGCCGCCACCGAGGAGGGCCCCGACGAGGAGCCGGCCGAGGAGGAGGTCGACCCGGTCGAGGAGTTCAAGGCCGGGCTGCGCGCCGCGGTCGGCGACTGGTTCGTCGTGCACTCCTACGCCGGGTACGAGAACCGGGTGAAGGCCAACCTCGAGAACCGCATCTCCTCGCTGAACATGGAGGACTACATCTTCGCCGTGGAGGTCCCCATGGAGGAGGTCACCGAGATCAAGAACGGCGTGCGCAAGCAGGTGCGCCGGGTCCGGATCCCCGGGTACGTCCTGGTCCGGATGGACCTCACCGACGAGTCGTGGGGCGCCGTGCGCCACACGCCCGGCGTCACCGGCTTCGTGGGCCACACCCACCAGCCCGTCCCGCTGAGCCTGGACGAGGTGTTCTCCATGCTCGCGCCCACGATCGAGGTCAAGGAGACCGCGGGCGGCGGCAAGCAGACCAAGGCCTCCGAGCCCACCGTCGTCGACTTCGAGGTCGGCGAGTCGGTCACCGTGATGGAGCCGCCGTTCGAGACCCTCCCGGCCACCATCACCGAGATCAACCCGGACTCCCAGAAGCTCAAGGTCCTGGTCTCGATCTTCGGCCGCGAGACGCCCGTCGAGCTCGCCTTCAACCAGGTCGCCAAGATCTGAACAGTCGGGGGCCTCGGCCCCCACCGCCCCCGGAAAGTCAACGGCCTCGGTCCACGCCCGAAGGCCAACCAGCAGAAGGACTCGAGAGACATGCCTCCCAAGAAGAAGGTCAGCGGGCTGATCAAGCTCCAGATCAACGCCGGTGCCGCGACCCCCGCGCCGCCGATCGGCCCCGCGCTGGGTCAGCACGGCGTCAACATCATGGAGTTCTGCAAGGCGTACAACGCCGCGACCGAGGCGCAGCGCGGCAACGTCGTGCCGGTGGAGATCACGGTCTACGAGGACCGTTCCTTCACCTTCATCACCAAGACCCCGCCCGCCGCCGAGCTGATCAAGAAGGCCGCAGGCGTCGCCAAGGGGTCCGGCGAGCCGCACAAGACCAAGGTCGCGAAGCTCACCAACGCGCAGGTTCGCGAGATCGCGCAGACCAAGCTCGAGGACCTCAACGCCAACGACATCGACGCCGCGGCGAAGATCATCGCCGGCACCGCCCGCTCGATGGGCATCACCGTCGAGGGCTGAGGCCCTTCACCTCTCGTCCCTCCCAGACGGGACGAGCGAACCGCACCACGAGTGGCAGGGCCCGCGCTGGCCCCACCGACCACGACTGCCAGAGAACAGCCGAGAACAGAGAGCAGGAACCATGCGCAGCAAGAGCTACCGCGCCGCCTCCGAGAAGATCGACCGCGACAAGCTGCACAGCCCCCTCGAGGCCGTGCGCATCGCCAAGGAGACCGCCACCACGAAGTACGACTCGACCGTCGAGGTCGCCATGCGCCTCGGCGTGGACCCCCGCAAGGCCGACCAGATGGTCCGTGGCACGGTCAACCTCCCCCACGGCACCGGCAAGACCGCTCGGGTCCTGGTGTTCGCCAACGGTGACAAGGCCGACGCCGCCCGCGCGGCCGGTGCCGACCACGTGGGCTCCGACGACCTCATCGAGAAGGTGGCCGCCGGCTTCACCGACTTCGACGCCGCCGTCGCCACCCCCGACCTGATGGGCAAGGTGGGGCGCCTCGGCAAGGTGCTGGGCCCGCGCGGCCTGATGCCGAACCCGAAGACCGGCACCGTGACGATGGACGTCGCCAAGGCGGTCGAGGAGATCAAGGGCGGCAAGATCGAGTTCCGCGTCGACAAGCACTCGAACCTGCACTTCATCATCGGCAAGGCGTCCTTCGACGAGACCAAGCTGGTCGAGAACTACGCCGCCGCCCTCGAGGAGGTGCTTCGCCTCAAGCCGTCCTCGTCCAAGGGCCGGTACGTCGGCAAGGCCACCATCTCGACGACGATGGGCCCGGGCATCCCGGTCGACCCGGCGAGGACGAAGAACCTGCTCGAGGAGTCCCCGGAGGCCTGACCCCTCCCGGCCCTGCACCAGGTACCACCCGACGCCCCCGCGGACTCCGGTCCACGGGGGCGTCCTGGCGTGGTGGGAGCGTCCGGCGCCGTGCAGCTCGGCCGGTCAGCGCGGGTTCGCCGCCCGGGCGTAGCGGCGCGAGAGCCGGTCGCACGCCTCCCGCAGCTCGGGCGGACCGAGCACCTCGAGGTCGACGTCGAACATCGCGACGGTGGCGGCCAGGCCGGCCCAGGACCACGAGCCCAGCACGAGCCGGCAGCGATCCGGGCCGACCTGCTCGACCAGGGCGTTCCTCGGCACCCAGCGGGCCACCTCGTCGGCCGGCGCGTCCAGGACCACCTCGCCCCGGCACGGCCACCGCTCGGCGCAGTCCTGGCGCTCGAACCGGGCGGCGACGAACGCGCCGACGTCGCCCTCGGGGAGGTCGCGCGCGGCGAACCGCGGACCGGTCGGCGTCCGCGGCGCGACCCGGTCGACCCGGAAGGTGCGCCAGTCGGTGCGGTCGAGGTCGAAGGCCACGAGGTACCACCGTCCGCCCCAGGTGACGAGGTGGTGCGGTTCGACCCGGCGCGGCGGCGCCCAGCCGCGCTCGGCGGCCTCGCGCACCCCCTGGCCCGAGGCGGCCGCGTAGTCGAACCGCAGCACCTCCCGGGCCCGCACGGCGGTGCCGATCGCGAGCAGCACCCCGGTGTCGACGGTGGGCATCCTGAGGCCGTCGGCCCGGTCGACCGCGGTGACCTGCAGGGCGTCGACGCGCTGGCGCAGCCGGGCCGGCATCACCTGCCGCACCGTGGCCAGCGCCCGCGCCGACCCCTCGCCGATGCCGCTCACGGTGCTGGTGGCGGTCTGCAGCGCCACCGCCACCGCGACCGCCTGCTCGTCGTCGAACAGCAGCGGCGGCAGCTCGGCGCCGGCGTCGAGCCGGTACCCGCCCTCGGGGCCCTTGGTGGCCTGCACCGGGTAGCCGAGACCGCGCAGCCGCTCGACGTCGCGGCGGACCGTGCGCGAGCTCACCTCGAGCCGCTCGGCCAGCAGCGCGCCCGGCCAGTCGCGGCGCGCCTGCAGCAGCGAGAGCAGGGACAGCAGCCGCGCGGACGTCTCGAGCATGCGTCCCAGGGTGCCAGAAGTGGCGGACAGTACCTGACCTCTACGTCCGGCATCGTCGGGGTCGTCAGCAGAGCACGACCAGAGAACAGACGAGGGGACCCGATGATCTCGACCCGAGACCTCACCAAGGACTTCGTGGTGAGCAAGACCTCCACCGTGCACGCGGTGCGTGGCATCACCCTGGACGTCCAGCCCGGCGAGCTGGTCGCCGTGCTCGGCCCGAACGGGGCCGGCAAGACCACGACGATGCGGATGCTCACGACCCTGATCGCGCCGACCAGCGGCTCGGCGCGGGTCGCCGGGTACGACGTCACCGCCGAGGCCGCGCAGGTGCGCCGCCGGATCGGCTACGTCGGCCAGGGCAACGCGGCCGGGCACAGCCAGCGCGCCGGGGACGAGCTGTCGTCGCAGGGCGTCATCTACGGCCTCGACCGGCGGGCGGCGCGCTCGCGTGCCGCCGAGCTGATGGAGGTGCTCGACCTCACCGAGCTGGCCGACCGGAAGGTGTCGGCGCTGTCCGGCGGCCAGCGGCGCCGGCTCGACGTCGCGATGGGCCTGGTGCACGCGCCCGGCCTGCTCTTCCTGGACGAGCCCTCCACCGGCCTGGACCCGCAGAACCGCGCGAACCTGTGGGAGCACGTGCTGCGGATGAGGTCCGAGCACGACATGACGATCCTGCTCACCACGCACTACCTCGACGAGGCCGACTCGATGGCCGAGCGGGTGGTCGTGGTCGACCACGGGCAGGTGATCGCCGACGACACCGCCGAGGCGCTGAAGTCCGAGCTGGCCGGCGACCTCGTGGTGCTCGGCGCGGCCGACGCCGCCCAGGTGCCCGACCTGCTCCGGCTGGTCGAGCAGGTCCCGTCGGCCCGCGACGTCGTCCGCGCCGGCACCGAGGTGAGCGCCCGGGTCAGCGGCGGTCCCGCCGTGGCAGCCGCGCTGGTCCGGGCCGCCGTCGCGCAGGACGTGGAGGTCGCGACGGTGCAGGTGCGCCGGCCGACCCTGGACGACGTCTTCCTCGCCCTCACCGGACGATCCCTGCGTGAGGAGGGCACCCACGCCGGCGCCGACCCCAGCACCGACCCCAGCAACCCCGAGACCGAGAAGGACGCAGCATGAGCACCCTCACCACCCCCTCGACCGGCACGACCCCCGACGGCGGCAGTGCCGACCGTGACGAGGTCGCACCGCCGCGGCGCAGCCTCGTCCGGGACACCCTCGTGGTCGCGGTGCGCGAGCTGCGGCCCCTGCGCCGCGACCCGTTCTCGCTGCTGTTCGGCATGATCCAGCCGCTGGTGTTCCTCGGGCTGTTCGGACCGCTGCTGGCCGGCTCGCTCGGCAGCGGCGGCCAGTCCGCGGTGCTGGGCGGCAACGTCTGGCAGTGGTTCGTCCCGGCGATCCTCGTCCAGGTCGCGCTGTTCGGGACCTCGACCGTCGGCGCGAACCTGCTGTTCGAGCTCCAGACCGGCTCGCACGAGCGGATGCTGGTCAGCCCGTTGTCCCGCCCCTCGATGCTGGTCGGCCGCTCGCTCAAGGAGATGGTCCCGCTCGCCGGGCAGGCGGTCGTCGTCGTGCTGGTGATGACGCCCACCTCGTTCGAGCTGCACCCGGTCGGCGCGCTGCTGGGCCTGGTGCTGCTCGCGGTGCTCGGGGTGGGCCTGGGGTCGTTCAGCTACGCGCTGGCGATCTCCGTCCGCAAGCAGGACTGGATGTTCTGGGCGGTGCAGCAGACGCTGGTCTTCCCGCTCATGCTGCTCTCCGGCCTGCTGCTGCCGCTGGAGTCCGGGCCCGGCTGGATGCGCGTGGTCGCCGCGTTCAATCCGCTCACCTACGTGGTCGACGCCGAGCGCGCCCTGTTCGCCGGTCGCGTGCTCGAGGCGGACGTGCTCTGGGGCGCGGTCGCCGCCCTGGTCACCGCCGCCGCCGGCCTGCTCGTCGGCATCCGCGTGATGGTGCGCAGCTCCGACTGACCCGTCGCCAGGACCTCGCGTCAGCCGTCGAGCAGGGCCTGGATCTGCTCGGGGGTCGCGTCATCGGGCTGCTGCAGCAGCCACTGGACCCCGAACGGGTCGCGGACCCGGCCCCACAGGCCGCCCCAGGGCCGCTCGTGCACCTCGAAGACCCAGCTGCCGCCGGCGTCGACCAGCCCCTGACCCAGGGCGGCGGGATCATCGACCAGGCAGTCGAGCAGCGGACCGGGGTCGGTGGGCCGGTCGTGCTCGTCCGCGTCCTTGACCGTGAGCCGCGTGCCGAGCACCTCGATCTCCGCGAAGACCACCTGCTCGGCCGCGGTGTACCGCACCACCTCGGTCGCCCCCAGCGCCCGGGCCCAGCAGGTCAGCGCCGCGGCAGCGTCCCGCACGACGAGCTTCGGACGCACGGCGTTGGCGGCCGCCTGGCCGGGGGAGGTGGAGGTCATGCTGCGACCCTAGGAGCTCGGCCGGGCGCTGGGCTTGGACGAAACGGAGCCTGCGCCGTCCGCAACCCGCGCCGCCCGCAACCCGCGCCGCCGCATCCCCGGGTCACCGCATCCCCGGGTCACCGCCTCCCCCTCCGCGTCGAGTGTGAGGCTGCTGCACGACACGCCGGCGGGTCGCGTGCACGGCTCACACTTGCGGGGGTGGGTCGGGTCGGGGTGGGGGGGAGGGGGGGCGGCGATTTGGTCGCACGCCGCCCGCCCGCCTACTCTGGACGCACCGAAGACCGCAGGTCCTCGTCCCTGGTCGCTGGGGGCGGGCGAAGGCCCACGACACGTGGTGACCAGCGCAGGTGCCGATGTACGAGGTCCACCGTGACCGTCCGTGCCCCGCGCTCCTGCGCCGGGGCACTTCCTCGTTCCGGGGCCGGGGACGCCGGGGGTCGAAGGCGCAGACAGGTCCGATGCACCACCCCCGACACCGAAGGAGGGCCCATGGTCAAGCCTGAGAAGGCTGCCGCGGTCGCCGAGCTCACGGAGATGTTCCGCAGCTCGTCCGCCGGAGTGCTCACCGAGTACCGCGGGCTCACGGTGGCCCAGCTGAAGCAGCTGCGCGTCACCCTGGGGGAGAACGCCACCTACGCGGTGGTCAAGAACACCCTGACGTCGATCGCGGCCAAGGAGGCCGGCGTCGACGCGTTCGACGGCCAGCTCTCCGGTCCGTCGGCGATCGCCTTCGTCACCGGTGACCCGGTGCAGACGGCCAAGGGTCTTCGCGACTTCGCCAAGGCGAACCCCGCACTGGTGATCAAGGGCGGGTACCTGGAGGGCAAGACCCTCACCCCGGCC
>JBBQSN010000113.1:0-11691 GCA_038213835.1 Actinomycetales bacterium
CGGCGAGGGCGTCGCGGACGGCTCGATGCGGGTCGACCAGCCGCGCACCGCCACCCGCGCCGTGCTCTCGCTCGCCGTCGACGTCGCGCGCTGGTTCGACCCCCGGGGGCGCGAGAGCGTCCACGACGTTGGGAGGATCTACGCGGACCTCGCGGTGCGGATGCTCGGCGCCGAGCCACCGGTCCACGATCCGGGCCGGACGACGGCCCGGCGCCCCGTCGAGAGGAGCACACGGTGACCCCCGAGCAGGAGCGCCCGGCCGGCCGCACGCCGAGGGGCCCGATGGACGCCGCCGCGACCCAGCCCCCCACGGAACGGCGCGACCCGGCCGAGGTGCTCGCCGGCCTGCTGGCCGTGATGGACCTGCGCGAGCTCGAGCCCGACGAGGCCGGCCAGGACCGGTTCGAGGGTGACAGCCAGTGGCAGCCGCACGGCCGCGTCTACGGCGGCCAGGTGCTCGGCCAGACGCTGATGGCGGCCTCGCTCACCGTGCAGGACGACCGTCTCGTGCACTCGATGCACGGCTACTTCCTGCGCCCGGGCGACGCCAACGAGCCGATCCAGTTCGCCGTCGAGCGGCTGCGCGACGGCCGCTCGTTCACCGCCCGCCGCGTGCACGCGCTGCAGGGCGACCGGCCGATCCTGTCGATGATCGCCTCGTTCCAGGACCCCGGGGAGGGCTACGACCACCAGGACGAGATGCCGGATGTCCCCGGCCCGGACGAGCTGCCCACCACCGCCGAGGTGCTCGGCCACATCGACCACCCCGCAGCGCAGTACTGGTCCTACGCGCGCCCCATCGACGTCCGGCACGTGCGGTCCCCGATCTACCTCGAGGCCGACCCGGAGCAGCGCGCCTCCCAGGCGGTGTGGATGCGCACCGTCGCCCCGATGCCTGACGACCCGGTGCTGCACCGCGCCGTGCTCGGCTACGCCAGCGACTACACGCTGCTGGAGTCGGTGCTGCGCAAGCACGGCCGTACCTGGGCGACCGTCGGCGCCACGGCCAGCCTCGACCACGCCATGTGGTGGCACCGCCCCGCCCGCGCCGACGAGTGGCTGCTCTACACCCAGGCCAGCCCGTCCGCCCAGAGCGGCCGCGGCCTCGGCGCCGGCCGGATCTTCGCCCAGGACGGCCGCCTGGTCGCCACCGTCGCCCAGGAGGGCATGGTCCGTCCGCCGCGGGAACGCTGATGTCGAAGTCACTTCAACCGGGGTCACGCGAGGACTTCGCGGCGCACGACGCTGCACCCGAAGCTGGACTACGGCTCTACGAACCTGGTCTCTGCCACGCCGGACACCACGACGGGCTGGGCGTTGTTCGCAGGTTGCCTCTTCCGCGGAGCGGACATGCGGCAGGCCACCGTGGACAAGGTGCACTTCTCACGCTGCGACTTCCGCGACGCGGATCTGCGGGGCGCATCCCTGCGAGGCACGGCCTTCTTCGCGTGCGACCTGACAGGTGCCGACCTGCGCGGAGCCGACCTCCGCGGTGCCGATCTCGGGGGGCGCGAGACCGGCGGCCCCCGGGACCGGACGGACCTCACCGGCGCCCGCTTGGACCCAGGCGCCCTCGACCACGCCGAGGTCGACCCCAGCACGGTCCTGCCCGAGCCCTTCGGCGGGCCTCCCTGACCTATGACCACCTCGGCGGTCGGGCACCAGCCGTGGTCATGACAGCCCCTCCAGCCTTCATCGGCCCCGGATGCGTTGGTCCGATCGGGCGGTCCGGCTCCCGGGTCCGGCTCCCACCGGGGCACGATCTCGACATGGGGGACGACAGCGAGGTGCGGCTCGGCCGGGACGGCGTCCGGCGAGGCTGGCTGCTCGCGGCGGCGTCCGGGGCGTCGGCCGTCCTGATCGTCGTCACGGCCGCGATCGGCTGGTGGCCGCTGACTGTCGCCGCCCAGGTGTCGTACCCGGTCCTGGCGCTCACCGCCTCGCTGGTCTGGCTGCTCACCCGCCGGGGAGCGGACGCCGTGGTCCCCACGACCGAGCACCTCTCGGTCGAGGGGCGAGCTGGACCCCACCACACTGGGCCTGGGGCGACCTCCTCGAGGTCGGCGCGGCGACGACCTCCGGGCTGGTCCCCTACCTGGCGCCGGGTCTGACCGTCCTGATCCGGCCGGAAGGACGGGCCTGGGCCACTCCCGGTCCGAACATGGCGCTAGCCGTCCAGCTCGCGGTCTTCGGTCGAGACGCGCAGGGGGGCGCCGTCGACACGCTGCGGGCCTCCTGCGCCGAGCACGGCGTACCGTTCGACGAGAGCGGTCTGCGGATGGCGGAGCAACCGCGCCCGGGCAGCTCGATGCGCACAGACAAGGCCCGCCCCGGCTGAACCGGCCGCATCGGGGACCACGAAGGGCCCGGCGCCTCGCGGCCACCGGACCCTTCGTCGAGAGCTTCGTCCTGGGTCAGTCGCGGGTGAGCTTGCGGTGCGTGACGCGGTGCGGGCGGGCGGCCTCGGCACCGAGCCGGCCGACCTTGTTCTCCTCGTACGACTCGAAGTTGCCCTCGAACCAGTACCACGTGGACGGGTTCTCGTCGTCGCCCTCGTACGCGAGGATGTGCGTCACGACGCGGTCCAGGAACCACCGGTCGTGGGAGATCACCACGGCGCAGCCGGGGAACTCGAGCAGCGCGTTCTCCAGCGACGACAGGGTCTCGACGTCGAGGTCGTTCGTGGGCTCGTCGAGGAGCAGCAGGTTGCCGCCCTTCTTGAGCGTCAGCGCCAGGTTCAGGCGGTTGCGCTCACCGCCGGAGAGCACGCCGGCGGCCTTCTGCTGGTCCGGGCCCTTGAACCCGAACGCGGAGACGTAGGCGCGCGAGGGCACCTCGACGTTGCCGACCTTGATGTAGTCGAGCCCGTCGGAGACGACCTCCCACAGCGACTTCTTCGGGTCGATGCCGCCGCGGCTCTGGTCGACGTAGGAGATCTTGACGGTGTCGCCGACCTTGACGGCGCCGCCGTCGGGCTCCTCGAGCCCCACGATGGTCTTGAACAGCGTGGTCTTGCCGACGCCGTTCGGGCCGATGACGCCGACGATCCCGTTGCGCGGCAACGTAAACGACAGGTCCTCGATCAGCACGCGGTCGCCGAAGCCCTTCTTCAGGCCGGTGACCTCGATGACCTGGCTGCCGAGGCGCGGGCCCGGCGGGATCTGGATCTCCTCGAAGTCGAGCTTCTTGGTGCGGTCGGCCTCGGCCGCCATCTCCTCGTAGCGCGCCAGGCGTGACTTCGACTTGGTCTGGCGGGCCTTGGCGTTAGAGCGCACCCACTCGAGCTCGTCCGCCAGGCGCTTGGCCATCTTGGCGTCCTTCTTGCCCTGCACCTGCAGGCGCTCGCCCTTCTTCTCCAGGTACGTGGAGTAGTTGCCCTCGTAGGGGTAGAGGCGGCCGCGGTCGATCTCGGCGATCCACTGCGCGACGTGGTCGAGGAAGTACCGGTCGTGGGTCACTGCCAGGACGGCCCCCGAGTACGAGGCGAGGTGCTGCTCGAGCCACAGCACCGACTCGGCGTCGAGGTGGTTGGTGGGCTCGTCGAGCAGCAGGAGATCGGGCTTGCTCAGGAGCAGCTTGCACAGGGCCACCCGGCGACGCTCACCACCGGACAGGATCGAGACGTCGGCGTCGGGCGGGGGGCAGCGCAGCGCGTCCATCGCCTGGTCGAGCTGGGAGTCGAGGTCCCACGCGTCGGCGTGGTCCAGCGCCTCCTGCAGATCGCCCATCTCGGCGAGGAGGGACTCGAAGTCGGCGTCGGGCTCCCCCATCAGCACGCCGATCTCGTCGAAGCGCTGCTTCTTCAGCATGATCTCGCCCATGCCCTCCTGGACGTTCTCCAGGACGTTCTTGGTCTCGGTCAGCTCAGGCTCCTGCATCAGGATGCCGACCGAGTACCCGGGCGTGAGCCGGGCCTCGCCGTTCGACGGCTGGTCGAGCCCAGCCATGATCTTGAGGATCGTGGACTTCCCAGCGCCGTTCGGGCCCACCACCCCGATCTTGGCGCCAGGGAAGAAGCTCATCGTCACGTCGTCGAGGATGAGCTTGTCGCCAAGGGCCTTGCGAGCCTTGTACATGGTGTAGATGAACTCCGCCATGGTCACCACACTAGGGCTGGCACCGGGCGCGTTCCGAATCGGCCACCGCGCCCGGTACCCCCTGTCGTCCCGCGCGACCCTCAGACCGTCGAGGGCTCGGGCTGGATCACGCCGTCGCGGTCGACCCGCATGCCGTCGACCGGGATGAACGGGTCGGACTCGACCGGGCCGTACGGCACGTCCTCGTCGCTGATCCCCGCGATCGAGACCTCCTCCGTCTCCGTGTCCGTCTGCGTGTCCGTCTCCGTGTCCGCCGCCGCGCCCTCGTCGTCGGTGGCGACCTCGGCCGCCCCCCGGCGCACCTTGGTGAACCGGCTGACACCGTAGGTGAGGTCCGGGCCGACCGAGTCCGCGGTGATGTCGACGCTGGTGCGCAGCACCTTGTCGTCGCCGGTGTACTCGCGGACGTCGAGCCGGCCGCTCACCACGACCCGCTCGCCCCGGCGCAGCGACTCGCTCACGTTGGCCGCCAGGTAGCCCCAGCAGCTGACCGAGAAGAACGACGTACGGACGTCGACCACCCGGCCGAGCTCGGTGTCGTAGCGGCGCACGTTGCTGGCGAGGCGGAACCGGGCGAGGTCGCGCTCGCCGGGGACGACGCGCAGGACGGGGTCGGCGACCAGGTTGCCGACGACGGTGACATGGGTCTCGTTCACGAGCACCTCCGGAGGAGCAGAGCCCGCACCGTGCGGGCTGCCCCGACCGTGCCCTGGTGCGCCGTCCCTGCGGAACCAGGAGCCACCGACCTGTGGACGACGCCCCTCCCTGGCGCGCTGTGGACGGCGGGAGCCTCAGCCCTCGCGGCGCCCGAGCGCGAGCCGGACCGCCCGGTGGTCGGCCAGCACGCGGCCGACCGGCTCGAGCACCTCGGTGGCCGCCACCCGCGTCACCGCCGCCCGCATCTCGTTCCCGATCCGCCGCGAACGCCGACGCGCACCGGTGCGCGCGACCGGGACCAGCACGGCGGCGAGCAGGAGCCCCAGCACCAACCCGCCGACGAGCAGCAGCGTGGGCAGCGGTACGGGGCCGACCATCGGCGTCTCGATCTCGGGCAGCCGCAGCCAGCCGACCACCCCGAGCGCGCCCAGCCACACCAGCCCCGCGACGGCGGCGAGCGCGAGCAGCACCTGGCCCAGACCGGCCAGACGCCACCAGAACGGCGTGCGGTGCGAGAGGTCGATGGAGGTGACGGCCTGGTCGAGGGCGTCGGCGAGGTCGGGCCCGGGGGGTGCGGCGGCGACCGACACGGCATCGACCCACCGGCGCGGCAGGTCCTCGCTGCACCGGGTCGCGACCTGCCGGGTGGCCAGCTCCACCTGGGCGCGCTGGGCCTGCGTTGGGGCGGGAAGCGACGAACGACCCAGGGCCGCGAGGGCGGGGTCCGGAGCGTCTGTCCTCGCGGGGCCGGAGCCGCCCGGGCCGATCCGCAGCCGCCGCAACGGGTCCGGCTTGAACCGCGCGACCCAGCGCGAGAACGGCCAGCCGGTGCGGGCGTGCGCCCGGCGCCGGTAGTCGGCCTGCACGGCGTCGAGCACCGCGGGCACGCCGGCGGCACGGGTGAACGCGTCGACGAGCAGATCGCGCCCGGGCAGCTTCTCGGGGTCGCGCTCAGACTCCCCCACGCCCTGCCGCAGGGCGTCGGCGGCGGTCTCCACGTCGGCGAGGATGCGCTGAGCGACCACCTCGTGGTGCTCGACGGCCTCGACCAGCGCGCCCCGCAGGTCGCGCACGCCGTCGCCGGTGCGGGCCGACATGGCGAGCACCGGCACCTTCGGCAGTCCGTCCGCGCGCAGCAGCCGCTGCAGGTCGGTGACGCACTCCTGCACCTGGTCGGCCGGGAGCCGGTCGACCTGGTTGAGCACCATCACCATGACGTCCTGGTGCTCGCCGAGCCGTTGGAGGTACCGGGTGTGGAGCAGGTCGTCGGCGTACTTCTGCGGGTCGACCACCCACACCAGCAGGTCGACGAGCCGGACCAGCCGGTCGACCTCGAGCCGGTGGGACACGGCGGTGGAGTCGTGGTCCGGCAGGTCGAGCAGCACCAGACCGTGCAGGTCGGTCTGGTCGGTGCCGTCGAGCTCGGACTCGCGCGTGGTGCGGTGCCGACGCGGCACGTCGAGCCAGTCGAGCAGGGCGGCGCCGCCCTGCCCCCAGACCACGGCGGTGGGCTTGGACGTCGTGGGCCGCCGGGCCCCGACGGTGGCGATCCCGATGCCCGCGAGCGAGTTGAACAGCGACGACTTCCCGCTGCCGGTGGCCCCGGCGAGCGCGACGACGGTGAACTCGACGCCGAGCGCGAGCCGCTCGTCGGTGCGGGAGAGCACACCACGGGCCGCCTGGACGTCGACCGGGTCGAGCCGGTCGCCGCCGCGGTCGATCACCTCGCGGAGCACGGAGGTGCGGGCGTCGAGGTCCACCGGACGGCGACGCCGGACCCGGGTGAGCGGGTTCGTCATCGGGCCTGCCTGACCTGCGCCGCCACCTCGCGGAGCGAGGCCCCGGCCTGGGGGTCGACACCGACGTCGGCGAGCAGCTGGAGCAGCCGCTCCCGCTCGGTCTCGAGCAGCGTCTCGACCCGGGCCAGCAGGTCGTCACGGGCCTTCGCCGCGAGCGCCCGGACCGCCTGGTCGCCGAAGATCGCCTCGAGGAGCTTCTGACCCACGACCGCGGTGCCCGCGCCGACGCCGAGCTCGGCGCCGGTGGGGATGAACGCGGTGCTGGCGAACACGATGACCATCAGGACGACGCCCAGGGCGTTCACGCCGAAGGACAGCACGCGAGCCTGGCTGCGCTTGGAGGCGCCCTGCTCGCGCACCAGGTCGAGCACGAATCCCTGCCAGTCACGCACCAGCCGGTTCACCCGGGCGTCGAAGTCCGCGGGCAGCTTCGTCGCCTCGGCGCCCGCCTCGTCCAGCAGCGCGGCACCGGCCCGGTCGGAGCGCCAGCTGCGGACGGCGCGCTCGGCGGCGTCCTCGGCCTGGGCCCGGACGAGAGCGGCCACGCCGGTCTGCAGCGCCTCGCCCAACGGCTCGGCGAGTGCGGGACGTCCGGTGAAGGCGGACACGACCCGGTCGCGGAGCCGTCCGACCGCCGACTCGAGGCCGCGGAAGAACTCCCCGGTGCCGACGAACTCCTGCCACCGGGCGAGAACCTCGCCGCGCAGCAGCGAGCCGTCGGTGAGGCCCTGCTCCAGCCGGCCCTCGGCGTCCGCGTAGGCGTTCGCGACCTCGGTGCGCAGCCGCAGAGCGGTCTCGGCCTGCTGGTCGGCACCGTCGGCCAGCACGGGGATCCGACGGTCCAGCGAACCCAGCGCGCCGGCGAGGGTGCGGCGAACGACGAGCTGACGGGCCCGGACGCTGGACGCCAGCCCGACCAGCCACGAGCGCAGCTGCTCGACCTGCTGGGGTGGCAGCAGCCCGGCGTCGTCGAGACCGGCCGACTCGGCCACCGTGAACAGCGGCGCGGTACCGAGCCCGTTGTCGCGCAGCATCTGCGCCAGGTGGGTGCGCACCTCGCTCATGGCGTCCGGCGGGACCCGGTCGAGCACCACCGCGACCGACGTTCCTCGCTCGACGGCGGTGCGGAGCAGGTCCCAGGGCACGGCGTCGGCGTACCGGGCGGCGGTGGTGACGAACAGCCAGAGGTCGCCGGCCGCGAGCAGTTGGGTGGCCAGCTCGCGGTTGGTGTCGACCACCGAGTCGATGTCCGGTGCGTCCAGCAGGGCCAGACCCGGGGGCAGGGAGGACGACGTCGCCAGCCGGACGCTGGTGATCTTGCGGTCCGTGACCTCGCGGGTGGGCTCGGGGTCGTCACCGGTGAGGCGGGCGAGGTGCGGCAGCACGTGGTCGGACTCGAACCACTCGGTGTCGTCCGGGTGCAGCACCAGCACCGGTGAGCGGGTGGTGGGTCGCAGCACGCCGGAGCGGGAGACCTGCTCGCGCAGGATCGAGTTCACCAGCGTGGACTTGCCCGCGCCGGTGGAACCGCCCACGACGGCCAGCAGCGGGGCGTCGATCCGGCGCAGCCGCGGCAGCAGGTAGTCGTCCAGCTGGTCCAGCAGGCTGGTGCGCTCGGCCCGCGCGTCCGGGGCCGACGCGGTCTGCAGGGGCAGCGGCAGACCGTGCACGCGCTCGCGCAGGGTCTCGAGCGCACCGAGCAGCAGTGCGGTCGATCCCTGCGGCGAGACGTCCTTGCGCAGCTCCACGCCCAGCATCCTCCCGTGGCCGGAGCCAGGGGGCCAACCGGGCTCGCCGTCAGCCGTCCGCGTCGGGTCCGCCGTCCACGCCGGCGACCGGCCTGCCCTCGAGCAGGGGACGGGTCGGGTCGTGCACGCCGTCGCGCCCGTGACGGCGCTGCCAGGCCAGCCCGCTGAGCGCCTCGAGCACCACGCGGTTGGCCAGGGAGGCGGTGATGTCCGCGTGGTCGTAGGGCGGCGAGACCTCCACGACGTCGACCCCGGCGATCGGGAGCCGCATGCAGAGCCGGCGGACGGCGTCCAGCAGCTCGCGGGCGCTGAGGCCGCCGGGCTCCGGCGTGCCGGTGCCCGGCGCGTGACCGGGATCGCACACGTCGATGTCGACCGACAGGAACACGGCGTCGCAGTCGTCCAGGGCGATCGTGGACGCCTCGTCCAGCACGACGTCGAGGCCGCGCGCCACCACCTCGGTCATCTCGTAGGAGCGCATCTGCTGCCCGGCCATCCAGTCCAGCGTCTCCGGCCCTGGCCAGTAGCCGCGCAGCCCCACCTGGAGGAACCGGTCGCCCCGCAGCGCACCGGACTCGATCAACCGTCGCATCGGCGCACCGTGTCCCCACAGCGAACCGAACTCGACGTCGCCGGTGTCGGCGTGGGCGTCGAAGTGGATCATCGAGACCCGGCCGTGCCCGTGGTGGTTCGCGACGCCCGTGGCGTCCGCGAACGCGATCGAGTGGTCGCCCCCGAGCACCACCGGGATCGCGCCGGACGCCGCCACCTCTGTCACCGCCCTCTCGAGGGCGGCGAGGCTGCGCTCGATGTGCCCGGGCGGCATCTCGACGTCGCCGGCGTCCAGCACGACCAGGTCCTGCAACGCGTCGACCCGCAGGGCCAGGCTCGGCCGCGAGCCGTCGTGGCCGAGGTAGTCGGTGGAACGGATCGCCTGCGGGCCGAACCGCGTGCCCGGACGGTGCGAGGTCCCGCCGTCGAACGGGGCGCCGATGACGACGACGTCGGCGCCGGCGTAGGTCGAGGGGTCGCCCAGCGTGCACCGCGGGACGCCCAGGAACGTGATGTCTGGCCCGAACATGGCGCCGTACCTGTCGCTCATCGCGGCAGTATGGTCCTGGGCCGACCGACGGACAACGCAGGGGGACGACGACGTGGTGCACGAGCTCAGCAGGGGCGGCAACATCGGGTTGGCGCAAGCAGGGCTGGCCGGCGGACCGGTGGTGGTCACGCTCACCTGGGGGCCCTCCCCCGGCCTGGACGCCGACCTGTCCGCGTTCCTCGTGGGCGCCGGCGGCACGGTGCGCTCCGACGACGACTTCGTCTTCTACAACCAGCCGAGCGGGGCGGGCGGCGCCGTGCGTCACCTGGGCAAGGCGCAGGAGCCCGGACGCACGGTCGATCGCGTGCAGCTCGACGTCGCCACCCTGCCTGCCGACGTCGACCGGGTCGTCATCGGCGCCTCGCTCGACGGCCAGGGCACCTTCGGGAGGCTGAGCAGCCTGGCGGTCGAGGTCGGTGCACCCGGTGCAGCCGCTGCGATCCGGTGCGGCCTGGAGGCCTCGATCGAGACCGCCATGGTGTTCGCGGAGGTCTACCGACGCGGCGAGGAGTGGAAGGTCCGCGCTGTCGGCCAGGGCTATGCCTCGGGGCTGGCCGGCATGGCCCGCGACGTCGGCGTCTCGATCGACGAGGAGCCCGCGCCGGTCGTGGCTCCTGCCCCGGCGGCTCCGGTGCCATCCGCGATCAGCCTCGAGAAGCAGCGCCTGGTCAGGCTGGAGAAGGACCTCGCGCAGGACCCCCAGCTGCTCACCCTGGTCAAGACCGCCGGCGTCAGCCTGGACAAGCGTGGGCTCGGAGAGCACACCGCGAGGGTCGCCCTCGTGCTCGACATCTCGGCCTCGATGCGCCGGCTCTACGACAAGGGCGCGGTGCAACGCCTCGCCGAGCGGGTCCTCTCGCTCGGTCTGCGCTTCGACGACGACGGCGAGGTCGACGTCTTCCTGTTCGGCGGCAAGGCGCACCACATGGCAGAGGGACTGCGGCAGAAGGGGTACCGCGAGTTCATCGACCGCGCCCTGCAGCAGTACCCGCTGGAGTACGGCACGCAGTACGGGGCCGCGATGTCGATCGTGCGGCAGCACTACTTCGGCTCCACCGACGACCGCCACCACCCGCTGCGCGAGCGCGTGCCGGTCTACGCCATGTTCGTCACCGACGGCGCCCCCGGCGACCGGGCCGGTGCCGAGCGGCAGATCACCGCGGCGTCCTACGAGCCGGTGTTCTGGCAGTTCATGGGCATCGGGAAGACGACGTCCTTCGCGTTCCTGGAGAGGCTCGACGACCTGCAGGGCCGGTACACCGACAACGCCGACTTCTTCGCCGTCACCCCGGACGAGCTGATGGGCTCGAACCCCATCCCGGACGACACGCTGTTCGAGCGGATGATGACCGAGTACCCGGACTGGCTGAAGCGCGCTCGCAGCCAGGGCCTGCTGGGCTGACCGTCGTGGTCGCTCCGCGGCTGGTGCTGCTCAACGGGTTGCCCGGCATCGGGAAGTCCACGCTCGCGGATCGCTTCCCAGTCGCCCTCCCCCGCTGGGTCGTTCTGGACGCCGACCGGATTCGGCGCAGGATGCCCGAGGACCTGGGGCAGACGGTGGCCGCCGCCCGCGGACAGGTCCTCGCGCGCGCTGCGGCCCACCTCGGTGACGGCGACGACGTGGTGGTACCTCAGCTGGTGGCACGGGTGGACCAGCTGGTGCGGTTCGAGCAGGTGGCTTTCGACCTGCGTGCCGATCTCGTCCACGTCCTCCTCGTCGACGCCGGCGGCGACCCGGTCGGACGGTTCCACCGTCGCGCGGGCGAGGACCCCTGGCACACCGAGGTGCGCGGCCTCGTCGAGCGCCAGGGTGGCGCCGACGTGCTTGCCGGGTACGAGAAGGGGTTGGCCAAGGTCGTTGCCGAGCGTCCGGACGTCCGCGTCGTCCGCAGCGTCGAGGGCGATCCTGACGGCACCTGGGGAGCCCTCGTCGACGCTGGGGCCGTGACCGGATCGCTCGGGCGCTGACGGGTCCGTCACCGCGTCACGGTGGATCAGGGTCGGGTTCGTTCGGTGCCGGGGGCGCGTTCCAGCGCAGGCCGGTGCGCCGGGTGGTGTGGACGGTGCGGTGGAAGGTGTTGCGTTGCAGGGTTCGTGACTGGTCGAGACGCTCGGGTGGGCAGAACCAGGGGATGCCGTCGCGCATCATCATCTGCCAGCCCTGCGCGGGGTCATCCTCGGGTTGGGCGTGGATCTGGGTGTGGTGGCGGTGGCAGAGCAGGGCCAGGTTGGCGGTGGTGGTGGGGCCGCCGCGGGACCACCAGATGACGTGGTGCGCCTCGCACAGC
>JBBQSN010000114.1:0-11488 GCA_038213835.1 Actinomycetales bacterium
GGTCGTTGACGTACTGGGCCAGCGCGGGTGCGTCGGCGAACCGCTTGCCGCCCCGGACCAGACCGACGGGGTCGACCTCCAGCAGCAGCGCGACCGTGCAGCGCTCGTCGGTCGACTCCGGGTAGAACACGTGCGCGACCCCGAACGCCTGCCTGAACGACTGCACCCTGTCGGGGTGCTTGTGCAGCAGGAAGCCCAGGCCGGTGGCGTCCGGCGCGGTCGAGGTGACGGTGAGCAGCACGCGCCCATCGTGTCAGCGCCCGGTGCCCGGGTCGTGCGGATTCGCCCCTCAAGCCCTCGTGCGAGGCCGCCGATCACCTCACCATGGCGGCGACGTGCGGGTGCGGGGCGGTGGTGCCCACGTCGGCACAGTGGTGCTCGCTGTGCCACCGGCCCGCCGCCGACCCGCGGTTCGTGCCCGCCGGCGCCGAGCCCGTCCGGGATGCCGTTCCCGCCGCGCCCGCCCGTCCGAGCCGCACGGTCGGCCGGTTCGCCGCCACCGAGGTGACCTTCGGCCTGCGGGGACGGCTCGTGATGACCGTCCTGGTGTTCCTGCCGTTCTGGTTCTTCCTGAAGAACCTCGTGACCGGCGGCTGGGTCGGCGTCATCATCCTGGCGATGGTGGGCCTGCCCTGGGCGCTGCGCGACATCTGGCGCAGCTCGGACCGGCTCTGACCGGGGCACCTCCACGCGCTGCATCCCCCGACGGGAACCGTCATGCTCGTGGGCATGACGACGACTGCCACCGCCTGGGCCGCTCCCTCCGCCGGAGCACCGCTGGAGCGCACCACCATCACCCGCCGCGAGGTGGGCCCGCGCGACGTCGCGCTCGACATCGCCTACGCCGGTGTCTGCCACTCCGACATCCACACAGTGCGCGACGAGTGGGGTGCCGCCAACTACCCGCTGGTGCCCGGCCACGAGATCACCGGCACCGTCATCTCCATCGGCTCCGAGGTCGACCGGTTCGCCGTGGGCGACCGGGTCGGCGTCGGCGTCATGGTCGACTCCTGCCGGGTCTGCGAGGCGTGCCGCGCCGGCGAGGAGAACTTCTGCGAGCAGGGCATGGTCGGCACGTACAACCAGAAGCTGCCCGACGGCGAGGTCACCCAGGGCGGGTACAGCACGAGCATCGTCACCGACGAGCACTTCGTCCACGCCGTCCCGGACGCCCTCGGTCTCGACGTCGCGGCGCCGCTGCTGTGCGCCGGCATCACCACGTACTCGCCGCTGAAGCACTGGAACGCGGGTCCGGGCATGCAGGTCGCGGTCGTCGGGCTCGGCGGCCTGGGCCACCTCGGCGTGAAGTTCGCCGCGGCCATGGGGGCCGAGGTCACCGTCCTGAGCCAGTCCCTCGGCAAGAAGGAGCTGGGCCTGGCGATGGGTGCGTCGGACTACCACGCGACCAGTGACGACACGACGTTCGAGAAGAACCGGCGCCGCTTCGACCTCGTCCTCAACACCGTCTCGGCGAACCTCGACCTGGACCGCTACCTCACGATGGTCGCCCGCAACGGCACCTTCGTCGAGGTCGGCCTGCCGCAGGACGACCTGTCGTTCGCGGCGAACAGACTGATCAACCCGCGGCTGTCGCTGTCCGGCTCGATGATCGGCGGGGTCGCGGAGACGTCCGAGATGCTGCAGTTCGCGGCCGAGCACGGCATCGCCTCCGACATCGAGACCATCCCCGCCAGCGGGATCAACGAGGCCTACGGGCGGGTGGTGCGCAGCGACGTGCGGTTCCGCTTCGTCATCGACGTCGCCACGATGCGCGAGGGGTGACCGTCAGGGGCGGCGGGTCATGAACACGCTGCTCGGGTCGGGCGCGTAGTCGCCGAACGGCCCGCACTCCTCGAACCCGTGCCGGGTGTAGAGGCGTCGGGCCGGGTCGAAGAAGTCCTGCGACCCGGTCTCGAGACTGACCCGTCCGTAGCCGCGGCGGCGCGCCACGCCCAGCAGGTGCACCAGCAGGGCCGCCGCGACGCCTCGACCTCGCGCGGCGGTCGCCGTGCGCATCGACTTCACCTCGGCCTCGGTGCTGGAGAGCCGCTTGAGGGCCGCGCAGCCCAGCAGCTCGCCGTCCTCCCCCGCGGTCCAGAACGAGACCGCCGGGTCGGTGAGGGCAGCGTGGTCGAGGGCGTGCACGCTCTCGGGCGGCGACGTGGCGTGCATGTCGGCGAGGTGCTCAGCCAGGAGGGCGTGCACGTCGGCGCGCAGCGGGTCGTCGGGCTCGATAGTGGTCACGGCGCGATCCTCCGCGGCGACTCCTCAGGCGTCCCCGCCGAACAGGTCGCGGGTGTAGACCTTCTTGGCGACGCCCTCGAGCTCGGGCGCCATCCGGTTGGCGATGATGACGTCGGCCTCGGCCATGAAGCCGTCCAGGTCGCGCACCACGCGGGAGCCGAAGAACACGTCGGCGGCGAGCTCGGGCTCGTAGACGACCACCTCGACGCCCTTGGCCTTGATCCGCTTCATGATCCCCTGCACGCTGCTGGACCGGAAGTTGTCCGAGCCCGACTTCATGATCAGGCGGTGGATGCCGACCACCTTCGGCGCCTGGCGCAGGACGTCGCTCGCGATCCAGTCCTTGCGGGTGCTGTTCGCGCTGACGATCGCCGAGATGAGCGTCTGCGGGACGTCCTGGTAGTTGGCCAGCAGCTGCTTGGTGTCCTTCGGGAGGCAGTAGCCCCCGTAGCCGAACGACGGGTTGTTGTAGTGCCCGCCGATCCGCGGGTCGAGGCCGACGCCGTCGATGATCTGCCGCGTGTCGAGGCCGTGCGTCGCGGCGAAGGTGTCGAGCTCGTTGAAGTACGCCACCCGCATCGCCAGGTAGGTGTTGGCGAACAGCTTGACCGCCTCGGCCTCGTTGCTGTCGGTGAGGAGCACCGGGACGTCGGGGTCGAGCGAGGCCTCGCGGAGCAGCTCGGCGAACCGGGCACCTGCCTCACCGCGATCCCCGACCAGGATGCGCGAAGGATGCAGTCCGTCGTGCAGCGCCTTGCCCTCCCGCAGGAACTCGGGGCTGAAGACCACGTGCGCGCCGAGCCGTCGCGACAGGTCGGCGGTGAAGCCCACCGGAACGGTCGACTTGATCACCATGACGGCGTCCGGTCGGTGCCTCACGACGTCGGCGGCAACGCCCTCGACCGAGCTCGTGTCGAAGTAGCTGGTCTCCGGGTCGTAGTCCGTGGGCGTGGCGATCACCACGAACTCGGCGTCGGCGTAGGCCGCGGCCGGGTCCGTCGTCCAGGTGATGGTGAGCTCGCGGTCAGCCAGGAAGCTCTCGATCTCCGGGTCCGAGATCGGGCTGCGACCCGATTCCAACAGGGCGATCCGGTCGTGGTCGACGTCGAGCGCGACGACGTCGTGCCGCTGCCCGAGCAGGACCGCGAGGGACAGGCCGACGTAGCCGGTCCCGACGACGGTGATGTGAGTACGCACCCGGCAAGTGTGTCAGGTGGCCGGGCTCGGGCCGTCCGGTGCCGGGCCGGTGCCGGCGGGCTCCACGAGGAGGGACCGGTGGACGGCCGACGCCCGCCGAGGTCGACGTAGTGCCCGGTATCGCACAGGTGCTCGAACGCCAGGTCGTCGAGGCCCACCCCTGCCCGCACCCGCCCCGGCGGGGCCGACGCGACGCGCTGATCTCAGCCGTTGTCGGCCTCGTCCAGGGCGGCGGCGAGCCGCTCGGCGTAGGGCCGCCGTTCCGACGTCGCGACCCAGCGAGCGTCGAAGTGGCGGCGGTACAGGTCGTCCCCGGCGTAGCGGGGGAGCACGTGGACGTGCAGGTGCCAGACGTCCTGGTCGCCGGCCGGCTCGTTGTGCTGCCGGACGGTCACGCCGTCGCACCCGTACGACCGTCGCATGGCGACGGAGACGTCGCGGACGAGGTCCCACACGGCGTGGCCGTCCGTCCGGGAGAGGTCGTACAGGTTCTCGACGTGCCGGTGGGGGACGACAAGGACTGATCCGTCGTTGCGGGGCCACCACTTCGGGGCGATCCGGGCGAAGGCGTGCTGCCGCTCGACGACGAGGTCGGTCGGGGCGTTCCGGTCGTCGAACGTCCCTGCCCGGAATCGGCAGAACGGGCAGTCGTACCCAACAGGTTCGTGGCTGGTCCCGAAGACACCGGTGCTCATGACGTGCTCAGGTGGCGGACGCGGCGGCCAGGGCCTGGCAGAACGCCGTGCAGTGCGCGAGCAGATCGGAGGCGCCCGGTCCCGGCACCCCTCCGGACACGAGCTGCCTGCGCACCCGGCCGGCTCAGCGGCCCACCAGCCAGGCCAGTACGTCCTCACCGGCATCCATCACGGTGATGTGCCCGTCCCCCGGGCGTTCCCACAGCTCGGCGACATCGCACCGTCCGGCCAACCAGCGGGCGTGCGTCACCGGCACCAGCCGGTCGGCGTCGCCGTGCACGAGCAGCACGGGCGAGGCGATCGTCGCGACGTCGAACCCCCACGGCGCCACCGACGCCAGCGAGTCCTCGATCCCGCCCTCTCGGCCAGTGGCCAGCGCGGGCCGCACCACGTCGAGGAACCACGCCCACCGGCCCCTGAGCGCAGCCTCGTCGGCGGCGGTGAACCCGATGTCGAGGTCGTCGCCGTCCTCGTCGGCGGCCAGCACGGCCGTACGGCCGAGAGCCGCGGTGCGGTGCTCCTGCACCCCGGCGGTGGCCATCCCCGCGAAGAAGTCGAGTCCCTCGGCGGCGTAGGGCGCCGGCGAGGACACCGCGGCGGTGGCGACCGCGCGCTCGCCCAGCAGCGCCGCGCACGCCAGGGCGTGCGGCCCGCCGCCGGAGTGCCCCATCACCCCGAACCGCTCCAGCCCGAGCGCATCGGCCACGTCACCGACGTCGAGCGCCACCGAGCCCACGGTCCGGTCGGGGTCGGGTGCCGATCCGCCGTAGCCCGGGCGATCGACCGAGACCCACCGCACGCCGAGCCGGTCCGAGGCCACGAGCAACGGTCGAGGCGGGTCGCCGACGTTCGGGGTCCCGTGGTGCCACCACACGACCTGCCGGGAGGTGTCCCCCGGGTGGGTGTCGTAGACGTGCACCACCCGACCGTCCCGCACCTCCACGTCACGCTCGATCATCGTGGCCACCATCCCCCGTGCCCTGTGACCTGTCCAGCGCCGGCCTCGCCACCTGCGTGCGCAGGTACGCCCGCCGAAAGAATCCCCCGGTCGGGGTGTGACGAACCCGCTGCGAGATGCATGAGCCACCGATGAACCAGGACGAGCCGGAGCTGCGCCGCACCGTCGAGGCGGCGCGCGTGGGCGACCCCGACGCGTGGGAGGCGCTCTACCGCCGTGCCTACCCACGGCTCTACGCCTACGCCCGGCGCCGACTGGCGGCCGACGAGCAGGCCGAGGACGCCGTCAGCGAGACCATGACCCGCGCGATGCACCGGATCGCGGCGTTCACCTGGAGCGCTGCCGGTATCGACGGCTGGCTGTTCGGGATCGCCAAGAACGTGGTGCTGGAGGGCTACCGCGGTGGGGCGCGCACGACCTCGGCCGACCCGCAGAGCCTGCAGACGCACGCGGAGGCGCACCACGCCGACCGCACGCCCGACCCGGTCGACGAGGTGATCGCCGCGGAGGAGCGACGTCTTGTACGGCTCGCCTTCGACCGGCTCACCGAGAGCGACCGCGAGCTGCTCGAGCTGCGGGTCGTCGCGGGGCTGGGGTCCGACGCGGTCGGGGAGATCACCGGCCGCCGGCCGGGGGCCGTTCGGATGGCGCAGTCGCGTGCACTCGAGCGGTTGCGCGGCGAGTACGAGGAGCTGGCGAGGTGAACGGGAACGAGGTGGACGGGGACATGGACGAGTTCAGGGACGACGAGGAAGGGCTGGCAGAGGTGGTGCGCGCGCTGGGGTACGACGAGAACCGGGAGCCACCGGCGCACCGGGTCGCGGACGTGCGGGCCGAGGCGGAGCGGATGCGGGCCGACCTCGGCCGCGCCGGGCCGGGCCGCCGGTTCGGCTCACGCCGCACCGTGCTGGTCGGCGGCATCGCCGCCGCCGTGGGAGCGCTGGCCGGTGCGGGGGCACGTCAGCTCGCGCTGCCCGAGGAGACGGTCGTACCCACCGAGGACCTCGCGCTGACGGGTGTCCCTGCGGGCGTCCTCGCCGATGCGCGGCTGATCAACCACACCTGGGGCACCGAGGTGCTGCTGGACGTGCGCGACCTGCCCGCGCCGCGGGTGTACCGCGTGGCGCTGGAGCAGGTCGACGGCGTCCGGGTCGACGCCGGGTCTTTCCGGTCCGTCCCCGAGGTGCTCATGGTCTGCCGGTTCAACGCCGCACCCCTGCGGGCGGACGTCGCCACCGTGCTGGTCCTGGACGACACCGACGCCGAGGTGATGCGCGCCGACCTACCCGCCGCCTGACCGCCCGTCCCCGACGCCCCCGGCCGCCCCCGGCCGAGGTCCCGACGAACCCCGCACGCCCCTTCACCCGAGGAGATCACCATGCGCACCACCACCAAGGCCGTCGTCGCCACCGCCGCCATCGCGCTCGCGAGCGCCGGTGCCCTGTCCACCGCCACCGCCTCGGGCGGCAGCAGCAGCAACGGGGCAGGCAAGGGCAAGGGCGAGACCGCGGTCGGCCTGTCCGCCGCCGGCACCAAGCTGGTCACCTTCGACACCGAGCGTCCCTCGCAGATCTCGACCGGCCGGGCCCTGTCCGGCCTGGTCGAGGACACCCACCTGATCGGCATCGACTTCCGCGTCCAGGACGGCAAGCTCTACGGCGTGGGCGACCGGGGCGGCATCTACACCCTCGACGTCAAGCGCAGCAAGGCCTACCTCCAGGACCGCCCGCGGGTGGCCCTGGACGGCAGCGCGGCGTACGGCGTGGACTTCAACCCGGCCGCCGACGCGCTGCGCGTGATCACCTCGAACGGCGCGAACCTGCGGGTGCCGTTCGCGACCCCCTCCGAGACGATCGTCGACGGGCCGCTGACCAGGCCGGCCCCCGCGCCGACCCCCGGTACGGTGCCGGCGACCGGCCTGACCGCCGCGGCGTACACCAACAACGACCTGGACGCCTCGACCGCGACGACGCTGTTCGTCCTGGACACCGAGCGCGACCAGGTCGCGCTCCAGTCGCCGGCGAACGCCGGGACGACCGTGGCCACCGGTGCGCTCGGCATCGACGCGTCCGGTGACGTCGGGTTCGACATCCGCAGCGAGCTGCGCAAGGGCAAGACCGTCTCCGTGGCGGCCTACGCCGTCAGCGGCGGCATCCTGTACGACGTCGACCTGCTCACGGGTGCGGCGACCAAGGCGGGCAAGATCGGCGGCGGCGGCGTCACCGACATCGCGGTGACCCTGGACCGCTGAAACCGGGTGAGCCGGGTGAGTAGCACGCACGAGCCCCTAGCCCAACCCCTAGCCCCGCTGTTGCAGTAGCGGCTTGATCTTTCGGCCCCACACGGGCCGTTGCAGCGCGAAAGTGCCTGTCCTTGCTGGGATTCTGGTCTTGCTGAGGGAACAAGATCACCAGAGGGAGAGGCACTTCGCGGTGCAACCTACAACGAGCAGGACGCCGCCGACCATCACCACGGACGGCAAGGGCGTGGTGTCGCACGCCGGGACGGTCCTGCTGGCCGAGTTGGCCGACCGGGTCGGTCTGACGGCGGCGTCGACTGAGGCCACCGACAGCCTGCGGGAACGACGCGCCGGGCACGATCCGGGTCGGGTGATGGTCGATGTTGCGGTCGCGATCGCCGACGGCGCGCTGACGATCAGCGACGTCCAGGCGCTGGAGGCTGCCCTCGTGACGTTGTGCCCCGGCTCCTTCCATCAGGCGCCTGCGGTCGACGCTCAGGCGCCGAGTCTTGGACTCGTAGACGGCGCCGAACGCCATGAACAAGACTCAGGGTCTGGTCGAGCAGGTTCGATTGCCTGATGATCCCGAGGTCAGGGGACTCTCAGGATGCGGACGGGGTCGAGCCACGCAGCCCGCAGTGCTGGCGGCACGGAGCCTACGACGGCCGCGAGTACGACCAGTGCGGGCACCGCCACCGTGAACCCGATGTGCGGAAGGGTGCCGGCAACGAGCGCGATGATGGCCAGCCCGGCTGCGGCGCCGAGCGTCGCTCCGATCAAAGCGCACAGCGTCGCGTTGACGAGGACCTGCAGGATGATCGTGCTGCGGCTGGCGCCCAGGGCCCGGGCCCGGCCGATATCGCGCAGGGTGGCTGAGACCCGTCCGAACTGGAGCGCTCCGACGAGCACGGTGACCGCACCGAGAAGGCCGGTGATCGTCAGGCGAGCTGTTCGCGCCAGATCGGCCGCGACGTCGGCGCCGAGCAGCGCGAGCTCCTCCGATGTCTCGATGCGAACGCCCCCGGGCTCGGCGAGCACGATCGCATCCGACACGGCGTTGGTGACCAGATCGAGGTCGGCGACGTCGGTGACACTCACCCACAGCGCGATCAGTCGCGCGCCTGGTTCCGTCGGATCGGCTGCCACCACGATGTCGTCGTTCAGCACCTGCAGCGGGGCGTCGGCCCGGAAGCCGCCGACCACGGTCGCGTCGAGGGTGCGGCTGGTGACAGCTCCGACGCCGTCGGCCATGCCGAGACTCTCGGCGACTCCCGGCCCCGCGAGGCCCTGTCCTGGCGCCAGCCGCCGCTGCTGCGACGGCTCCTCAGACGCCGTCAACACTGGAGCTGACACCCCGTAGATGCGGCGTGCCGTTGCGGTGGCCCCGCCGGGGAGGCTGACGTTGCTGACGTCCACGCTGGCCCCGATGCCGATGGCCCAATCCACTCCGGACAGCGTCGACACGACGGCGACGCTGGCTGCTGACAGGCCGGCGGATCCTTGTGAGTCGGTCACGGTGATGAGGCGGCCCTGCGGTGAGTTGATCCGGTCCAGCGTGCGCTGCTGGCTTGCGACCGCCAGGCCGGTCGTCGCGAAGACGGCGGTGGTGCCAGCGAGAATAACCAGGATCGCGATGAGCGTCGGCACCGGTGGACGTCGCAACCGGTGCATCGCGTCCACGAGCAGGAAGCCCACCCTCGGTCGGCCGGAGTTCACGATTCAAGTCTCACGTGGACTGTCATCCGCTGCGCCTGCGACACGTCGTGCGTGGCGACCACTACGGTCGCGCCGCGCGCGGCAGCCTCACTCAATGCGTCCCACACGATTGCAGCGGATTCTGCGTCGAGGTTGCCGGTCGGCTCGTCGGCGAAGAGGATCGACGGCTCCTTCACGAGGGCCCGGCACAATGCGATGCGCTGCGCTTGACCACCGGACAACTCGCCCGGCCGGTGCGACGACCTGGCACTGACCCCGAACTGGTCCATCAACCGAGCGGCCCGCCTTCGCGCATCGGACTCTTCCATGCCCGCCAGGCCAGCGGCCTCGAGCACGTTGGCGACCGCACTGCGCGAAGGGTCCAGGACGGCGTCCTGGAAGACGAAGCCGACGTGCCGAGCCCGCAGCCGCGACCGCTGCGCGTCTGGCAGCGCGTGCACGTCCTGGTTGTCCCAGCGGATGGCTCCGCTGCACGGGGTGAGCATGAGCGCCAGCAGGTACATCAGGGTGGACTTGCCGGAACCGGAGGCGCCCGTGACGCCCGTGATTGTGCCGGGTGCGAAGGCGTGGGTGAATCCCTGAACCACGGTTTCGGAGCCCCGTCGGTACCGGTGCTGCAGATCGTCGACGTCGATGCGCATGGGTCGTTCGCCGATCAGCCCGGGCTGCTGGCGACGACGACGGATTGGCCGACTGTGACACCAGTGACGATGCTACGGCCCTCGGACGAGGCCAGGACCTCGACTGATTTCCGTTGTCCGCCGCCGAGAGTCACGTAGGACTCGCCTTGTGCGTCGGTGCGGATCGCGGCCGTGGGAATCTGTGGGCCTTGCGTCCGGGGGACCACAACGAGCCGACCGGGCAGCACCGTGGTCTCCCCGGGGGCCACCGCCACGTTGCAGTCGCCGCCGCAGATGCCTGGTTGCCCAGCCGTTGGCCGGAGCATCGCGATGGTGCCGCCGCTGTCATCTTGGGCGTCGGCCAGGCGGTCGACCTCGGCGGACCACGTCGTCCCGCCTGCGTCGATCGAGACCTGCATCCCCTCGCTGGTCCTGGTGACTGCCTCAGGCAGCACCCGGAAGGTGAACCGCGGGGCACCGCTGGTTCCGGCCAGCACCTCCTGTCCGGCGCTGACTCGGGCGCCGACCCGGACGCTCTCGGCCGGGACGAGTGTCGCCGGCAGCTCCGGGACGAAGACGACTCGACCGAGCGGGACCGTTCGTCCGGTGCCGGTACCGAGGTCCGCGTTCCACGCTGCTACCGCACTGCCCGTTGAGCCGTCGAAGCGGTCATCGGATGGCCCGCTCAAGTAGCCCTTCGCCGACAGGAAGTCCTCCAGCTGCCGTACGTCATCACCGCGGACTCCGACCGACAGGTCCCGGAACGCCGGCACCGGGCCCTTCAGGACGACGACCGGTTGCAGGTCGACGGAGTAGGCGACGTCGCCGGCATCGGAGGGGTCGCCGGTGCCGACCCTGATGGAGGTGAGCGTGCCGTCCAGGCCGTTGACCCCGACCGGGGTGCTCGGCCACGCGGCCTCGATCCCGTAGGACTGCTCGACCAGGACCGTACCCTCGACCACCTCGGCGGTGACGTCCCGCGCTTCCCGAGGCTCGATCTGCGGCGGCCGGGTCGCCTGTTGTCCGGCCCACCACCCCAGACCCGCCGCCAGGACGACGACGAGCGCCCAGGCGAGCGAGATCCTGGAGAACCCACGTGTCCTGATCAGCGGGCTCACGGCCCGGAGCCCGACCGTTCCGCCTCACGCGGATCGGGTTGCGGGCACAGACGGTCGGCCTGCGCCACGTCCCGTCCCGCGCGGTGCACCTCCATCAACGGATTCCACGACTCACCGTCGTAACCTTCGACCCACACCTTCTGGCTAGGTGGCTCGGCGATCATGTACCCCTGCTCACGCAGACACTGCGCTTGGACGACGTAGAGCTCGAAGAGCCCGGCGAGGAACTGGTCGTTGAGTGCAGGTACCTCGGGCGGCAGTCCGACCTCCTGGACGCACTGGGCGTCCAAGCCCTGCGTGGTCGGCCGACCGGGCGCGTAGGCGTTCTGCACACCTCCGTCCTCGGTCAGGCGGGCATCCGCGCCATGACTGCGTGCGCACTCGACGTACCGCGGAGCCCAGTCCGCGAAGAGCCGGTCGAACTCACCGTAGTTGCTCGCTGCCTCTGCGGGTGCGTTGGACGCGGGCACCGCAGCATCATCGGTGCAGCCGACAGCACCGAAAAGCAAGCAAGCGCTGAAGAGGATGCGTCGCCCCGACCGGGTCATCCGAAGTTCGAACACCCCGGCGTGGCCGTCGTGTACGTGTCGTTGGCGACCACACGCCAGCTGCCACCACCGGTGCCGGTGGACTCGGAGTCGTAGATCCACCGGTACGTCGAGGACGAGCCGTGCCACTTCGGTGCGGAATCGTAGTTCCCC
>JBBQSN010000115.1:0-11422 GCA_038213835.1 Actinomycetales bacterium
TCGTCGGCGTCAGCGCCTCCGGTCGCGGAGCAGGGCTCCGACGCCGTCCTCGAGGTCGCCGGCGAGGCCGGCCGGCACCAGGGTCACGCCCGCCGCAGTGCCGACGGCGGCCCACACCAGGGCTACGTCCGCGGCCACCGGGACGGGCTGGTCCAGCACGCCGACCACGTCCTCGGACGACGTCCCCACCTGCTGCGGCCGTCCCGTGGCCCACAGCTGCCTGCCGAGCCCGCCGTCTCGCAGCAGCAGCTCCTCGACCTCCGTGCGCTGCAGGGCCGCCACCACCGCGGCCAGACCGGTGACTGCCCCGCTCGCGCGGGAGCCGGCCGCGCCGAACCGTGCCAGGACCGCCTCGTCCCGGCCTCGGGACGTGCCGTCCAGCACGCGGGTGAGCTCCTGCACCCGCGCCTGCGGACCACCCTCCCCCAGCGGCCAGGCGAGCCGCACCACCGGAGCAGCGACCTCGGTGCACCGTCCCAGCACAGCCGCGACCGGGCCGTCGGTGCCCACGACCAGGACCAGGTCGGGCCGGTGCCGCCTGACCTGGTCGTCCACCCTGCGCGCTACGCCCGCCACGTCCGCCGGGGCGTCCGGCCCAGCGGGAAGCAGGGTGCGGCTGTGCACCCAGCCACCACCAGGCACCTGCGCCAGGACGTCCCGGTCCTCCAGGACCGTGGCCGCCTCCAGCTCGTTCCCACGAGGGCTCATCACCAGAAGGTGCGTCCCGTTCGCGTCGACCTCGACCAGGAGGCAGGACGTGCTGCGCGCCAGGGCCCGGACCACCGGGACGAGGTCGGGCACCGGCCCCCAGGTGCTCCGCTCGCCCGGGGGCAGGTCGGGGACCCCGCGCGCGGGCAGCACCTGGTCCAGGAGCACCCCGTCGCCCGAGGCCACCACGACCCGGTGCGTTCGACCGCCGCGCCGGGTTCGGGAACGGACCACGCCTGACAGCGCCTGCACCAGCCCGTCAGGAGCTCCCATCCTGCTGAGGCGGTCGGCGTGGGCGACCCAGCGGTTCTCCAGGCCCGGTCCCGCCTCAGAACCGTCGCGGGTGACGTCGGTGCAGACAGTCGCGAACGGTCCGGCGTGATCCGTCAGTCGCTGCAGCCAGTCCAGTCTCACGCCCGCCCCCGCCCGGCGACGAGCACCGTCAGCCAACCTCCGTGCGGAGGCGGCGAGCACGCTCGAGGTCGGCCTCCTCCTTGGCGGCGCGCTTGTCGCTCGCCCGGGTGTCGCGCGGCGGCAGCTGCAGCGTCCTCTCGGCGCCCAGACCGGCCTGCAGCTCGCGGGCACGCTCGACCTCGGAGTCCACCTCGGCCCCGAGGAGCAGTGCGAGGTTGGTGATCCAGAGCCAGAGCAGGAAGACCACGACGCCGGCGAGGGACCCGTACGTGGCGTCGTAGCTGGAGAAGTTCGCCACGTAGACCGCGAACAGGGCCGAGGCCACCAGCCAGATCAGCAGCGCCACGACGGCACCCACGCTCATCCACCGGAACCGGGGCTGGCGCACGTTCGGGGTCGCGTAGTAGAGCAGGGCCACCAGGACCACGACCACGAGCGCCAGCAGCGGCCACTTGGCGATGCCCCAGACGGTCACGGCGACGTCGCCCAGCCCGACCGCGTCACCGACCGCCTGCGCCACCGGGCCGCTGACGACCAGGACGACCAGCGCGACCGCCACCAGCAGCAGGCTGACGACCGTGACCAGCAGCATCACAGGGCGCAGCTTCCAGAACGGCCGGCCCTCGTCGATCTCGTAGACGCGGTTCATCGCCCGACCGAAGGCGGACACGTATCCGGACGCGGACCACAGGGCCCCGAGGAGCCCTGTGACCAGGGCGAGCCCGGCGGCGGGCGAGTCCGTCAGGTCGGTGAGGACCGGCGCGAGCGCGCCCGCGGCACCGCCGGGGGCCACCTGCCCGACGAGGTCGACCAGGGTGTCGACCACCTCGTCGGACCGGCCGACCAGACCCAGCAGGGACACCAGCGCCAGCAGCGCCGGGAACATCGCCAGCACCGCGTAGTACGTCAGCGCGGCGGCGATGTCGGTGCACTGGTCCTTGCCGAACTCGCGCAGCACGCTGCGCGCCGCGTACTTCCACGACGGCGCCCCGAGCTCGCTCGGGGAGTCGGGCTTGCGGTCGTCCTCCGGGTCGGGGGCGTCCGTACGGTCTCGGCTGGCGGCCTGGTCGGGTCCGGCGGTCATCGGGTCGGGCACGTCGGGCTGGGCGTCTGCATGACAGGGCCCTACCCCGGTCGGAGGGACTCACACGTCGAGCACGGGGCCTTGATCGCCACCGGCGCCAGGCACCTGGCGGCGGTGGGCCAGCACCACGGTGTCGGTCAGCGTGTACGTGATGCCGTCCTGGCCGTGCTCGCGGGTCTGAGGTGCCGCCACCTCGACGGTCCAGCCGTCCGGGTCGAGGGCACCGACGACGGCCTCCGGCAGCATCAGCAGGTGCGCGAAGCGCTCGTCGCGCAGACCGGTCGCCATGTCGTCGGGGTGGTGGGCGACGACGAACAGGGTCCCGCCGGGGCGCACGGATGCCGCGATCCGTCCGTACACGTGCAGCAGGTCCGTCCGCAGGACGTGCACGTACGACGCACAGACCAGGTCGAACCCCTGCGGCAGAACAGGATCCGCAAGCAGGTCGACCTGCACCCACGACGTGCGACCGACGACGTCCGCCGCGCTCGCATGCGCGGCGGCCCGGTCCAGGGCGACGCCCGAGACGTCGACACCGGTGACCGTCCAGCCCTGCCCGGCGAGCCACACGGCGTCGGCGCCCTCCCCGCAGCCGACGTCGAGCGCCGTCCCGCCGCCGTCCGGCTGCAGGTCCCCCAGCTGCTCGACCAGTCGCTGGTTGGGCCGGCCCGACCAGACCCGCGTGGAGCCTAGGTAGCGCTCGTCCCAGAACTCCTCGGTGAACATCGTCCGCTCGTCGTCGCTCATGGCACCACGATGCGGTTTCAGGTCGACCTGAAGTCAAGACGGTCGCCCATCGAGCCGGCCCGAGCGGTGGATCGTCACGCGATGGTCAGACCCCGGCGCTCGCGCGTGCCGGTCAGGACCGGGCGGTCGCTGGAGCGTCGACGAGTAGCACCAGCAGCGTGCGGGGGCCGTGCACCCCTTCGACCCGTTGCAGCTCGATGTCGCTGGTGGCCGAGGGGCCGCTGATCCAGGTCTGGGGCCGGGCCGGGTCCAGCAGTGCCACCGCCTCGGGGAGGGTGCCGACGACCTGGTCGGCCAGCACCACGCAGACGTGCAGGTCGGGAACCAGACTCAGCGCGCGACGACCCTGCCCCGGCCCGTGGTCGAGCACGATCGTTCCCGTCACGGCGACCGCGACGGTCGCGGTGGTGACCACCGCGTCGAGCCGGTCGAGCTCGGTGGCGGTCTGACCCGCGTCGCGCACGCCATCGACCGGCCAGGGCAGGCCGTCCGGGACGATGACCATCATCCCGTCCAGCATCTCGCGCAGTCGATGCTCTACATCGTCTGCAGCACAACGGGTCACGGTGGCCCGGTACTCGGCGACCCGTTCCGCGAACAGGTCGACGAGGGCCGTCCCGGTCTCGGCCACGCGGAGGGACCGGTACCCGCGAGGCACGACCGGCCGACCCTCCGGCCCCTGTGCCAGAGCGGCTCTCACGGCCGCCAGGACGTCGTCGCGCGCTGACATCATCGGTCGCCGTGTCGGCCGGTCCGGGCCCACCAGGTGCGGAACGACTCGGGGGCCGGGGCCGGCAGGTCGCGTGCGCCGGTCCAGGCCGCGCCCGGCCCGGGCAGCCGCCCCAGCCCGGGGCGACCACCGGGCAGCGTGGTCCGGCCGAGTCGTCCGACCACCCGACCGACCAACCCCGACACGCGCTCCACCGCCGCCAGGCGCTCGGCCCGGCCCAGCACCCAGCCGGCGGACCGCATCGCCACGGCCTCCGGCGAGGGCGGGCCGGGGCGGTGGGCGTCGACCACCTGCGAGCGCAGGTCGACCAGGACGGTGGGGATGTCGATCCGGACCGGGCAGACCTCGAAGCACGCACCGCAGAGACTGGAGGCGAACGGCAGCGAGTCGGTCTGTGCGTCGACCCCGACACCCTTGAGCAACGGGTTGAGGATCGCCCCGATCGGGCCCGGGTAGACCGACCCGTAGGCATGGCCACCCGTGCGCTCGTACACCGGGCAGACGTTGAGGCAGGCCGAGCACCGGATGCAGCGCAGCGCCTGACGCCCCACCTCGTCCGCCAGGGCCCGGGTCCGGCCGTTGTCCAGCAGGACCACGTGCACCTCCTGCGGCCCGTCGCCGGGCGTGACGCCGGACCAGGTCGAGGTGTACGGGTTCATCCGCTCACCGGTGGAGGACCGGGGCAGGGTCTGCAGGAAGACGTCGAGGTCGGCCCAGGTGGGCAGCACCTTCTCGATGCCCACCACGCTGACGAGCACCTCGGGGAGCGTGAGGCACATCCGGCCGTTGCCCTCGGACTCGACCACCACCAGGGTGCCGGAGTCGGCGACCGCGAAGTTCGCGCCGCTGACGGCGACCTTCGCCCGCAGGAACTTCTCCCGCAGGTGGCTGCGTGCCGCCGCGGCCAGCTCGGCCGGTCGGTCGGTGAGGCCCTCCGGCGCCGCCCTTCCGGCAGAACCCATCTCGCGGACGAAGATCTCGCGGATCTCGGACCGGTTGCGGTGGATCGCCGGCACCAGGATGTGGGAGGGCAGGTCGTCCCCGAGCTGGACGATGAGCTCGGCCAGGTCGGTCTCCCACGCAGCCACGCCGCGGGCGGCGAGCGCCTCGTTCAGCCCGATCTCCTGCGTGGCCAGCGACTTGACCTTGACCACCTCGTCGACCCCGTGCGCCCGGGCGACCTCGGCCACGACCGCGCAGGCCTCCGCGGCGTCGCGGGCCCAGTGCACCGTGGCTCCCGCCGCCTGCAGGGAGGTCTCCAGCTGCACCAGGTAGCGGTCGAGGTCGAGCAGCACCTCGTCCTTGATCGCCGCCCCTGCCTCGCGCAGCTCCTCCCACTCGTCGACCTCGTCGACCACCGCCGCGCGCTTCGCCCGGATCGTGGCGGTGGCGTGCGCCAGGTTGCGCCGGAGCTGGCTGTCCGCCAGGGCCTCACGCGCGGCGACCGGGAAGGCCGGCATGCCGACGAAGGAGCGGCTCACGACGCTGCTCCCTCGGTCGAGGCGAGGACCTCGGCCAGGTGCATCACGCGCACCCCCGCGCGTTGGCGCGAGAGCAGCCCACCCACGTGCATGAGGCACGAGCTGTCGCCGGCCACCAGCACCTCGGCCCCCGTCTCCCGCACGTGCCGGGCCTTGTCCGCGCCCATCGCCACGGACGTGTCGGCGTTCTTGACGGCGAAGGTCCCGCCGAACCCGCAGCACTCCTGCGCCGAGGGCAGCTCGACCAGCTCGATGCCGCGCACCGCCCGCAGCAGCCGGGTGGGCCGGTCGCCCACACCGATCATCCGCAGCGAGTGGCAGGTCGGGTGGTAGGTCACCCGGTGAGGGAACGACGCCCCGACGTCCTCGACGCCGAGGACGTCGACGAGGAGCTCGCTGAGGTCGTAGACGTGCGGAGAGACCTCGGCGACGGCCCGCTGCAGGGACGGGTCCCCGCTGCGCCGGGCGACCACCGCGTGCTGGTGCCGTACCGAACCCGCGCACGACCCGGACGGTGCCACCACGGCGTCATAGCCGGCGAAGGCGTCGACGAAGGTGCGGACCACCGGCACGGCCTCGTCCAGGTACCCGCTGTTGACCATCGGCTGAGCGCAGCAGGTCTGCGCCGCGGGGAACTCGACGTCGACGCCCAGTCGCCGCAGCACCGTCACGACCGCCTTCCCCGTGTCGGGGAAGAGCACGTCGTTCAGGCACGTGACCATGAGCGCGACCTTCATCGTCGCCGTCCGGGGCGGTAGGTGACCAGCTCGTGCGTGGCGGCGACCAGGGTAGGCATCGCCTCGAGGTCGCCGCAGGCCCGGCAGAGCAGGGCGTTCTTCGCTACCCCACCGACGACGTGCACGGTCCGCACCGTACGCCCGAACCGGGTGGCGGCGCCGTCCAGGGCGCGAACGAACGTCTCCACCAGGCTGTGCACGATGCTGCCGACCAGCTCCGGTCGCGACCCGGGCACCGGCTGCCCGTGCTCCCTGCACCAGGCCGCGATGCGGTCCGGGTCCTGGACGTCGAACAGGTGCGGCCGTCGACGCCGCCCTCGCTGGTGAGGTTCGCTGCCCTGGCCTTCGGGCTCAGGACTGGCGTCCAGAGCTCGATCCCGGCCAGCCCCAAGGTGCCGCAGGAGACGAAGGCGGGCCCCAGCGACACCGTCCACTCCCGTGGCACGTTCGCGGTGACCAGCCTCCATCACCGCCCGTCCGGTCGGTAGGGGTCGTCCCGTCCGAGCAGGTCGACCACCGCGTCGCGGTACGCGGGGCGGAACGCGTACAACGCCACCAGCCGGAGCCGGGCGAGCTCGGCGTGCTGCGGCACCGAGCCCAGGACCTGGTCCGAGGGCTCGTACCCGTCGAGAAGACCTGCAGCACAGGCCTGGGCACGCACCTGCGGCGTCAGACCCTGCACCACTCTGAGCTCGAGGTGCACCAGCAGGTTGGCGAGATCGAGGGCGGGGTCGCCGACGGCGGCGAGGTCGAAGTCGAGCAGACCGACCTCGAGCGGTCCCGCGCCGTCAGGAACGCGCACCAGCAGCTGCTGGTCGTGCAGGTCGCGGTGCAGGACGACCGGTCGCGACCTCGACGGCGGCGCCGCCGCGACGGCGCGGTCCCGACGGCGGGCGAGTCGCCGGAGCACCCGGGTCGGCAGCGCCCGGTGGGCGTCAGCAGCAGCCAGCCACCGGTCCGTGACCGCGATCTCCTGCTCGATGCCGTGGTCCGGTTCGTCGCGGACGACGGTCCGCGCATGCAGCTCGGCGAGCGCGACCCCGCACGCGCGGCCGTACCGTGCGAGCTCGGTCGCGCTGACCTCGACGTCGGCGAGCAGGTCGTGCAGCGTCGACCCCGGCAGTGCGCGGGTCGTGACCCGGCCCGCCTCGTGGTCGACCTCGAGCACCTCCGGCACCCGCAGCGCGTGCAGCTGCGAACAGCTCGGCCCTGGGCGCGGGACGTGCCGGGGACGGACCACCTTGGTGAAGACGGTCCCCGCGACGGGGTCGTCGTGCCGGACGACCGCGCGCCGTTCCGGGCGGTGCGTGACGAGGGCCGCACCGCCCCGGCGCAGCTCCCTGGCCAGCGCCGGCAGCCGGCGGTCGGCCCCCGCCTCCTGCAGGACCACGCCCGAACCCGCCACCTGGCAGACCCCGGCGCGCACCAGCGGCGAGGCGGCCTGCGTCCGCTCCGCGACGTGCGCCGCCCGGGCGGGATGGGCGAACCACTGACCGGCCACGCTCTCCCCCGAGGGCCTCCTGAGGTGGAGCAGGAGGTGCTCCGGCGTGCGCGGCCAGGCCCGCGCCACCTCCAGCCCGATGGGCCCGAGCGCCTCGACGACGGCCTGCACCGTGGCCGTCAACGGGTACCCCGGACCCGACCGGACGGGGCGAGAGCGGCGACGGCCCGGTCGACGAGTGCCTCGACGGCGGTGGGCCAGTCGGCCTGGCAGAGCCGGAACGGGTCGACGGCCCGGCGGAGCAGCTGCGCGGCGGTGTGCACCGCGAGCCGCTCGGGGCACGGGACGCCCAGCACGGCGCCGTACCCCTCCAGCAGGGCGTCCGCCCGGCGCTGCTCGACCTCGCCGTCCTCGTCCCGCACGGCCATCGCCGCCAGGTCGGCGGTGGCGCAGGCGAGGTCGATGGCGGGGTCGCCGATCGCAGCCGAGTCGAGATCGACGACGGCCACCTTGCCGTCCTGACCGAGCACCACCTGGTCGACGGAGAAGTCACCGTGCAGCGGATGCTGTTGACCGGAATCGTCCTGGCCCAGTCGGCCCGTGATCGCTTCTGCAAGAGCACCGACCGTGGACGAGCACCCGGGTAGCAGGTCAGCGAGCGACCCGGCGGCCAGCTCGACGGCTCGGCACTCGTCGGCAAGGGTCCGTTCCGGCAGGGACAGGCTCGAGGGGTCCCTGTCGTGCAGCAGGGCCAGGGCGGCCCCTGCACCTGCCAGCCGGGTCCGACGTGCCCGCCCCGTCCTGAGCGCGCGGTCGAGCGACGCCCCCGGCAGGTACTCGACCGCGAGCAGCCCCATCTCGCTCACCGACCCCAGCACGGCCGGCGTCGGCGGCCGTCCGTCGGCCAGGGCGTCGATCGCGCGGCGACGACGTCCGATCTCGTCCGGGGGGTAGGCGCGCAGGACAACGCGCTCCCCCGCACGGGTCGTGAGCAGTCCCACCCAGCGCCGGTGCGGCTTGTGGCTGAGGGTCTCGATCCCGTGCCCCCTCAGGTCCAGCTGGGGCAGCAGTCCCGCCAGCAGCCGCGGGCGCCTCCGGTCCTCGAGGAACTGTGCCAGGGCGGGGAGGTCGCGGTCGGCGGCAGGCGTCGTCGCGAGCAGGTGCAGCCGCTCGTCGGCGGCGATCACCGCTCCCCGGCGGGCCCGGTCCCGGGTCTTGGTCAGCTTGTCGACCCCGGCGACGCCGACACCCAGCACGCTGGCACCGTGCTGCTCGCCGTCGACCGTGAGCCGCAGACCGACCAGGCAGCTGGTCCCCTTCTTGTAGCGCACGTACCGTCGCTCCACCGCCGTGATCCGAGGGTCCGCGAGCGTCAACCACTCCGTCAGCCGCCGGGTGTCCAGCAGCACGCCGAGGCCGGGCAGCCCGGGGTCGGCCTCGACCAGGCGGCGCTCAGGACGCAGCAGCACCGTGCTCACTCCCCTTCCGAGCGCTCTGGACCGGGTCCGGAGCGGGATCCCGCGCCGCGCCAGGTGCGCTGCCGAGGATCTGCTCGGGCGGCCCGTCGTCGAGCACCACCCCGTCCTGCATCCAGATCACCCGGTCCGCGTCGGCGGCGGCGAGCAGGTCGTGGGTCACGACGATCGTCGTCCGTCCTGCGGTGAGCCGCTGGAGTGCGAGCGCCACCTCGGCCTCTGTGTCGGCGTCGAGGCCCGTCATCGCCTCGTCCAGCACGACCACCGGCGCCTGCCGGACGGCAGCACGGGCGATGGCGATCCGTTGGCGCTGACCGCCCGACAGGGTCGCGCCGCGCTCCCCGACGACGGTGTCGTACCCCGACGGAAGGGCCATGACGAACTCGTGCGCACCCGCCAGCCGGGCTGCGGCCTCCACCTGGCCGTCGGTGGCCCCCGGGAGACCGGCGGCGATGTTCTCCCGCACCGATTCCGCGAACAGCACGCTGTCCTGCATGACGACAGCGACCTGCCGGCGGACGGACTGCATCGTCAGGTCCCGCAGGTCGTGCCCGTCGATGCGCACCGTCCCGGCGTCGGGGTCGCGCAGCCGCGAGAGCAGACCCACGAGGGAGGACTTGCCCGCACCGGACGGTCCCACCACGGCCACCCGCTCCCCGGGCCTGACGTGCAGGTCGAGACCGCGCAGCGCCGGGTGGCCGGGCTCGTACTCGAGCCACACGCCGTCGAAGCGCAGGTCGCCGTGGAAGGGCCTGGCCTCCCTGGCGTCCGGGGAGTCCTGGATGTCGGGACGGATCTCGAGCACGTCGAGGATGCGCTCGCCCGAGGCGGACGCCTTGGCGATCCGCCCGGTGTACTTGGCGACGTCGCGCATCGGCTTGAACGCGGTCTTGAGGTAGGTGAGGAAGACGACGAGCTCACCCGAGGTCAGCGCGCCGGAGAGCACCCGCTGCGCGCCGACGTAGAGCACCAGGCCGGTCGCCAGGCCCACGAGCACGTCGGTCTTGCGCTCGAGGCCCGTCGACAGCTTCTTGGCCTCGACGCCGTCCTTGAGGCTCTTGGTGTTGCTGCTGCCGAACTGCTCCTGCGTGCGCGCCTCCAGCGAGTAGGACTGGACCACCTTCATCGCCGAGAAGGACTCGGTGGCCAGGGAGGCCAGGGCTCCGTCCGCGTGCCGCTGCCGCCGGGAGACCGACGTGATCCGCTTGGTCAGCCGCGTGCTGGTGACGGCGAAGAACGGGAACACGAGCAGGACCAGCAGGGCGAGCTGCCAGTCGAGGACTGCGATGACCACGAGCATGCCGACGAGCGTCACGAGGTTCCCCAGCAGCGGGAGCGCGGCCGTCACGGTGGCCTCCTGCAGCCGGGCGACGTCTCCGGTCACCCGGGTGACGAGGTCACCCGCACGTGCCTTGTCGTGGAAGGCCATCGACAGGGACTGCACGTGGGCGAAGACCTCGGACCGCACCCGGGTGAGCACCCGGTTCCCCGCCAGCGCGAAGCAGATCGTCATCAGGTAGGCGAACAGCGCACGCAACGAGACGACGACCACCACGGCGACGCAGGCCCACAGGATGACCGTGCCGGGCGAGCTCGTCGGTCCGATGGCGAGGTCCGCCCCGGAGGCGACGACCACCGCGTCGATGACGAACTTCAGCGGCCACGGCTCGAGCAACCGCATCGCGACCTCGGCGAACAGGGCCGCCCCGCCCCCGAGGAGCAGGCGCCGCTCGTGCAGCACGTGGGGGCGGAACCGGCGCACGGTGCGGCGCAGGCCCGGTGCGGCGTCTCGCAGCGAGGAGGGTCGCCGTCTGCCCCTCGCGGACGCCTTCTCGCTCATCGGAGCACGCCCGCGGCGGCGAGGGAGCGGTCGACGACCGAGTCCCACGTGTGCGAGGCCTCGGCGCGTGACCTGCCCTGGCGGGACAGTCGCGACCGCAGGGCGGGGTCCTGGCGCAGCTGCGAGATCGCCAGCGCCAGCAGAGCAGCGTCACCCGGCTCTACCAGGACGCCGAGACCGCCCGCGTCGAGCGCCTGCTCGACCTGGTCGACCCGGCTCGCGACGACGGGCAGGCCGGCCGCCAGGTACTCGTACACCTTGAGCGGCGAGAAGTAGAACTCCTCAGAGGGGGGGTACGGAGCCGCGGCTACGTCGATCCGCCGCAGCAGCCCGGGGACCGCGCAGTGGTCCACGGCCCCCGTGGTCTCGACGAGATCGCCCACCCCGGCCTCGTCCGCCTGCCGGCGCAGATCGTCCGCGCACGGGCCGTCCCCCACCAGGAGCAGACGGTAGGAGCGGTCGTCGCGGGCCAGGAGGGCGATCGCCTCGACCAGCGTCTCGACGCCGTGCCACGGCTTGAGCGTGCCCACGAAGCCGACCGTGAAGGTCGTCCCCTCGGCGGGCGTGACCGGGTCGGTCGCGGGCGTGACGGCGTGGACGTCGACACCGTTGGGCACCACGTGCACGCGGTCCGGCGTCCCCGTCTGCGTCCGGGCCCAGCGGGCCACCCCCTGGCTCACGCAGACCACGGCGTCGGCGCTCGAGATCGCCTGTCGCGCCACGACGAGCGCCCCGGCCCGGTCGACCAGCTCCCGGTGCCGGGCC
>JBBQSN010000116.1:0-11392 GCA_038213835.1 Actinomycetales bacterium
CCTCCAGCAGGGCGTCCTGGCCGAGGGGGTCGGCGGCATCGACCTTCTGGCCGTCGCAGAAGAACGGGAGCTCCTGGCCGCCGCGTCCCACCGCGGCGAGCAGGGCGCCGGACACCTCCCCGAGGGTGGTGCCAGAGGGCGCCAGGACCCGGACGTCGACGGTGAGGGCGCTGCGGGTCGGGTCGAGGACGCTGAGCCTGATCTCCACGCTCTCCCCTGTGGTCGTCCCCGTGCCGCGCCCCGCGGCCGCCTGTGCCCATGCTCCCAGGACGGCGCCGCTCGCACGGTTAGTGTGCCGCGCATGTGGATGAGCCTGGTGTTCGGCCTGCCCTACCTCGTCGCGGTCGTGGTGGGAGGGTTGATCTGCCTGCTGGCCGGGCCCAAGGGGCCCGCCTCGCGGCCCTGGCGGGTCCCGGCCGTGGTCGGCTTCGGGCTGCTGGTCCTGCAGCACCTGGTCCAGATGGGGCAGACGATGCTGCTCTACGCAGGCACCGGGCCCGGTGCCTACTACCGGTCGGGGTTGTTCCAGGTGATCGGCGTGCTCGGCAGCATCATCAGCCTCGTCGGGCTGCTGCTGATCGCGATCGCCGTGGTGCGTGGTCGCGGCGCCGCCGTACCCGCACCCCTTCGCGGGTGGGGTCCGCAGGTCGGCCCGGCGGAGCACCCGCCCGGCCAGGGCGCCCCGCCCGTCGTCACCCCCGACAACCCCTACGGGCAGCGGCAGCAGCCGGCGCGGAGCCTCGACGGGCAGCCGCCCGTCCCCGACTCGCAGCAGGCCCCGCAGCCGGCCCCGCAGCAGCACCCGTCGACCGGCGGGGACGAGCACCCGGAGCAGCTCTCGCGGGGACGGTAGGGTCGGGGGGTGCCGGGAGCGAACGCCCGGCGTCACCCCGGGGGCTCGTCGGTGATCTCCGACAACGAGGTCGGTCGCGGCCCCCACGACAGACTGGAGCCAGAACGTGGGTGTGAGCCTGAGCAAGGGTGGGAACGTCTCGCTGACCAAGGAGGCCGGTGCGGCAGGTCTGAACGCCGTGACGGTCGGACTGGGCTGGGACGTCCGCAGCACCACCGGGAGCGACTTCGACCTGGACGCGTCGGCCATCGGCTGCAACGCGGAGGGCAAGGCGGCCTCGGACAAGCACTTCGTCTTCTTCAACAACCTGACCAGCCCGGACGGCTCGATCCAGCACACCGGTGACAACCTCACCGGTGAGGGTGACGGCGACGACGAGCAGATCAAGGTCGGGGTGGCCTCGGTGCCGGCGGAGGTCGACAAGATCGTCTTCCCGGTCTCGATCTACGACGCCGACAACCGCCAGCAGAACTTCGGCCAGGTCCGCAACGCGTTCATCCGCGTCGTGAACGACGCCGACGGCTCCGAGCTGGCCCGCTACGACCTGTCCGAGGACGCCTCGACCGAGACCGCGATGGTCTTCGGCGAGCTGTACCGGGCCGGTGCCGAGTGGAAGTTCCGCGCCGTGGGCCAGGGCTACGCCACCGGCCTCGCGGGCATCGCCCGTGACTTCGGCGTCAGCGTCTGACCTCAGCACGACCTGTCCGGCAGCGCGACGAAGGCCCGGTCCCCTCGGGGGCCGGGCCTTCGTGCTGCGCCGGGTGCGCGGCCCGGAGCCGATCAGCTCGTGTGATCAGATCGTGACGCGCGGGTGCTCGTGCTCCGAGCTCTCGCGGTCGATCCGGCGGTTGCGCTGGATGCTGTTGACGAACGAGATCGCGATGAACACCACCCCGATCAGGCCGGTGATGATCTCGCTGATCTCGTACTTGATGGTGACCAGCAGGATCACGGCCAGGGCACCGATCGCCCAGTGCGCGCCGTGCTCGAGGTAGGCGTACTCGTCCAGGGTGCCCTGGCGCACGAGATACACCGTCAGGGAGCGGATCCAGAAGGCGCCGACGCCGAGGCCGATCATGATGATGAAGATGTCCTGGGTGATCGCGAACGCGCCGATCACGCCGTCGAAGGAGAACGACGCGTCCAGGACCTCGAGGTACAGGAACAGGAACAGGCCGGCCTTGCCGGTGGCCAGGGCGGCGTCGCTCGGGCCGCTGCGGCCCTGTGCCGTCGTCTCGGCCTCGGCCTTCGCGACGTCGGGCTTGGCGGTCTGGACCGCGCCGACCTCCTGCGCGTCGTCGTCCTCGCCCTGCCCCTCGAAGAGGTTGCCGAGCCCGTTGACGAGCAGGTACGTGACGACACCCAGGACGCCGGAGATCATCACCTGGCCGAAGTGCTCCTCGTCGGCGAACGCGGAGGCGGCGCCGGTGAGGGCGGCGAGCGCGATGATCACCGAGAGCTGGTCCAGCTTCCCGATCCGGTTGAGCGGCTGCTCCAGCCACGTCAGCCAGTGGATGTCGCGGTCCTCGAACAACCAGTCCAGGAACAGCATCATGAGGAACATGCCGCCGAAACCGGCGATCGCAGGGTGCGCGTCGTTGACCAGGTTGGCGTAGGTGCCCTCGGTCTCGACGTCACCGCCCTCGATCGCGAGCTGGACGGCCTCGACCGGCGACAGGCCAGCGGTGGTGCTCACGAGCAGCACCGGGAAGATCAGCCGCATGCCGAAGACGGCGATGAGGATGCCGATGGTGAGGAAGATCTTCTTCCAGAACTCGCTCATCCGCTTCAGCACCTTGGCGTTGACCACGGCGTTGTCGAAGGAGAGCGAGACCTCGAGCACGATCAGGACGGCGACGATGATGAAGCCGTTGAGGTCGAAGAGGAAGAAGGACGCCACCAGCGCGATCAGCGTGATGGCGATCGAGAACCCGAATGTCTTGATGAGCACGGCGGGAGCCTACCCGGACGAACGGGGTGCACCGGAACGGTCGTGCGTGGGCGGGGCCTCGGCGAGGTCGAGCAGCCACTGCACGAGCTCTTCGCCGCCCATCACGCCCGGCGCCGAGGTGATGTGCAGGCCGGGGGTGGTCCACCGCTCGTCGGCCAGCTCGCCCTGGGCCGGGCGCACCGCCCGGTCGGCACCGGCGAGCAGCTCGGAGTCGAGCAGCGAGTCGCCGGCGGCCACCAGGTGGTCGGCACCGGTGCGGCGCATCACCTCGCGGGCGGCCGAGGACTTGGTCAGCGGTCGTGGCACGCAGTAGACCTTGCGGCCCTGCACCGAGACGCCCCAGCCACGCTCGGCGCACCAGTGCGTCAGCTCGGCCACCCAGTTCACGGGCAGCTCGGCCCGGTCGACCACGCAGTAGACGAACAGGTCCGAGGCGGTGCGCAGCTTCTCGACGAAGTCACCGCGGCGGCCCTGCACGTGGTCCCGGACCTCCTCGACCTCGGCGCAGCCGTCCAGGGACCGCTTGACGGTGCGGTTCCAGTCCTCGTCCGGGACGCCGTCCACGAGCAGGTGCCCGCCGTTGCTGGCGATGGCGTAGCGCGGCGAGCGTCCGATGCCCGGCAGGTCCACGCGTCCGAGCTGCTTGGGGGTGCGGGTGGTCGTCGGGACCAGCGTGGTGGCCGCGGCCAGCCGGGGAAGCAGCGTGCCGGCCCGCTCGGTGACGAACGAGATCGGGTCGCCGTGCAGCACCTCGACGGCGGTGAGGCGCGGCGCCTCGTGGTCGGGCCCGGGCAGCAGCAGCGCGCGTCGCGAGTAGATGACGGTGCGGTCCAGGTCGATGCAGGTGACCGTGCTGGTCATCCTTCTCCTCCGGCTGACGGGTCGATGAGGCCGACGCAGGAGTACGTCAGGCCGGGGACCTCTTCCACGGGGACGCCTCGGGCGGAGGCCAGGGCCAGCACGTGCGGGAGGTCGGCGGCGGCGCCCGGACGCACGAGCACCCGCTCGGGCACGCGGCGCAGCAGCACCCGGGTGGTCTCGCCGACGCCCGGCTTGACCAGGTTCACCTGGCCGATGCCGTACCGGTCGCTGATCTCCTCGACCGCCCGCCACCCCGCCCAGGTGGGGGTGCGATCGGACCCGGCCACGGCCGACCAGTCCCGGACGACGTCGTCGTGCACGTCGTCGAAGCACGCGGTGACGGCGTCCAGGTACCCGGTCGAGACGTCGGCGTCTGCGAGCTCGGCGTAGAACTTCGCGCCGTGGAAGTCGCCGGGCCCGATCAGCTCGTCGTTGAGCACCGTGCGCGAGACCAACCCGCTGACGGTCGAGTTGAGGCAGGCCGACGGGATCAGGAAGTCGTCGCGGGTCCCGTAGACGGTGACGCACCCGCCCGGGTCGGCCAGCACCGCGAGCGCGTCGTCGAACCGCACCCCGGTGCGGTCGTGGTGGGTGTCCAGGGCCGCGGTGAGCTCGCGGGCGATGGCACCCTTGCCGGTCCAGCCGTCGACGAAGACGACGTCTGCCGGGTCGTGGTGCGTGGCCAGGTACCGCAGCGCCAGGGCGTCGATGCCGCGGCCGCGGACGATCGAGACCGCGTGGTGGGCGACCTCGAGGTCGTGGAACCGGTCCAGCCAGCGTCTGATCAGGACGCCGACGGGGGTGCCGGCCCGGGCCAGCGAGGCGAGGACGAGCCCGCGGCCCCGCTCGGCGAGCAGGATCTCGCTGACGACGCCGACGGCGTGCGCGATCCGAGCGGACGACTCGCGCACCGAGGCGTGGAACAGCTCGTAGTAGGCGTCGTCGGGCTGGAACTCGATCGGGAGCGACTCGGCGTAGTGCGCGCGGCCGGACTGGATCTCGCGCTCGCGGTCCTGCGTCGGCGCCTCGAGCTCGGCGTGCGAGAGGTCGGTCAGCAGCCAGGAGACCTCGTCGGCCGCGTACGACCCGAAGGCCGGTCCGTGCAGCGGTGCGGGCAGGGCGGGCGAGACCGTGGGCAGCACCACCAGGTCCACGGCGGCGCCGGCGCGGGCCAGCGCCGTGAGCAGCCCGTCGGCGGCGTGCAGGCGCGGACCGGCCGCAGGGGCGTCGGTGACCAGCACGACACGGTCGCCGGCGGGCGTGTTGTAGGCGAACCGCGGATCGCCGCCCTCGGGGCCGGTGAACGACAGCGCGGTGCGCAGTGCGCAGCCGGGGTCGTCGACCGCCAGGGCTGGCGACCTCGTGGTCGTGGAGTAGCGAACTCGTGCCCGCGGGTGGGCGTCGGCCAGCGCGCAGCCGAGCAGCAGGGGGGCGGCCATCTGCTCCTCGGTGCCGAGCACGTGGACGGTGCTGCCCGGGTAGGGCGAGGCGATCCGGGCCGCGAGCTCGGTTGCAGCGAGGGCGAGTCCCGCGACCTGGGTGGCGTCGAGGCCGTGCCGGGCACCCTCGGGCTGGTCGTGCGGCCACACCGTCGCGACCTCGGTGACGACGGCAGGGGACCCGGGGGTGGGGGAGGGCGGCACGCCGACCGTGCGTCCGACCTCCTCGACCAGGGTCGCGCCGCGCTCGAGCACGTCGGCGGGGAGGACCACCTCCCCGCGGGTCAGGGCCACGACGTCGAGCCGTGCGCCGAGAGCCGCGACGGCGCCGCGGAGACGGTCCTCGTCGGCCGTGCTGCGCAGGTCGACCAGGGCGGCGACGACGTAGCGTTCGCGCGGGCAGAGCCGGTGCAGCGCTGCGATGGTGTTGGCCACGGTGGTGCCCGTGCTGAGCTCGTCGTCGACCAGGACGAGCGGCCGTGCCGGGTCGGCGGCGAGCAGCGCGGGGTCGGACGGCAGCAGCAGGTGGCTGGTGGCGTGCGAGTGCTCCTCCTCGAAGCCGCCCACCGGCGCGTACCCGACCACCGGGCGCCGGGTGGAGTGCAGCGCGTCCGCCCCGGGCACGGCCGCGGCGACCGAGTACCCCAGCGCCACCGCCGTCTCGGCGTACCCGAGCACGACCGGACCGCGGACCCCGTCGTGCCCCGGGGTGCCGGCAGGCCCCAGCGCCTGCACCACGCCGTCGCGGAACTGCGACGCCGACCCACCGGACAGCGCGGCGCGCAGCCGGTCGCCGTGCGCGGCCAGGCCGTCGCCGACGTCCTCGCCCAGGGCGCGGCGCACCAGCAGCCCGAGCAGCAGCCCGGCGCCGTGCACCACCCGGGGGTCGGTGGGGACGTGCTTGCCGAGCACGCGCGAGACCAGCAGGTGCGCACGGCGGGGGTTGCGGCGCACGGCCAGCCCCACCAGGTCGGGCAGGTCGACGCCGACGGCCGAGGACGTGGTGCGCAGCCCGACGTCGAGCCGCTCCTGCACCCACCGGCCGGACCAGACGTCGGGGGGCGGGGCCGGTCGGGCCGGGGAGGTCACGAGAGCAGGCCGGCGGCGAGGATCTCGACGAAGGTGACGTCGGGGCACGAGACGCCGAACATCCGGGCCCGCGTGGCGGTGCGCTGGGCCCAGGCGGTGTGAGGCTTGGACTCGTTCATCTTGTTGCCGTAGCCGGAGGCCGCGACCCCGCCCTGCGGGCTGGACAGGACGTCCATGGCGTCGGCGTACTCCTCGTGCGTGACGACCTGCAGCGCGTTGACCGCCAGGACGTGGCTCGGGTGGATGACGGTCTTGCCGGTGAGGCCGTTGGCCTTGTCCAGCTCGACCTCGCGGATCAGGCCGTCCATGTCGCGCGAGATCAGCTGGCGCCGCAGGTCCTCGGCGTGGTGTCGCTCGAACAGGCTCTGGCGCAGGCGCGGCTTGAAGATCCGCTCGCCGCCCTCGAAGTACTCCCAGACCGGGCCGGTGATGACGAAGCCGGTGCCGTCGGCGCGGCCGAGCCGGTTGATGACGTCGGTGATCACCTGGGCCACCACGCGGACGTCGTAGACCGTGAGGTCGGGGGAGCGGCGCAGGCCGTACACGGCGGACAGGTCGGTGGCGCCGATCCGCACCGCCATCACCCGGTCGCGGTGCCGGCCGAGGCAGTCCTGCACCCAGCACAGGGCGTCCTGCCGGGTCTCCTCGTGGGTGATCTCCGGCGACTCCATCACCGGCATCGCGAGCAGGCGGGCCCCTGACGAGCGCTCCGCCTCGGCGAGCGCCTGCAGGTACTCCTCGCCGTTGGACCTCCCGAACTTGGGGAGCACGAACCCGGTCAGGGTGCCGGCCGCCTCGCCGAGCCGCTCGACGACGTCGACGAGCTGATCGGGGCGGCGCACCCGCACGAACAGCAGCGGGACCTCGTCGTCGGAGGCGTGCATCGCCTGCACCGACTCGACGAGGTTCTGCTCGGCCTTCTCGACCAGGTCGTCGGGAACGGCGTCCTCGAGGCAGAGCACCATCGAGGTGGCGCCGCGGGCGGCCTGCTTCCTCACCACGACGTCGACGTCGGTGCGGGTGGCCGGCGTGTACAGGGTGGCGCCGAGGGCGACCGCGAGGTCGCCCGGGTCGCCGTGCCGGTCGAGCTCCTCGGGCTCGTGCTGGAAGTACTTGGCCCTGGTGCGGGCGCCGAGGAAGCCGAAGTGGCGCACTCGCGTCCACCCCCTCCACTCGTGGCCGCTGCCGGCACCGGGTCCGTGGTCTGCCACCGCGGCAGCCGCGGGACGATTGTGCCCCAGGGCGGGCCCGGTCGCGGACGGACGGCCCCGGTCTGGGGACGAACAGGTCGTGGACGGCGGCGGTCGTGCCCTCAGCGCACCCGGACGGGCGGCAGCGTGCGGCCTGAGGCCCAGGGCAGGTCCCACCCGAACGCCTCGGCCACCTGCTGCTGCTGGCCCTGGAGGAACTGCGCCTCGCGCCGCACGACGAGCACGCCGCCGACCCGGTGCAGGGACAGCAGCGCGCACGTGCCGGCGCCGGGCGGTGCGGCGTCCAGGCGCATCTGGACGCTGATGCCCCCGCGCAGGGTCAGAGCCAGCAGCGGTGCCAGGGCGTCCCACTCGGGCTGGCCGCTGACCGCGTACGCGTACAGCAGCAGCCGCTTGAGGTCGCCGACCGCGCGCAGGGCCACCGTGAGGGTCTGCCCCTCGGTCTCCGAGCGGCCGCCCAGCCGAAGCACGGTGGAGCCGTAGCCGGGTGCGGCCGTGGCGCCGTCGCCCAGGGTCTGCACCGCACCGGACTGGCCGTCGTTCATCTCCCACAGCGCCCCGAGGTGCACGTCGGTGCTGCGCCGCAGACCGGCCTGGACGCTGCGCTGGTCGGTGGGCAGCGTGCTCCAGGTCAGCGCCAGCTGCAGCGAGCCGCTGGTGGCCTGCTCGCCGCCGATCCGGACCGAGGGCGTGGTCTCGTTCAGCAGCGTGCGGCCGCGCAGGTTCACCACCTGGGTGCGGTGCGTGGCGGTCGTCGCGGCGGGGGTGCCCCCGGGCCGGTCGGTACGCACGCCGCCGCCGGAGATGTCCAGTGCGGTGTTGCCGGTGCGCACCAGCTCCGCAGAGGTGCGGCGGACGGGCGGCCGCCGCCGCAGCCAGCCGAGGGTCGGCGTGCCCGGGGCGGCGACGGGACGCGACGGCGCCGCCGCCCGGGCCGGAGCGGCTTGAGGCGTCGCGGGTCCAGATGGCCTCGACCGGGCCGGCGGCTGCCTCGGGGCTGCGGCGGGGGCCGGGGTGCTGGGTCCGTCGAGGTCCAGGGACTGCGACCCGGTCGCCCGGTGCGGCCCGCTCGACGCGGTGCCCGGGGAGGGCGCCACCGACGGGCCGCCGAGGTCGAGCATCGCCGAGCCGGTCGACGGCCGGTCGGGCTGCGTGGCGCTCGACGACGCCGGGGGGGTCTTGGGCGTGCGCCGGCGCGGGGGGCGGCGGCGCAGGAAGGCCAGGTCGGGACGTTCGGGGGTGCTCACGCGCTCGGTCCCACGCTCAGCGGGCGAGGACGCCGTAGTCGCGGGCGATGCCCTCGAGGCCGTCGGACCAGCCCTGACCCACGGCCCGGAACTTCCACCCCGAGGAGTGGCGGTACAGCTCGCCGAAGACCAGGGCGGTCTCGCCCGCGCAGTCGTGCGACAGGTCGTAGCGGACGATCTCGGCGCCGGTGTCGAGGTTCGTGACCCGGATGTAGGCGCTCTCGACCTGACCGAAGGTCTGCCGGCGCTCGCGGGCCTGGTAGATCGAGACCGCGAACACGACCTTGTCGACGTAGGCCGGCACCTGGCCGAGGTCGACCTCGACCTGCTCGTCGTCGCCGTCGGCAGCACCGGACGCGCTGTCGCCGGAGTGGTGCGCCGCGGCCCCGGGCCCCGCAGGCGCGTCGAGCTGGTTGTAGAAGACGAAGTAGGAGTCCGACGGGACCTTGCCGTCCGGGCCGCACAGCAGCGCCGAGGCGTCCAGGTCGAAGGGCTGGCCGGAGGTCGGGGGCCTCCAGCCGAGGCCGACCAGCACCCGCGTCAACGACGGGTCTGCCTGCGTGAGCGCGACGTTGGCGCCCTTGGTGAGGCTGGTGACCACGGGCCCTCCCGTCCGCTCGCCGTGCTTCCTGCCTGGTGTCCGCGTGCTCACGTCCGGCCGACGTCGCACCCGGGTGAGCCCAGCCTATGACGACGCGGACGGCCGGTGGCGGCAGACTGGGCCCATGACGTCGACGCCCTCCATCGCCCTGGCGACCTTCCGCGACCTCCCCGACCTCGAGGACGACGGGGCCACGCTGCTCGACGCGCTGCGCGACGCCGGCCTGGAGCCGCGGGTCGCGGTGTGGGACGACGAGACCGTGGAGTGGGACGCCTTCCCGCTCGTGCTGATCCGCTCCACCTGGGACTGGATGGAGCGGCGCGAGGAGTTCCTGGCCTGGACCCGCCGCTGCCGCCGGACGGCGAACCCCGCTGACGTCATCGCCTGGAACACCGACAAGCACTACCTGGCCGACCTCGCCGAGCACGGTGTCCCGGTCGTCCCGACCGTGTTCGTGGAGCCCGGGGCGCAGTGGGAGCTGCCCGCCGAGCTCACCGGCGACGTCGTGGTCAAGCCCGCCGTGGGCGCCGGCGCCGGCCACACCGGCCGGTTCGCCGTGGGTGACCCGGCCGCCGAGCGGCTGGCCCGACGGCTGCTGGACCAGGGGCACTCGGTGATGGTGCAGCCGTACCTCGACACCGTGGAGCAGGTGGGGGAGACCAGCGTGATCCACCTCGGCGGCTCGTTCTCGCACGCGATCACCAAGAGCGCTCTGCTGACCGAGCACGGGGAGCGGGGCGCGTTCGACCACCACGAGTACGTCGAGGAGATCACCCCGGCCGGGGCGAGCACCGTCCAGCACGAGGTGGCCGAGCTGGTCGTCACGGGCGTCGCCAGGGCGATGCGCGGAGCCGGCGCCGCCGAGCCGGTGCTCAGCTACGCGCGGATCGACCTGCTCCCCGGCCCGGACGGCCCGCTGCTGCTCGAGGTCGAGCTCACCGAGCCGTCGCTGTTCCTGCAGCACGCGCCCGAGACCGCGGTGCGGCGCTGGGCCATGCACCTCGCGCAGCTGGTCGGCGAGCAGCGCTCATGACCTCGCGCACGGTGACCCTGGTGCTGTGCACCGGGACCACCGTGCACGGGTCGCTGCCGCCGCTGCACGTGCAGCAGCCGTGGTGGCAGGAGGCCGAGGACGTCGTGGCCGCCACGGTCCGCGAGCACGGCCTCGAGGTCACCGTGCTGCGGCTCCTGGACGTCTCGACCCAGGACACGTCCGAGGGCGGCTCGGTGACGTACCTCGCCGAGACGGCGTCCCGGCCCGGTGTGCCGCTGGCCGCCTGGACCGGACCGGACCCGGTCGGCGACCACCCGCGGCGGGCCTCCTGGGCGCGGCCGGGCGGGCCGGCGTCCGACCTGGCCTGGGCCGACGCGCAGCTGTTCGCCGCCGAGCGGAGGCCGGTGGGTGCGCCCGTGCAGGTCCGCACGTGGAACCTGTCGTCCCTGTGGCGGCTCGGCACGACGTCCGGGACGGTCTGGCTCAAGGTGGTCTCTGGCCTGCTGGGTCCCGAGGCCGACGTGCTCGAGCTGGTCGGCAGGACCAGGCCGGGGTCGGTCCCCGACGTCGTGGGCGGGGCGGACGGCAGGCTGCTGCTCGAGGAGGTGCCGGGGGAGGACCTGTACGGCGCCGGTCCCGACCGGATGACCGGTCCGGCCAGGACCCTGGTGGGTCTGCAGTCCGAGCTCGCCGGCGACCGGGCGGGGCTGCTCGGGGCGCGGCTGCCGGACCGCAGGTCGGGCGACGTGGCCGATCGGTCCGCTCGCATGGTGGACCGGTGGGCGACACGCCTGGAGCGACGGAGCAGGGACCGGCTGGTCGCCCTGGTCTCCGGGCTGCAGGAGCGGCTGGCCGCCGTCGCCGCGTGCGGGCTGCCGGACACGCTGGTGCACGGCGACTTCCACCCCGGCAACGTACGGGGCACGGCGACCGACGTGCGTCTGCTGGACTGGGCGGACGCCACCCTCGGCAGGCCGGAGCTCGACGGACTGCGCCTGGTCGGCGCGATGGCACCCGAGGACCGCCGGGAGATGCGGGAGCGGTGGTGCGGGGCCTGGCAGGAGGCTCGCCCGGGCTCGGACCCGGCGCGGGCGCTCGCCCTGGTGGCACCCGTGGGGGCGGTGCTGGCGGCCGCGACGTACCAGG
>JBBQSN010000117.1:0-11292 GCA_038213835.1 Actinomycetales bacterium
TTGGCCGGGGGCGCCCCAGTACGCCCCGACGGAGGACATGAACACCATCCGGCCGGCGCGGGCCCGCACCATGGCGGGCGCCGCCCGCTTCGCGACGCGAAAGGCGCCGGTGAGGTTGGCGTCCACCACCGAGACGAACGCGTCCTCGCTCATGCGCAGGAGGAGTTGGTCCTTCGTGATGCCGGCGTTGGCCACGAGCACCTCGACCGGGCCGTGGGCCTTCTCGACCGCGTCGAAGGCGGCGTCGACCGAGGCGGTGTCGGTGACGTCGCACGCGACCGCCAGGGCACCCTCCGGGGCGTCGCCGCTGCGCGAGGTGACGGCGACCTTGTCGCCCTGCGCGAGGAACCGCTCGGCGATCGCGCGCCCGATGCCGCGGTTGCCGCCGGTGACCAGGACGCTGCGGGGCTCGGCCTCCGCATGGGGGGTCTCGTCAGCCATGGTGGTAACGCTACCGGTTCCTGCTTCCCCGGCCCCCCGACGCGGGTGGGCGAGGTCGCACCTACCCGCGGGTAGTAGGTTGCGCGGTCGTGCGCGCGATCCAGATCACCGAGTTCGGGGGCCCCGAGGTCCTGCAGCTGAGCGACCTGCCGGAGCCGGACGCCCCTGAGGGCAGCTCCCTCGTCGACGTCTCGTCGGCGGGGGTGAACTACGCCGACACCCACCAGGCCGAGGACTCCTACCTCGCGCCGCAGCGGCTCCCCCTCGTCCCGGGCGCGGAGGTGGTCGGGACCCGCCGTCGCGACGGACGCCGCGTCGTCGCCCTGCTCGCCGGGGGCGGCGGGTACGCGCAGGTCGCGGCCGCGCCCGACCAGGTCTCCTTCGAGCTCCCCGACGACGGGTCGGTCACCGACTCCCAGGCGTTGTCCCTGGTGCTGCAGGGCACGACGGCGTGGCACCTGCTCCGCACCAGCGCGCACCTGTCCCCCGGCGAGACCGTGGTCGTGCAGAGCGCGGCGGGCGGCGTCGGCAGCCTCGCCGTCCAGCTGGCCAGGCAGTGGGGGGCGGGGCGCGTCATCGCGACCGCGAGCAGCGAGGCGAAGCGGCACCTGGCACTCGACCTCGGTGCCGACGTCGCGGTCGACACCTCCGCCTGCCGGGACGCCGCCGGGGTCACCGCGCTGCTGCGCGACGCGAACGAGGGCCACGGCGTCGACGTCGTCCTGGAGATGACCGGCGGGCACGTCCTGGAGGGGTCGATCGACGCCCTGGCCCCCTTCGGCCGGGTCGTCGCCTACGGCATGGCCTCGCGCTCGGCCCCGACGCCGGTGAACCCGGGTGCGCTGATGGCGACCTCCCGCGCCCTGATCGGGTTCTGGCTGGTCCACTGCGTGCGCCTGCCGGGCGGACTGCAACCGGCCATGGCCGAGCTGCTCTCCCTGGTCCGGGCCGGGGTGCTGGAGCCCGTCGACGGCGGCACGTACCCGCTGGCCGACGCCGCCCAGGCCCACCGTGACATCCGTTCCCGCGCCACCACGGGCAAGCTCGTCCTCGACGTCCGCGCCTGACCTGTCACGCCTGACGGCGCGATCCGGCTGCAGGGTCCGGGCCGACCCGCGTTAGGGTCCGGGCGTGAGACCTGTCGACGGAGACTTCACGTCCCTGCCCCTGCGGTCCCTGGCCGACGCCGCTCTCCAGCGCGCGGACGATCTGGGCGTGGAGCACGCGGCGTTCCGGCTCGAACGCAACCGCGGGTCGGGGGTGGTGCTGCGCGACGGACGGCTGTCGTCGTCCGCCGACGACACCGACTCCGGGCTCTCGGTCCGCGTGGTCGTCGACGGCACATGGGGTTTCGCGGCCGCGGCCGACCTCACGCCCGAGGCTGCGGTGCGTGCGGCCGAGCAGGCCGTCGAGATCGCCCGGGTCTCCCAGCCGCTGAGCACCGAGCGGGTCGAGCTCGCTGACGAACCGGTCCACGCCGAGGTCCAGTGGGTCTCGCAGTACGGCACCGACCCGTTCGAGGTCCCGGCCTCCGAGCAGGCCGCCCTGCTGGCCGACTGGTCGCAGCAGCTGCTCTCGGGCGGCGCCACCCACGTCGAGGCGATCTTCCAGGCGTACAAGGAGCAGAAGTTCTACGCGGACTCGGCCGGCACCTCGAGCACGCAGCAGCGGGTGCGGATCCACCCCTGGCTCGAGGTCGTGCTGGTCGGCGAGGACGGCATGGAGTCGATGCGCACCGTCAACCCGCCCGTGGGCCGCGGCTGGGAGTACATGGTCGGCTCCCCCGCCGACGGCGCGTGGGACTGGGGCAGCGAGCTCGCGCAGCTGCCCGACCTGGTGCGCGAGAAGCTGGCCGCGCCGTCGGTGCGGGCCGGGCGCTACGACCTCGTCGTCGACCCTTCCAACCTGTGGCTGACCATCCACGAGTCGATCGGCCACGCCACCGAGCTGGACCGCGCGCTCGGGTACGAGGCCGCCTACGCCGGCACGTCGTTCGCCACCGTGGACCAGCTCGGGTCGCTGCACTACGGCAGCGAGCTGATGCACGTGACCGGCGACCGCACGGTCGACCACGGCCTGGCCACGATCGGGTACGACGACGAGGGCGTGCAGACCCAGTCGTGGGACCTCGTCCGCGACGGCACCCTGGTCGGCTACCAGCTCGACCGGCGGATGGCCCGCCAGAACATGCTCGGCGACCCGCCCGGCCGTTCGAACGGCTGCGCCTTCGCCGACTCGGCCTCGCACATCCCGATGCAGCGGATGGCCAACGTGAGCCTGCAGCCGGTGGCCGACGGCCCCGACCTGGACGGACTGCTGGCCCAGGTCGAGCGCGGGATCTACGTCATCGGTGACAAGTCGTGGTCGATCGACATGCAGCGCTACAACTTCCAGTTCACCGGCCAGAGGTTCTACGCGATCGAGGACGGCAAGCTGGCGGGCCAGGTGAAGGACGTGGCCTACCAGGCCACCACGACCGACTTCTGGCGCTCGATGTCGGCGGTCGGTGGACCGTCCACCTACGTGCTGGGCGGTGCGATGAACTGCGGCAAGGCCCAGCCCGGACAGGTCGCGGCGGTCAGCCACGGCTGCCCCGCCGCGCTGTTCCGCGACGTCAACATCCTCAACACCGTGCAGGAGGCAGGTCAGTGACGCGCTCCGCAGCGAGCCACGAGCTCGTCGAGAGGGGTCTGGAGCTCGCGGGTCGGACACCCGCCCACGCCGGCACCTCGATGATCGTGCACGAGGACTCGACCGCGAACCTGCGCTGGGCCTGCAACACCCTGACCACCAACGGCATGAGCACCGGTCAGACCGTCACCGTCTCGACCGCGGTGACGACCGGCCGAGGTGTCTGCCTCGGCACGGTCAGCCGCAAGGGCGTCGGCGTCGACGACCTCGAGGGGCTGGTCGCCGAGGCCGCGCGGGCTGCTGCCTCCGCTCCGGCAGCCGAGGACGCCGCCGAGCTGCCGGACGGTCGGCAGGACGAAGACTTCGCCTCTGCCGCAGAGCACACCGGTCCCCAGGTGCTGCAGGGAGTAGCCGACGGCCTCGGCGAGGCGCTGCAGCAGGCGCGGTCGGCCGAGCGCGAGCTGTTCGGCTTCGCCGAGCACATGATCCGCACCACGTGGCTCGGTACGTCGGCCGGTGCGCGTCGCCGGCACGTGCAGCCCAAGGGCACGCTGGAGATGACGGGCAAGTCGCACCAGCGCACGCGCTCCACCTACGACGGCCAGTACACCCGCGACTTCACCGACGTCGACGTGCTGACCATGGACGCCGGTCTGACGCAGCGGCTGGACTGGCAGGCGAACCGGATCGAGCTCGAGCCCGGGCGCTATGACACCGTGCTGCCTGCTGGCTCGGTGGCGGACCTGCTCATCTACCTCTACTTCGTCTCGGACGCCCGCTCGGCCTTCGAGGGCCGAACCGTGTTCTCCACCAAGGGGTCTGCCGGCAGGACGCGTGTCGGGCAGCGACTGACCGACGTCCCCCTGACGATCGCGAGCGACCCTGCGTACCCCGGACTCGAGTGCCAGCCGTTCGTGGCGACCGGTTCCTCCACGCCGTACGAATCGGTGTTCGACAACGGGATCGACGCCCCTGCCTCCACCTGGGTGCGTGACGGCGTGCTCGAGGCGCTGCCGACCAGTCGTTACACCAGCGCGATGACCGGGATCGACCTGCACCCGGCCGTCGACAACCTGGTCGTCAGCAGCCCCGACGGCCGGGGTGGAGCGGACGACCTCGTCGCCTCGACAGAGCGCGGTCTGCTCGTCACCTCGCTCTGGTACATCCGCGAGGTCGACCCCACGACGTTGCTGCTCACCGGCCTGACCCGGGACGGGGTGTACCTCGTCGAGGGCGGGGAGGTGAAGGGCTCGGTCACCAACTTCCGCTTCAACGAGTCGCCCGTCGACATGCTGCGTCGGGTCGATGCCGTCGGCGAGACCGGCATAGCCCTCAACCGGGAGTGGAACGAGTTCTTCTCCCGCACCGCCGTCCCGGCGATGCGGATCTCGGACTTCAACATGTCGAGCACGAGCCAGGGCACCTGAGGGGTACCCGGAGCATGCCTGTCCGCGGCCCTCGCTGGATGCGTCCACGCGGCCGTTCTTGATCACACTGCCCCGGACGGCGTCACCCCCAGGACTGACATACCGTGGGGACGTGGCGCGACGACGAGGTGACAGCAGCGAGGTCCACTCGCTGACGTCCGCGCGCCGTCCACACAGCGAGGACCAGCGCTCGCGTCAGGTCCGTTACCTCGTCTCGATGCTCATCCGCACCGTGTGCGTGGCCCTTGCCGTGGTCGTCGACGGGCCGTGGCGATGGGTCTTCATCGCCGGGGGCGTGCTGCTCCCCTACGTGGCGGTGGTGTTCGCCAACGCCGGCCGGGAGAGCGGCGGTCCGGGTCCCCTGGCCCCCACCGCCGCGCCGCTGGCGGCCCTCACCGCGCGGCCCTCGCCGCCCGAGGAGATCTCCTCGGCCGCGCGCTGAGGCGACACGACACCCACGCGCGCACGGGCCCCTGACACTGACACCGATCCGTGTCATACTCGTGGAACGGCGCTCGCCTCCCCCGTCGAGCGCCCCCGGACGCCGGGTGGCACCCCCCCGTTGCCACCCGGCGTCCACCTGTCCGGCCCGACCGTGCGCGAGGACTCCCGCGCCGGACAATGCCCCGGCAACCTCCCGTTCACCCAGCTGCGCGACACGCCGTCCGACACGCGCGACACGACCGCCGCCGCGCCGCCACGCTTGTTCACCGGCCGGTCATTGTGTCTACTGGCACAGGTCGGTCCGTCAGGGCCGCCACCCTGGCCGAGCACGCGACGCGCAGCGCACGGGAGGCACGGCATGACCCGCCAGACAGCCGGCACCACCGCTCCCCCAGCCACCTCGACGGTCCCGGTCCCGGGCAGCCCGTCGACCGGTGCTCCCGCGATCATCGACCTCCAGCCCCACCAGGTCGACCTCCAGCAGCACGAGCCCCTGGGCGACCCCGTCTGCAGCGCCCGGCGCTGCCGGGCGCACGCGGTGTGGGCGCTGCGCTGGAACAACCCCCGGCTGCACACCCCGGAGCGGCGCAAGACCTGGGTCGCCTGCGACGAGCACCGCAACCACCTCACCGAGTTCCTGTCGCTGCGCGGCTTCCTGCGCGACACCGTCCCGCTGGAGGCCCTGGCCGGTCCGCGGGCCTCCGCCGTCTGACCCCTGAGGTCCTGCGCCCCACCAAGGGGTGGACCCTGCGACCGTTCGGCGGCGACGGCGCGTCTACCGTGCTGGTCGTGTACCGCTTCCTGCTCTCCGGGCGCTGGCTCGGCCTGCTGGCGCTCGCGCTGGTGGTGGCCGTCGCGTGCGTCCTGCTCGGCAGCTGGCAGTGGAACCGCCGTGAGGCGCGGCTCGAGCGCAACTCGCAGGTCGTCGAGAACTACGACCGCGTCCCCGTCTCCCTGGGCACGGTGCTCCCGGACCGCGCGCGGTTCCCCGTCGGCGGCACCTGGACCCCCGTGGTGGTGGACGGCGAGTACGTCCCCGACGCCACCACCCTGGTGCGCAACCGCAACCGCGACGGTCGTCCCGGGTACCAGGTGCTGGTGCCGCTGCGCTCCGACGACGGCGAGGTGCTCGTGGTGGACCGCGGGTTCGTCACCATCGGCGAGACCGGCGAGCGTCCGGACGACGTGCCGGCGCCGCCGTCCGGGGAGGTGTCCGTGGTCTCGCGGCTGCGCGTGCCCGAGCCCACCGACGACCGCGGAGCCCCTGCGGGCCAGACGCTGCGGATCAACCCGGCCGCTCTCGCGGTCGAGCTCGCCGAGGCGTCGGGCGGCCGGTTCGCCGCGTCCGACGTCGTCACCGCCGCCTACGGCGACCTCGCGAGCGAGGAGCCCGCCCCCGCCACCCGACCCCAGCCCGAGCCGCGCCCCGCCCTGGACGAGGGCCCGCACCTGTCCTACGCGATGCAGTGGGTGGTGTTCGCGATCGGCGCGCTGGCGGGCTTCGTCGTGCTGGCCCGCCGCACCGCCCAGGACGACGCCGACGACCGGGCCGAGCAGGCCGCCCGGCTCGACGACCAGGGCCCCGACGGCGCCCCGCCCCGCCCGGCCCCACGACGCCCCCAGCAGCGGTCACGGGCGCGTCGCCCCTCCGCCGAGGACGAGGAGGACGCCCTGCTGGACGCCGCCGAGGAACGTGCTCGGAACAGCTCGTCGACCGGCCCCGCGGGCGGCCGACCCGCCGATCGGGTGTAGCCCCACGCCCTGTGTCACCTGTCCGCCCCACGGGCGGGCGGTGGATACGGCACGATGGCCTCATGGATCTCGGCCTCGACGACCGTGTGTACATCGTCACCGGAGCCTCGCGTGGGCTCGGGCAGGCGTGCGCGCAGCTGCTCTGCGACGAGGGGGCGCGCCTCGTCGTGGCCTCCCGCGACCGTGAGGCCATCACCGCGGCCGCCGACCGGCTCGGGTCATCGGACCGCGTGCTGGCCCTGGCGATGGACCTCGCCGACCCGCAGGCGCCCGAGCAGTGCGTCGCCGCTGCGGTCGGACGTTTCGGCCGGCTCGACGGCGCGCTGATCAGCGTCGGCGGTCCGCCGGCGGGCAGCGTGCTCGAGGCCAGCGACGACGACTGGCGCTCCTCGTTCGACAGCGTGTTCCTGGGCGCGATCCGCACGGCCAAGGCGGTCTCCCGCGGCGTCGGCACCGAGGGTGGCTCGATCCTGTTCGTGCTGTCCTCGTCGGTGCGCTCCCCCATCCCCGGCCTGGCGATCTCCAACGGGCTGCGTCCGGGGCTGGCGATGACCGCCAAGACCCTCGCCGACGAGCTGGGCCCGCGCGCGATCCGGGTCAACGCCGTGCTCCCCGGCCGGATCGACACCGACCGCGCCCGTGAGCTGGACGCCTCCCGCGGCGGCGACGTCGCTGAGGTCCGTCGGCAGAACGAGGCCTCCATCCCGCTGGGTCGTTACGGCTACCCCGAGGAGTTCGCCCGCACCGCGGTCTTCATCCTCTCCCCCGCGGCCAGCTACGTCACCGGCACCGCGCTGGCCATCGACGGCGGGATGCTCCGCACGATCTGAGGCCGTCCGGACGGGGACGCTGGAGGCTTCTGGCCCCCTCCAGGGGCCTGGATCCTCCACCGCCTCGGCGGGACCGGTCAGGAGGACGAGGTGACCGCCTCGGCGACCCGACTGGGCTCCTGGTCGCGGAACTGGGTCCGGTAGAGCTCGGAGTAGAGCCCGCCGGCCGCGAGCAGCTCGGCGTGCTTGCCGGTCTCGACGACGCGGCCGCGGTCGACCACGACGATCTGGTCGGCGCCGCGCACGGTCGAGAGCCGGTGCGCGATCACCAGAGCCGTGCGACCGTCCAAGGCGGTGTCGAGGGCGCGCTGCACGGCTGCCTCGGACTCGGAGTCCAGGTGGGCGGTGGCCTCGTCCAGGACGACGACCGACGGCGCCTTGAGCAGCAGCCGGGCCAGGGCCAGGCGCTGCTTCTCGCCGCCGGAGAGCCGGTGCCCGCGGTCGCCGACCACGGTGTCGAGGCCCTGCGGCAGACCGTGGATGAGGTCGAGCACCTGGGCGTCGCGCAGCGCCGCCTCCAGCTGGGCGTCGGTGGCGTCCGGCCGGGCGTACAGCAGGTTCGCGCGCACCGTGTCGTGGAACATGTGGGCGTCCTGCGTCACCACGCCCACGCGTGAGTGCAGGTCCTCGAGCGTCACGTCCCGGACGTCGACCCCACCCACGGTGACCGACCCCGCCTGCGGGTCGTACAGCCGGGCCACCAGCGCCGTGATGGTGGTCTTGCCCGCACCGCTCGGACCGACGAACGCGACCAGCTGACCGGCCTCGGCCCGCAGCGAGACGTCGTGCAGCACCGGTCCGGAGCCGTCGCGGTCGCCGCCGCCGACCGTCTCGAGCGAGGCCAGGGACACCTCGTCGGCGGACGGGTACCGGAAGGTCACGCCGTGCAGCTCGACCGCCAACGGTCCGGAGGGCACCGGCACCGGGTGCTCGGGGTCGGTCACCAGCGCGGGCAGGTCGAGGATCTCGAACACCCGCTCGAAGCTCACCAGGGCGCTCATGACGTCGACCCGGACGTTCGCCAACGCCGTGATCGGGCCGTAGAGGCGTCCGAGCAGGGCGGCCAGGGCGAGCAGGGTCCCGATCGTCAGGGCGCCCGAGGACGCCAGCAGCCCGCCGACGCCGTAGACCAGTGCGGTCGCCAGGGCGGCGACGAGCGTGAGGGAGGTGAAGAAGACGCGCCCGATCATCGCGATCTGCACGCCGACGTCGCGCACCTGGGCCGCGCGCTCGGAGAACTGCGCGTCCTCCTCGTCCCGCCGGCCGAACAGCGTGACGAGCAGGGCGCCGGCCACGTTGAAGCGCTCGGTGGCGCGGGTGGCCAGGTCGGCGTTGAGCTGCATCGACTGCCGGGTCAGGCCGCTGAGCCTGCGCCCCACGTGGCGGGCCGGCAGCAGGAAGACCGGGAGCAGGACGAGCGCGGCCACGGTGATGGGCCACGACAGGGTGAGCATGGCGCCGGCCACCAGCACCAGCGAGACGACGTTGGACACCACACCGCTGAGCGTGGACGTGAACGCCTGCTGCGCGCCGATGACGTCGCTGTTGATCCGGGTGACCAGCGCCCCGGTCTGGGCGCGGGTGAAGAACGCGACCGGCTGGCGCTGCACGTGCGCGAACACCTGCGTGCGCAGGTCGTAGATGAGCCCCTCCCCGATCCGCGAGGACAGGTAACGCGAGTACAGCCCGACGCCCGCCTCGACGAACGCCAGCAGCGCCACCACCAGGGCGAGCGTGACGATGACGCGGCGGTCCTGCGGCACGACGCCGTCGTCGACGAGACGCTGCAGCAGCAGCGGCGTGACGACGACCAGGGCCGACCCGCCGACGGTCAGGACGAGGAAGACGACGATCTGGCGCCGGAAGGGGCGGGCGAACGCGAGGATGCGCCGGACCGTCTCGCGGCTGACCTTGCGATCGGCGACGGACTGGTCCTTGCGCAACGACGACAGGGCGCGTCCTGCGCGCATCTGCCCGGGTGTGTGCATGCTCATCGCGGGCTACAGCGTCCGGGCGGGGTCGGCTTGTTCCGCCTCCCGGCCGGGGTCACGGGGGACGAGGCACCCATCAGCCGGACCAGGTCGCGCAGCCGGTCGCGCTGTGCGAGTCGCTCCGCGGCCTGCTGCTCGTCCGGGGTGCGGCCGGCCGCACCGGCCAGCAGGTGCTTGGTCGCCGACGCGGCGGCCGCCGGCGGGGCGAGGAGGGACGCCACCAGGGCGTCGACCGCCGCCGCCAGCCCGGCCGCGGGGACCGAGGCCACCGCCAGCCCCGCGGCCACCGCCTCGGCGGCGCCGACGGTCCGTCCGCTGACGCAGATCTCCAGCGCCCGGGAGTAGCCCACGGCGTCGACCAGCGGCCAGGTGCCCGCGAGGTCGGGGACGAGCCCGAGCGAGGTCTCCTTCATCGCGAACGCGACGTCGTCGGCCACCACGCGCAGGTCGCAGCCGAGCGCGAGCTGGAAGCCCGCACCCACGGCGTGCCCCTGGACGGCTGCCACCGTGATCGCGTCGCTGTCACGCCACCAGGTGAAACCGTCCTGGAACGCGGCGATCTCGGCGTCGAGCGCGTCGTCGGGCAGGGCAGCCAGCTGCGGCAGCCCCGGCTCGCCGGGCACCCCCGGACTGGTGCCGGCGAACATGGCCCGGTCGAGGCCGGCAGAGAAGGCCGGCCCCGTCGCCGACAGCACCACCACGCGTGGCGCGGCCTCGGCCACCGCCACCCCCACCGCCGCGAGGGCGCGCCAGGTCGCCGGCGTCTGCGCGTTGCGGCGCTCGGGAGCGGCGAGCACGACGTCCCAGCGGTCACCGCCGGTCGCGAGATCGATGCCGACCTCGGCGCAGAGCCGTCCGGCCTCGTCGTTGCGGTCCATGGACCGATCCTGGCAGGGCCGGGTGACGGACGGGCGGTCAGGCCAGCTCGACGAGGTCGGCGTAGTCGGGACCCCACAGGTCCTCGACGCCGTCGGGCAGCAGCAGCACCCGCTCGGGCTCGAGGGCGTGCACGGCGCCCTCGTCGTGCGTGACGAGCACGACCGCCCCGCTGTACCGGTTCAGCGCCCCGAGGATCTCCTCGCGGCTGGCCGGGTCGAGGTTGTTCGTCGGCTCGTCCAGCAGCAGCACGTTGGCCGCGCTCACCACCAGGGTGGCCAGCGCGAGCCGGGTCTTCTCGCCACCGGAGAGCACCCCGGCCGGCTTCTGGACGTCGTCGCCGCTGAACAGGAACGAGCCCAGCACCTTGCGCACCTCGGTCTCGCCGAGCTGGGGCGCCGCGCTCTTCATGTTCTCCAGCACGGTGCGGGAGGTGTCGAGGGTGTCGTGCTCCTGGGCGTAGTAGCCGAGCTTGAGGCCGTGGCCCGGCTCCACCTCCCCGGTGTCGGGTGCGTCGACCCCGGCGAGCATCCGCAGCAGGGTGGTCTTGCCGGCGCCGTTGAGGCCGAGGATGACGACCTTGGACCCGCGGTCGATGGCGAGGTCGACGTCGGTGAACACCTCCAGCGACCCGTACGACCTGGACAGCGCGGAGGCCCGCAGCGGCGTCTTCCCGCACGGCGCCGGGTCGGGGAACCGGAGCTTGGCCACCTTGTCGCTCGCGCGGACGTCCTCGAGACCTCCGAGCATCTTCTCGGCGCGCCTGGCCATGTTCTGGGCGGCGGTGGCCTTGCTCGCCTTCGCGCGCATCTTGTCGGCCTGCAGCATCAGGACACCGGCCTGCTTCTCGGCGTTGGCGCGCTCGCGCTTGCGGCGCTTCTCGTCGCTCTCGCGCTGCGC
>JBBQSN010000118.1:0-11262 GCA_038213835.1 Actinomycetales bacterium
ATTCCGGGAAAGGTGAGTGAATCGGGTGAGCGCACCACACCGGCGCGCGTGCGGTCGTGCTCGTCGGCGACCTCACCGACGAGTTCTTCGACCAGGTCTTCGAGGGTGACGACCCCCGCGGTGCCGCCGTACTCGTCGGTGACCACGGCCATCTGCATGCCCTGGCTGCGCAGGGCGACCAGGAGCGGGTCGAGGCGCACCGTCTCCGGGACGCGCACGACGTCGCTCATCAGCGCGCCGACGGGCACCTCGGAGCGCCGCTCGCGCGGGACGGCCACGGCCTTCTTGACGTGCACGACGCCGACGACGTCGTCCGGCGAGCCGTCGGTGACGGGGAACCGGGAGAAGCCGGTCGCGCGGGCGATCACGATGACGTCCTGGGCGGTGTCCTCGGCCTGCAGGCAGCGCATCCGCAGCCGGTCGGTCATGACGTCGGCCGCGGTGTGCTGGGAGAAGCCGAGCGAGCGGGTCAGGAGGGTGGCGGTGCCCTGGTCCAAGGTGCCCGCGTCGGCCGACCGCTTGACCAGGAAGGCCAGCTCGGTGCTCGATCGGCCGCTGGCGAGCTCCTCCCGGGGCTCGATGCCGGCGCTGCGCAGGATCTTGTTGGCGCTGCCGTTCAGCACGACGATGAGCGGGCCCATCACCCAGGTGAACCCCCGCTGCAGCGGGACGCTCCACCGCGCGGTGGCCATGGGCACCGAGATCGCCAGGTTCTTGGGGATCAGCTCGCCCACGAGCATCGAGACCATCGTGGCCAGGAACAGCCCGAGGCCGATCGACACCGGCTCGATCGCGCCGTCCGGCAGGCCCGCCGAGGTCAGCGGGCCGGTGAGCAGCCGGGACACCGACGGCTCGACGAGGTACCCCACCAGGAGCGTGGTGAGCGTGATGCCCACCTGGGCGCCGGACAGCTGGGTGGACAGGGTCCGCAGCCCGGCCAGGACCTGCCCGGCGGAGCGACTCCCGATCGCGACCTCGCGCTCGACGTCAGGTCGGTCCAGGGTGATGAGGGAGAACTCGGCCGCGACGAACACGCCGGTGCCCAGGGTCAGCAGGACGCCCACGCCCAGCAGCAGCCACTCGGTCAGCACCGCTCGTCACCTCGTGAGGACGGGCGGTGCCCCGTTCGTTGGGGCTCGGGGTCCGGGGGCGGGCTGTCGGTCGGTCTGCGGGGGTCGTCCATCGTGCTGCGATCCTACGGGTCGGTGGCCGCCACGCGAACACTCACCAGCCGGACGGCAGCGGACGGCCCTCCTCGTACCCGGCGGCGCTCTGGACGCCGACGACCGCGCGCTCGTGCAGCTCGGCCAGGCTGCGCGCGCCGGCGTACGTGCACGCGCTGCGTACCCAGGAGGTGATGTGGTCGAGCAGGTCCTCCACGCCGGGACGGGCCGGGTCCAGCAGCATCCGCGACGACGAGATGCCCTCCTCGAACAGGCCCTTGCGGGCCCGCTCGAAGGCGTCGTCGCGGCTGGTGCGGGCGGCGACGGCGCGGGCGGAGGCCATGCCGAAGCTCTCCTTGTACAGGCGTCCGCGCTCGTCGGTCATGAGGTCGCCGGGGCTCTCGTGGGTGCCCGCGAACCAGGAGCCGACCATCACCTGGCTGGCGCCCGCAGCGAGGGCGAGGGCGACGTCGCGCGGGTACCGCACTCCCCCGTCGGCCCAGACGTGCTTTCCGAGATCACTTGCGGCAGAAGCGCACTCGAGGACGGCGGAGAACTGCGGTCGGCCCACCGACGTCATCATCCGGGTCGTGCACATGGCGCCCGGGCCCACGCCGACCTTGACGACGTCGGCGCCGGCCTCGACGAGATCGCGGACGCCGTCCGGAGTCACGACGTTGCCGGCGACCACCGGGACCTGCGGGTCCAGCGCCCGCACCGCCCGCAGCGCTGCGAGCATCCTGGCCTGGTGCCCGTGGGCGGTGTCGACCACGAGCGTGTCGGCACCGGCCTCGAGGGCGGCCGCCGCGGTCGCCGCGACGTCGCCGTTGATGCCCACGGCGACGGCGATCCGGAGCCGTCCGTCGTCGTCCAGGGCGGGGGCGTACAGGGTGGACCGCAGCGCCCCGGTGCGGGTGAGCACCCCCGCCAGCCGCCCGTCGCGCACCACCGGGGCCATCGGGCGGTGGGCCGCGTGCAGGGCGTCGAAGGCCCGGTGCAGGCCGCCATCGGCCTCGACGTCGGCGGCGTCCAGCGTCAGCGGCTCGCGCGACATGACCTCGTGCAGGCGGGTGAAGCGGTCGACGCCCTGGCAGTCCGAGGCCGTCACGACCCCGAGTGGGACGCCGTCGTCGTCGACGACCACCACGCCCCCGTGGTTGCGCTTGGCCACCAGGTGCAGGGCGTCGGTGACGGTGTCGGTGAGGCGCAGGGTCAGCGCCGTCTCGAGCACCGGGTGCCGTGCCTTGACCCAGCGCACCACCTCGCGGACGACCTCGAGCGGGAGGTCCTGCGGCAGCACCGCCATCGCCCCGCGCCGGGCGACCGTCTCGGCCATCCGGCGCCCGCTGACGGCCGTCATGTTCGAGACGACCACCGGGATCGTGGTGCCCGAGCCGTCGGTGCCGGCGAGGTCGACGTCCAGCCGGGACTGCACGTCCGAGCGCGATGGCGTCAGGAAGACGTCGGAGTAGGTGAGGTCGTGAGCGGGCCGCTGGCCGTCGAGGAATCGCACGTCGGACCACGATACGGGCCGCGGGGCCACCTACCCTGGGCGCATGTCCACGACGAACGGCTCAGGTCCGGTCACGGTGCTCGTGGTCGAGGACGAGCCCGCCATCGCCCAGGCGGTGCTCACCCGGCTGCGCAGCGAGGGGTGGCACACCACGGTGGTGCACGACGGCCTCGCGGCCGTCGGCGCCGCCGAGCAGCTGCGTCCGGACGTCGTCGTCCTGGACGTCATGCTCCCGGGGCTGGACGGCCACGAGGTGTGCCGGCGGATCCAGGCGCAGCGGCCCGTCCCGGTCCTGATGCTCACCGCGCGCGACGACGAGACCGACATGCTCGTCGGGCTGGGCGTGGGCGCCGACGACTACATGACCAAGCCGTTCTCGATGCGCGAGCTGGTGGCGCGGATCAAGGCGCTGCTGCGCCGGGTCGAGCGAGCCGGCGCCCTGTCCGACCCGGTCGGCGGTGGTGACGGCGTGCTGCGGCTCGGCGACCTCGAGGTCGACCGCGCCGAGCGGCGGGTCCGACGGGCCGGCGAGCTGGTGCACCTCACCCCCACCGAGTTCGACCTGCTGCTGTGCCTGGCGGCCGAGCCCAAGGTGGTGCTCACCCGCGAGCGCCTGCTGGCCGAGGTCTGGGACTGGGTCGACGCCTCGGGCACCCGCACGGTCGACTCCCACGTCAAGGCGCTGCGCCGCAAGCTCGGCTCCGACCTGATCCGCACCGTGCACGGCGTGGGCTACGCCCTGGAGCCGGTCGACCCGTGAGCACCCCGTGAGCAAGGGGGAGCGCTCCTGGCCGGACCTTCGCCCGCTCGACGGCGTCCGGTCGATCAAGATCAAGCTGGGGCTGCTGGTCACTGCGACGGTGACCGTCGCGGCGATGCTCGTCTGGTTCGGCCTGAACAACGGGGTCCGGACGCTCTACACGCTGCCGGCCGCGATCGCGCTGTCGCTCGTGGTCACCCAGCTGCTGGCCCGCGGCATGACCTCGCCGCTGCGCGAGATGACCGCTGCGGCGAGGTCGATGGCCACCGGTGACTACAGCCGCCGGGTGCGGGCCACCAGCCACGACGAGGTCGGCGAGCTCGCCGTCGCCTTCAACCGGATGGCCGAGGACCTCGGCTCGGTCGACCGCCAGCGCCGCGAGCTGGTGGCGAACGTGAGCCACGAGCTGCGCACGCCGGTCACGGCGCTGCGCGCCACGCTGGAGAACCTGGTCGACGGCGTCGCCGACCCCGACCCGGCCACGCTGCGCACCGCGCTGGCGCAGACCGAGCGGCTCGGCACCCTGGTCGCCCAGCTCCTGGACCTGTCGCGGCTCGAGGCCGGCGTGGTCCCCCTGGACGCCACGGACCTGCCCGTCGGCGCCTTCCTGGAGGAGGCCGTGGCCGCCGCGCGGCTGGTCGACGGTGCGGTGGACCGCTCGGTGCGCTGGGAGGTCGACGTCGACCCCGAGACCCTGGCCGTTCGCGCCGACCCGGCCCGGCTGCACCAGGTCGTGGCCAACCTGCTCGACAACGCCGCGCGGCACAGCCCGCCCGGCGGGCAGGTGCGGGTCAGCGCCGGGCTGGCCGAGGCCTCGCGACCGGCCGCCGTCGTCCTCGAGGTGAGCGACGAGGGGCCTGGCATCGCCCCGCAGGACCGCGAGCGCGTCTTCGAGCGGTTCCACCGCGCCGGGGCGGCGCAGTCGGTCACCGGTGGCACCGGGCTCGGGCTCGCGATCGCGCGCTGGGCGGTGGAGCTGCACGGCGGCACCATCCAGGTCGTCGACTCGACGATCGGCTGCACGATGCGCGTCGTGCTCCCGGCGACGGCGGCGGCCGGACGCACCGCGGGCGGCGCCCGCGGCACGTCCGCCGCCCGGCTGATCCGACGCACCCTCCCTGGGACGGACGACGACCTCTGAGCGGTGCGCAAGGATGGCCGCGGCACCGCCTTCCGGCGGTGCACACCTGATGACCGGGGGGCAGCAGCCAGATGAGCGTCACGTCGCACCAGGGCAGCCGGATCGAGGTGAGGGGTCTCACCAAGCACTTCGGCAAGGTCGCTGCCGTGCAGGACCTCCGCTTCACCGTCGAGCCCGGCCGGATCACCGGCTTCCTCGGCCCGAACGGGGCGGGCAAGACCACCACCCTGCGGATGCTGCTGTCGCTGGTGGCGCCCACGTCCGGGAGCTGCACCATCGGCGGACGGAACTACGCGGACCTCGAGCAGCCGCAGCGCGTCGTCGGCGCCGCCCTCGAGGCCGCGAGCTTCCACCCGGGCCGCAACGCCCGCAACCACCTGCGGGTGCTGGGCCAGACCTGCGGCATGGGCGTCTCGCGGGCCGACGAGCTGCTCGACCTGGTCGGCCTCGGCGCCGCGGGCAAGCGCCGGGTCGGCGGCTTCTCGATGGGCATGCGCCAGCGCCTCGGCCTGGCCGGCGCCCTGGTCGGCGACCCGTCCGTGCTGATCCTGGACGAGCCGGCCAACGGCCTGGACCCCGAGGGCATCCGGTGGCTGCGCGGATTCCTGCGCGCCCTGGCCGCCGAGGGGCGCACCATCCTGGTCTCGAGCCACATGCTCTCGGAGGTGCAGCAGACCGTCGACGACGTCGTCATCATCAGCCAGGGCCGGGCGGTCAAGCAGTCCACCCTCGCCGAGCTCGAGGCCGAGGCGAAGTCCGGCGTCATGGTCCGGGCCGCCGACCCGGCCGCCCTGACCGCGCTGGCCCAGCGCTCCGGCTGGGACGTCGACGTGCACCACGACGGCGCGGTCATGGTCCGTGACGTGTCCGCCCCCGACGTCGGGCACCACGCGTTCGCCGCCGGCATCGAGCTGCACGAGCTGCAGGCGATCGGCTCCGACCTCGAGTCGATGTTCTTCCGCCTGGTCTCCCCCGAGTACGTCGGCCACACCCCTGGTTCCGCGGAGCCCGTCCAGCAAGCACAGGTCACGACCAAGGAGGTCGGGCGATGAGCGCCGTGTCCGCAGAGCTGCTCAAGGTCCGCACCACCAAGGTGTGGTGGGGGATGCTGATCGGCCTGGTCGTCTGGGCCGGGCTGTGGGCGCTCCCGAACGCCTTCACCGCCGGGCTGGAGTTCGCCCCCGGGGCGACGGCGCCCTCCCCTGCGAGCGACGACGCCGTCGCCCGGTCCTTCTACACCGGCGGGCTGACCTCGTTCGGCTACGTCTTCACCCTGATCCTGGGCGTCCTGGTCGTCAGCACCGAGTACCGGCACCAGACCATCACGCCGACGATCCTGGCGGTGCCCAGGCGTCCGCGCCTGGTCGTGGCCAAGTGGGTCGCGACGGCCGCGTACGCCGTGCTCTACGGGGTCGTGGGGCTGGGCATCGCCTTCGTGGTCACCGTCGGCATCCTCTCGGCGCGCGGCATCGAGCTCAACCTCGGCGCCGACGGCCTGCCCCGGGCCATGGTGATGGCCCTGGTGGCCTTCGTCCTGTGGGGGCTCATCGGCGTCGGGGTCGGCACGCTGGTCGGCAACCAGATCGTCGCGATCCTGCTCGGCATCGGCCTGATCATCGTCGAGTTCATCGCGCAGGTCGCGCTGTCGTTCGTCTCCTGGGGCCCGGACCTGGTCAAGTGGCTGCCCAGCGCCGCCACCAACGCGATGCTCGCGCCGACCACCGACACCGGTCCCGGCGGCCCGACGATCGAGGTGCTGCCCTGGTGGTTGGCCCTGATCGTGCTCGTCGGCTACGCCGCCGTGACGGCCGGGGTCGGAGCGGCCCTGACTCTTCGCCGCGACGTCACCTGACCGGTCGGCAGGCTCACCCCGGCAGTGCCCGCAGGCCGTGCGTGGGTCGGGACGGCTGATCGGCGAGGTGCCGGCGGGGCGATCAGCCTGCTCGACCCCGACGTCGTCCGATGAGGACGCCGGCATCCGGGCGCGGTGACGGCCGCCGTCGAGGAGGCCCTGGTCCCCCACCGGGTCGCCCGGTACGTCCTGGAGGGCGCTCGCGACGACATGAGCCCGACCTGCTCGGACTGCCCGGGGGGACTAGAGTCGAAGCGCAAAGTTGCGGGCAACGCGAGCGGAAGAGGGCGATCAGCGCCGTGTCCACCCCCCAGTCCCCCCAGAACGTCTCCCAGGGCGAGAAGGGCGGAGGCGGCCCCACGGCTGCAGGCTTCGGACCCAACGAGTGGATGGTCGACGAGCTCTACCAGCAGTACCTCGAGGACAAGCAGTCCGTGGATCCAGCCTGGTGGGAGTTCTTCGCCGACTACACCCCCGACGGCGACACCACCCCCGACGACGACACCACCCCCGAGGACGACAGCTCTGCGAACGGCAGCTCTGCGAACGGCAGCGAGCAGCCTGCGGCCGCGCAGCCCGACGCCTCCGCCGTCCAGGCCGAGGACCCCAGCGCGAGCGCCTCCGCCCAGGTCCCGCAGGAGGTCGGGACGGCGGAGCCCGCGAAGTCCGCGCCGAAGCCCGCGCCGAAGCCCGCCGAGGAGCCCGCCAGGAAGCCCCCTTCATCCCCTACCCCGGCGTCCGGCACCGGCAACCGCTCGGCCGCGAGCCCCTCGAACGGTCCGGACGCCGCGAGCACCGTGACCGCCTTCGACAAGCCCGCCGTCGCCGGCCCGGCGCGGTCCCGCGACGTCCCGCCCGCCAAGAAGGCCGCCGAGAAGGCCCCGGCCGCCGGTGCTCCCGAGTCGGTCCGGCTCAAGGGTCCGGCCGCCCGGGTCGTGGTCAACATGGAGGCCAGCCTGGGGGTGCCCACCGCCACGTCGGTCCGCGCCGTCCCGGCCAAGCTGCTGGTCGACAACCGGATCGTCATCAACTCCAACCTCGCCCGCGCCCGCGGCGGCAAGATCTCGTTCACGCACCTCATCGGCTTCGCCCTGGTCGAGGCGCTGGCGCACATGCCGGAGATGAACCACGGCTACACCGAGGTCGACGGCAAGCCAGCGGTGCTCAAGCCGTCCGGGGTGAACCTCGGCATCGCCATCGACCTGGCCAAGGACGACGGCTCCCGCCAGCTCATGGTGCCCGCGATCAAGGGCACCCAGGACATGGACTTCGCCCAGTTCTGGGCCGCCTACGAGGACGTCGTGCGTCGCGCCCGCACCGGCAAGCTCGTCGTCGACGACTTCCAGGCGACTATCTCGCTCACCAACCCGGGCACGATCGGCACCGTGCACTCGGTGCCGCGCCTGATGGCCGGCCAGGGCACGATCATCGGCGTCGGCGCGATGGACTACCCGGCCGAGTACGCCGGGGCCAGCGAGGAGAACCTCGCCCGGATGGCTGTCAGCAAGGTCATGACGTTGACCTCCACGTACGACCACCGGATCATCCAGGGCGCCCAGTCCGGCGACTTCCTGCGCATCGTGCACGCCAAGCTGCTGGGCGAGGACGGCTTCTACGACCGGATCTTCCGCTCCCTGCGGATCCCGTACGAGCCCGTCCGCTGGGTCGTCGACAAGTCCTTCTCCGACGAGGACGAGGTCAACAAGACCGCCCGTGTGATCGAGTTGATCCACGCGTACCGCGTCCGCGGGCACCTGATGGCCGACACCGACCCGTTGGAGTACCGCCAGCGCCGGCACCCGGACCTCGACGTGCAGACCCACGGCCTGTCCCTGTGGGACCTCGACCGCGAGTTCCCCACCGGCGGTTTCGGTGGTAAGCCGGTGATGAAGCTGCGGCACATCCTCGGCGTGCTGCGCGACTCCTACTGCCGGACCTCCGGCATCGAGTACATGCACATCCAGGACCCCGACCAGCGCCGCTGGATCCAGGACCGGGTGGAGCGCAAGTACGCCAAGCCCTCCCGCGAGGAGCAGCTGCGGATCCTGGGCCGGCTCAACGCCGCCGAGGCGTTCGAGACGTTCCTGCAGACCAAGTACGTGGGCCAGAAGCGGTTCAGCCTGGAGGGCGGGGAGTCGGTCATCCCGCTGCTCGACGCGCTGCTGTCGGCGGCCGCCGAGGCCGAGCTCGACGAGGTGTGCATCGCGATGCCGCACCGCGGCAGGCTCAACGTCCTCGCCAACATCGCGGGCAAGTCCTACGGACAGATCTTCCGCGAGTTCGAGGGCACCCAGGACCCCCGCTCGGTCCAGGGCTCCGGGGACGTCAAGTACCACCTCGGCACGGAGGGCGAGTTCACCGCCGAGTCGGGTGCGTCGACGAAGGTCTACCTCGCGGCCAACCCGTCGCACCTCGAGGCCGTCAACCCGGTGCTCGAGGGCGTCGTGCGCGCCAAGCAGGACCGGCTCAACAAGGCCGGCGAGTCCTTCCCGGTACTGCCCGTGCTCATGCACGGGGACGCCGCGTTCGCAGGCCAGGGCGTGGTGGCGGAGACGCTCAACCTCTCCCAGCTGCGCGGGTACCGCACGGGCGGCTCCGTGCACCTCGTGGTGAACAACCAGGTGGGCTTCACCACCTCGCCCACCTCGAGCCGCTCCTCGTTCTACTGCACCGACGTCGGCAAGATGATCCAGGCACCGATCTTCCACGTGAACGGCGACGACCCCGAGGCGTGCGCCCGGGTGGCGAAGCTGGCGTTCGACTTCCGCCAGGAGTTCGACAAGGACGTCGTCATCGACATGGTCTGCTACCGCCGTCGTGGGCACAACGAGGGCGACGACCCGTCGATGACCCAGCCGCTCATGTACTCGCTGATCGAGGGCAAGCGGTCGGTGCGCAAGATCTACACCGAGTCGCTCATCGGCCGCGGCGACATCACGGTCGAGGAGGCCGAGGCCGCGCTGAAGGACTACCAGCAGCAGCTGGAGCGGGTGTTCGCCGAGACCCGTGAGTCCTCGCCCGCCCCGAGCACCCGCGGGGCCGACGGCGCCGACAACCCCGGTGGTCTCGAGCAGCCCATCGCGCAGCAGCAGGACGACGCCGTCCCCGCCACCCCGCGCGAGACGGCCGTCTCGCTCGAGGTGCTCAAGCGGATCGGTGACGCCTACGTCTCCCCGCCGGAGACGTTCACGGTGCACCCGAAGCTGCGCCAGCTGCTCGAGAAGCGGTCCTTGATGTCGCGCGAGGGCGGCATCGACTGGGGCTACGGCGAGCTGCTCGCGTACGGCTCGCTGCTGCTCGAGGGCACTCCTGTCCGGCTCGCCGGGCAGGACTCCCGCCGGGGCACGTTCGTGCAACGGCACGCGGTGCTCACCGACCGCACCAGCGGGGAGGAGTGGACCCCTCTGCTGTACCTGTCGAACGACCAGGCGCGGTTCTGGGTCTACGACTCGCTGCTCTCGGAGTTCGCCGCGATGGGCTTCGAGTACGGCTACTCGGTCGAGCGTCCCGACGCCCTGGTGTTGTGGGAGGCCCAGTTCGGCGACTTCACCAACGGCGCCCAGATCATCGTCGACGAGTTCATCTCGTCCTCCGAGCAGAAGTGGGGCCAGAACTCCTCGGTCACGCTGCTGCTCCCCCACGGCTACGAGGGCCAGGGACCGGACCACTCCTCGGCCCGGATCGAGCGCTTCCTGCAGATGTGCGCCGAGGACAACATGTCGGTCGCGATGCCGTCGACCCCGGCGTCGTACTTCCACCTGCTGCGCCGGCAGGCCTACCAGCGGCCGCGTCGTCCGCTCGTGGTGTTCACACCCAAGTCGATGCTGCGGCTGAAGGCGGCCACCTCCGACGTCGAGGACTTCACCACCGGCGGCTTCCGTCCGGTCATCGGAGAGCCGTACGCGGACGGCGAGCAGGCCGCGAACGTCGACCGGGTGCTGCTGTGCACGGGCAAGGTCTACTGGGACCTCGTCGCGCACCGCGTGAAGTCGGGCGACACCCGGACGGCGATCCTGCGGGCCGAGCAGCTCTACCCCCTCGACGGCGACGCCTGGAGCGAGGCGCTCGCCCCGTTCGGCGGCGACACCGAGCTGGTGTGGGTGCAGGAGGAGCCGGCCAACCAGGGCGGATGGCCGTTCATGGCGCTCAACCTCCCGGACCAGATCGGGCGGCCGGTGCGCCACGTGGCGCGCAAGGCGTCCGCGTCACCGGCCACCGGGTCGTCGAAGAAGCACGCGGCCGAGCAGCAGGCGCTGGTCGAGAAAGCCTTCGCCCGCTGACGGGAGGATCCCCCGTGTACTTCACCGACCGCGGCATCGAGGAGCTCGAGCACCGGCGCGGCGACGACGAGGTGACCCTCGCCTGGGTCGCCGATCAGCTGCGCCACTTCGTCGACCTCAACCCCGAGCTCGAGACGCCGGTCGAGCGACTCGCGACCTGGCTCGCGCGCCTGGACGACGACGACGAGGAATGACTGGTAGACAACGGGTATGACTGACGAGAGCCAGCCCGGCGGACTCCGGATCTGCGTGGTCGGGGACGACGTCGTCGCCGGGATCGGCGACCCGAAGTCGCTGGGCTGGACCGGACGGGTGGCTGCCCGACCGCCGCACCCGTCCGGTGGTATCGCGGTGTTCCCGCTCGGTGTCCCCGGCGAGAGCACGGCGGGGCTGCTGGCGCGCTGGCACCAGGAGAGCGCCCTCCGGTTCGATCCTGCGTGCGACAACCGGCTCGTCATCGGCCTCGGCACCGCCGACCTGGACGCCGGCACCAGCCTGGCACGCAGCCGGCTCAACCTCGCGAACGTGCTCGACGACTCCATGTCGCGGTCGG
>JBBQSN010000119.1:0-11057 GCA_038213835.1 Actinomycetales bacterium
CCGGGGGTCAGAGCTCCTGCGAGCCCCACTCAACCAGCCGGCGCTCGGCCTCCTCGGGGTCGACGTCCTCGACCCGGGTCATGATCGCCCAGCGGTGGCCGAAGGGGTCGTGGACCGAGCAGAACCGGTCACCGGTGACGAACGTCGACGGCGCCTCGCGCACCGTGGCGCCCGCGTCCACGGCCAGAGCGTGCACGGCGTCGACGTCGGGCACGTAGATCGCGACCGAGGAGCTGACGCTCTCCGGTGCCGCCGCGCTCGGGGCGGTCAGGCCGAAACCCTCCATCGGGTCGCTCAGCTGCATCCGGCCCAGCGGCAGCTGCAGCTCGGCGTGCGCCACGGAACCGTCGGGGGCATTCATCACGCTCACCACCGTGGCGCCGAACACCCTCTCGTAGAAGGCGATCGCATCGCGCGCCGGCGAGCAGACGAGGAACGGGGTCAGGGTGGTGTAGCCGTCGGGGCGGCCGTCCGTGATCGACATGTCGCCCATCCTGCCTAGGCTCTGCCCGTGGGGTCTTGGACGAACACGACAGCCGGCGCCGAGGCGAACGCCCCGGCGCGCACGGCCAGCCTCAAGGGCGTGCTGCGCCCCGAGCAGACCGCCGCCCGTGCTGACCTGCGCCGCGACCACCCGGTCTCCCCCGCCCTCCAGCCGTACGTGGAGCGCTACTGGTCGGTGGCGTGGGACCTCACCGGGAAGCCGTCGTATCGCTCGGAAGTGCTCAGCCACCCGTGCGTGAACCTCAGCGTCGAGTCCGGCCCCGGGCCGCGGCACGGGCACGCGATGCCGGCGGGCCTGGTGCACGGCGTGGTGACCCGCCGGTTCTCGGTCGACCTGCACGGCACCGGTCGGGTCATGGCAGTCAAGTTCCGCCCCGGTGGTTTCGCGGCCCTCACCGGCCACCAGGTCGCCCGCGACCGCGTCCTGCCCCTGTCGGTGCTGGGCGCGCGGCTCGACCCCCGGCTGGTCGATGAGGTGCTCGGGCTCGACGACGACCTCGACCGGGCCGCCGCGCTCGAGGACCACCTGGCGCGCGAGGTCCCCGAGCCCGACCCCGTCTACCTCGACCTGCTCGAGGTCCTCGCCGCGATGGTGCACGACCGCACGCTGGTGCGGGTCGACGACGTCGCCGCGCTCTCGGGCAGCACGGTGCGCTCGCTGCAGCGGCTGTTCCACCGGTTCGTCGGCGTCGGGCCGAAGTGGGTGCTGCAGCGCTACCGGCTGCAGGACGCCGCCGCTGCCATCGACGCCGGCGAGGTCACCGACCTCGCTTCTCTCGCGGCCGATCTCGGATGGTTCGACCAGGCGCACTTCAGCCGCGACTTCCGCTCCACCGTGGGGGTCACGCCGTCGGAGTACGTCGCCCAGGCGTCCGCGCCGTACAGCGGACGGACTCAACCCACCCGCGGCACGGCGAACGGCCCGAGGTAGAGCAGGTCGCCGTCCACCGAGAGGCGTGTGCTGCCCGGCGGCGAGCCCACCGTGGTGAAGGTGTCGCCCCCGAGCCGCGTGCAGATCACCGGCCCCGGCGAACCGAACGCCGCGCCGTCGAACCGGACCGTGTCCTGGTCGACCGCTTCCAGCCCGATGGGGCCGTACTGGCCGGCGAGGCGCGGGGCGGGGGTCGGCGCCCGGGTGTAGGCGGGTGCCGGCATGGCGGGCACGCCCAGCGCCTCCAGCAGCCGCGGCAGCAGCACGTCGAACAGGGCGGTGCCACCGGGAGGCCCGAACAGCGGACCGGCGCTGTTCGCCAGCACGACCAGGGCGGCGTCCTGGTCCGGGAAGCACCGGACGAAGGCCCGGTGGCCGGCGGTGTAGCCCGCCCATCCGAAGGCGCGGTGCTCGCCGCGCTCCCAGAGGGCCCAGCCGTGGCCCCAGGCGTCGAACACGGTCGAGCCGGGGAGGTCGGCACCGTACGCCCGCACGCCGCGCACGACCTCCGGGTCGATCCGCCCCGCCCCGTCGCGCAGGTGGGTCTGCGCGTAGTCCAACAGCGAGTCCGCGCTCCCCCACCAGCGCGAGCCGGCGGCTGCGGCGGCGGGCCAGGACGCGAGCGGGACCGGCACCGGTGGGGAACCCGGCGCGGCCACGTGGGCGGCCGTCGCACGCTCCGGGACACCGACCGGGAGGGGCTCGCCGAGGAGGCGGTCCGCCGCCTCCTCGAAGGTGGCCCCGGTGCGCTGGCGGAGCAAGAGGTCCAGTGCGGACCAGCCCGCGTTGCAGTAGGAGAACCGGCCCGCTTCGTGCACCGGCGGCAGGCCGGCCGTCCGCGCGACGAACACCTCGAGCGGCTCGTGCTCGTCGGGCAGCAGGTTGGGCGCCCCCGTGGTCTGCGCCAGGATCGCCCGGGGCGTGTGCTCCCACTGGCCGGGACCCTGGGCCGAGCACGGGACGTCGTGGTCGATGTCCCCGCGCCGAGCGGCGTCCAGCACGGTGAGCCCCGTCAGCGACTTGGAGATCGACCCGGCGTGGAAGAGCGAGTCCGGTGTCACCGGCGTGGCGTCCTGGACCCCATGCGTCCCAGCGCAGGCGACGACGCGGTCGGCGCCGCGCTGCAGCCCCACCTGCGCCCCGGGGACGCCCATCGTCGCTGCGGTCGACTCGAGCAGGTCCTGCAGCGCGTCCGCGTCCATCCGGGGAGGCTAGGGCAGCGGGCGCGCGGGCGGTACCGACCGTTCGGGCAGGAGGCGGAGGACATGGGCCCCCAGGGACGCGGATCCCTCAGCCGTCGGACGGTCCTGCGTCCAGGACCGAGCGAACAGCCGCCGGAACCGCGTCCAGCACCGCGCTCGCACTGACCGGCCCCCCGCCCGAGGCGATCCCGCCGGCCAGGCCGTGCACGAGCGCCGCCATCGCCCCGGCGTGGACCGGCTGGACGCCGGCCGCCAGGAGCGCGCCGGCGATCCCCGCGAGGACGTCGCCGGCACCCGCGGTCGCCAGCCACGACGGCCCGTCGGCCTGCGAGAACGCTGGTCGTTCAGAAGAGACCACAAGCGTCACGGCGCCCTTGACCAGCACGGTCGCGCCGATCTCCTCGGCCGCCCGCAGTGCGTGGGTGAGCGGGTCGGCCTCCACCTGGTCCCGGGCGGTCCCATGGCCGAGGTCGGCGAGCAGCCGGGCCAGCTCGCCAGCGTGCGGGGTGAGCAGCAGCGGGGCGGACACGGCACCGTCGCGCAGCAGGCCGGGCAGCAGCGCCAGCGCGCCGGCGTCGACCAGGCACGGCTCCTCGCCCGCGAGCGCGGCGCGCACGTGCTCGGCCTGGCCCTCGTCGTCGGGGTCCACCCCCGGGCCCAGCACCCAGGCCTGGACGCGTCCCCCGCCCGGCACCACCTCCGGCCAGCGCGCCCGCACCAGGTCGGTGGCCGCGCCCGGTCCGAGGTACCGCACCATCCCCGCGCCGGTACGAACCGCAGCGCCCGTCGCCAGCACCGCGGCGCCGGTGTACGTCGCCCCTCCGGCCACCACACCCACCACGCCGCGGGAGTACTTGTCGTCGCCGCTCCCGGGGGACGGCCACCTGCTCCGGGCGTCCCCGACCAGCAGGCGCTGCACGGCCACCCGGACGCCGTCGAGGTCCAGGCCGATGTCGACCAGCTGCACCTGCCCGACGTCGAGGCACGCGGGTGGCAGGAGGTGGCACGGCTTGGCGGTGCCGAAGGTGACCGTGACGTCGGCCGGGAGGAAGGGACCGTCCACCTTCCCGCTGTCGGGGCCGAGTCCGCTGGGGAGGTCGACGGCCACGATCCGCGGTCCGCCGCGGACCTCCGTCGCGAGGTCGTGCGCCAGACCGCTCAGGCCGGGTCTGGCGCCCAGGCCGAGCATCCCGTCCACGACGACGTCGACGTCGTCCCACGACCCCGGCCACGACGGCGAGCGAGGGGGTGCGGCGTGGTCGTCGTGCTCCGGGCAGAGCCTGCGCACCTCGTCGGCGGCCAGGACGCGCCCACCGGCCCGGCGCAGGGCGTCGAGTCCGGGCTCGTGCGCCCGGTCGTCGGTCAGCAGTGCCGACACCCGGACCCCGCGGACCGCCAGCCGGGCGCCGGCCCACGACGCGTCGCCGCCGTTGTCGCCCGGGCCGACCAGGAGCACGACGTGGCGGCCGTAGACCCCGCCCGTGCGCTCCCGCAGCTCGCGCAGCACCTCGGTGGCGAGCCCGGCCGCGGCCCGCTGCATCAGCGCTCCCTCCGGCAGCCCGGCCATCGCCCGCTCCTCGGCGGCGCGCACGGTGGCGGCGTCGACGGCCTCCGTGCAGCCGAGGGTCACGGGTCGCGCTCGGCGACGACCACGGCCGAGGCGATGCCGGCGTCGTGGGACAGGGACAGGTGGAACCGGTCGACGCCCAGCTCGGCGGCCCGCGCGGCGACCGTGCCCGTGACCTCGAGCACCGGCTGGCCGCCCTCGAGCCGGCGCACCGTGGCGTCGGTCCAGACCAGACCGACGGGAGCGCCGAGCGCCTTGGCGGCGGCCTCCTTCGCCGCGAACCGCGCGGCGAGGGAGGCGGGCGGAAGGCCCTGCTCGGTGTCGGTGAACAGCCGGTCGACCAGCGCCGGGACGCGCTCGAGCTGGCGGGTGAAACGCGCGACGTCGACGACGTCGATGCCGACACCGACGATCACGCGCGGCTCACTCGACCGTGACGGACTTGGCCAGGTTGCGCGGCTGGTCCACGTCCAGGCCCTTGGCGGTGGCGAGCTCGCAGGCGAACACCTGCAGCGGCACCACGGTGAGCAACGGCATGAGCAGCGGCGGGCAGGCGGGTACGTAGATCACCTCGTCCGCGTAGTCCTGGACATCGGTGTCGCCCTCCTCCGCGATGACGAGCGTGCGGGCACCGCGGGCGCGGATCTCCTGGATGTTGGAGACGACCTTGCTGTGCAACGACTGCGGCCCGCGCGGCGACGGCACCACCACGAAGACCGGCTGCCCGGGCTCGATCAGCGCGATCGGGCCGTGCTTGAGCTCACCGGCCGCGAAGCCCTCGGCGTGGATGTACGCCAGCTCCTTGAGCTTGAGGGCGCCCTCCATCGCGACGGGGAAGCCGACGTGCCGGCCGAGGAACAGCACCGTGCGGGTGTCGGCCATCCAACCCGCGATCTCGCGGACGTGGTCGAGGCCGTCGAGGACCCGCTGGATCTTCTCCGGCATCAGGTGCAGCTCGGCCAGGACATCGGGGACGGCCTCGGCCCGCGAGCCGCCGCGCAGCTCGGCGAGGTACAGCCCCAGCAGGTAGCAGGCGGTGATCTGCGCCAGGAACGCCTTCGTGGACGCGACAGCGATCTCGGGACCGGCGTGGGTGTAGAGCACGCCCTGGCTCTCCCGCGGGATCGACGAGCCGTGCGTGTTGCAGACCGCCACCACCTGCGCGCCCTGCTCACGGGCGTACCGGACCGCCATCAGGGTGTCCATCGTCTCGCCGGACTGCGAGATGGCCAGGACGAGCGTGCGGTCGTCGACGACGGGGTCGCGGTAGCGGAACTCGTGCGAGAGCTCGACCTCCACCGGCACCCTGGCCCAGTGCTCGATCGCGTACTTGGCCACGTGCCCGGCGTACGCGGACGTGCCGCAGGCCAGGACCACGACCCGGTCGACGGCGCGCAGGACGTCCTCGTCGATCCGGAGCTCGTCGAGCACGAGCCGGCCGTTCTCGTCGGTACGACCCAGCAACGTGTCGGCCACTGCGTGCGGCTGGTCGTGGATCTCCTTGGCCATGAAGCTCGGGAAGCCACCCTTCTCGGCGGCGGCGGCGTCCCAGTCGACGTGGAAGGCCTTGCCCTGCACCGGGTTCCCGGCGAAGTCGATGACCGCGACGGTGTCGGGCGTGATCGTGGCGATCTGGTCCTGCCCGAGCTCGAGCGCCTCGCGGGTGTGCGAGATGAACGCCGCGACGTCGGAGCCGAGGAAGTTCTCGCCCTCGCCGATGCCGACCACCAGCGGGGAGTTGCGGCGGGCACCGACGACCCTCCCGGGCTGGTCTGCGTGCACGGCGAGCAGCGTGAAGGCACCCTCGAGCCGGTTGCAGACCTGACGCATGGCCTCGGTGAGGTCGCCGGTCTCGTCGTAGGTGGCCGCGAGCAGGTGGGCGACCACCTCGGTGTCGGTCTCGGACGTGAACTCCACGCCGTCGGCGAGCAGGCCCGCCTTGAGGGCGGCGAAGTTCTCGATGATGCCGTTGTGGATCAGCGCCAGCCGGCCCCCGCCGCCCAGGTGCGGGTGCGCGTTCGGGTCGGTGGGACCGCCGTGGGTGGCCCACCGCGTGTGCCCGATGCCGGTGACCGACTCCGGGAGCGGCGAGGCCCCGATCTCGGCCACGAGGTTGACCAGCTTGCCGGCCTTCTTCCGGGTCACGACGCCTTCGCCGGTGACCAGGGCGACCCCTGCGGAGTCGTACCCGCGGTACTCCAGCCGGGCGAGCCCCTCCATCACGACGTCGAGCGCGCCGCCGTGCTCGGCGGACGCCCCGCTGCCCGGATGACCGACGTAACCCACGATTCCACACATGGCCTCAGAGCCTACTCGGGACGCGGCACCGCGCCGGGCACCCTGGTGGAGCGGCGTCCGGCATGATGCGAGCGTGCCGCCTCCTCCCCGACCCGACGGTCGGGCACACGCCAGGACCACGGGGCCCGACACCGTCGGGCTCCCCATCGGCACCACGCCGTACGTCGAGCTCGACCGCGCCGCCTGGAGCGCGCTGGCCGCCTCGACCCCCCTGCCCCTCACGCAGGAGGACGTCACCCGGCTGCAGGGGCTCGGCGACCGGGTCGACCTGCGCGAGGTCACGGAGGTCTACCTGCCGCTGTCGCGGCTGCTCAACCTCTACGTGGCGGCCTCGGCCCAGCTGCACGCAGCCACCTCGACGTTCCTCGGCGAGTCACCGGCCCGCACGCCGTACGTCATCGGGGTCGCCGGCTCGGTCGCCGTCGGCAAGTCGACGACCTCACGGATCCTGCGCGAGATGCTCGCCCGCTGGCCCGACACCCCCCGCGTCGAGCTCGTCACCACCGACGGCTTCCTCTACCCCAACGCCGAGCTGGAACGGCGAGGGTTGCTGCAGCGCAAAGGGTTCCCCGAGTCCTACGACCGACGTGCCTTGCTGCGCTTCGTCACCGCGGTGAAGTCCGGGGCCCCTGAGGTGCGGGCTCCGCTGTACTCGCACCTCACCTACGACATCGTGCCCGGCGCAGACGTCGTGGTGCACCGGCCGGACGTGCTCATCGTCGAGGGTCTCAACGTGCTCCAGCCGGCGCGCGCCCGCCAGGACGGTCGGCAGGGCCTGGCCGTCAGCGACTTCTTCGACTTCTCGGTCTACGTCGACGCCCGCACCACCGACGTGAGGAGCTGGTACGTCGACCGCTTCCTGCGACTGCGCCAGACCGCCTTCGCCCGGCCCGAGTCGTACTTCCACCGCTTCGCCGCGCTCTCCGACACCGCCGCCCGCGAGCGCGCCGAGCAGATCTGGGCCGACATCAACGAGCGCAACCTGGTCGAGAACGTGCTGCCCACGCGGCCGCGCGCCGACCTGGTGCTGCGCAAGGGCGCCGACCACTCGGTGCAGCACGTCCGGCTGAGGAAGATCTGAGCGTGGACCAGCGGATCAGCTTCGTCACACCAGCGGCCAGCCCAGCGCCTGCGCCCAGAACAGCCCGACGTCCGGGTCCCCTCGAAGGTGACCTCGCCGAGACGGCCGCACGCGCCCAGGTAGGCGTTGCCGGGCTCGATCACGCAGAGCTCGTTGCCCTCCGGGTCCGCCAGCACGACGTGCCCCTCCTCCGGCAGCTGGCCGACGTCGACGTGGTGGGCGCCGAGACCCAGGGCCGCGCAGATGCAGGTGCACCAGGTCCGGCCCGGGCCTCGTGGTCGCTGCGCGGACGAAGCGCAGACCCACCTGCCCTGTCGTCCTCCGGGAGCAGGACGCCGCCGGCCTCCTGGACCGGCTTCCGGTCGAGCAGGTCGGCCGAGAACCCGGCCAGCCGCGAGGGGTCGTGGGCGTCCAGCGCCAGGGCCTGCAGTCGCCGGGCACCCGCGCACGCCAGGGCGGCCGAGGAGCCCGGGCAACCACCTGGGCGGACGGCTGCGACGGCGACGTCCTGCCTGCCGTCCGCGGGCCGCCCCGGGCGGCAGGCAGGATGTCCGGGTGCTGCACCTGCGGATGACCCTGCCCGTCGACCTGTCCCCCGGCGTGGTGGCCGCGCTCGAGGACGACCCGCGCGTCACCGGCCTGGTGGTGCTCCCCGGGGCCGCGCGTCGTCCGGTCGGCGACGCCGTGCTGTGCGACGTCGCCCGCGAGGGCGCCAGTGACGTGCTGGCCCGGCTGGAGCGGCTCGGGGTGAACGACCACGGCACGCTCGCGCTCGAGACCGTCGACGCCGCCCCCACCCGGCGGGCCCGGGTGGCCGAACGCTCTGCTCCCGGTGCCCCCGACGACGGCGTGGTCTGGCCGATGGTGCGCCAGCAGGCCGAGGAGGGGACCCGGCCGTCCTGGTCCTTCTTCGCCTTCCTCGTGCTGGCCACCCTGCTCGCCGCGATCGCCGTCGTGCTGGACTCGTCGGTGCTGGTGATCGGGGCGATGGTGCTCGGCCCCGAGTTCGCGCCGGTGGTCGCGGCCGCGCTGGCCCTGGTGCTGCGCGACCGGGTGCTGCTGGTCGGGGCCGTCCGGCAGCTGGTGCTCGGCTTCCTGGTCGCGATCGCGGTCACCGTCCTGCTCGCGCTCGCCGTGCGCGCGGCTGGCTGGATCACCCTGGACGACCTGCTGGCGCCCCGCCCGCAGACCACCTTCATCTGGACGCCCGACCGCTGGTCGTTCGTGGTGGCGCTGCTGGCGGGCGCCGCCGGGGTGCTGTCGCTGACGTCCGGCCGCTCGAACGTCCTGGTCGGCGTGTTCATCTCGGTGACGACCGTGCCCGCGGCGGGCAACCTCGCCCTCGGTCTGGCGTTCCTGGAGGGCTCCGAGGTGCGCGGCTCGGCGGCGCAGCTGGGCCTCAACCTCGCCGGGTTGGTGACCGCGGGCGTGCTGACGCTGCTGGTGCAACGCCTGGTGTGGCGCGCCGTCGAGCGCTACCGCGCGCGGCGCGGGCGCCTTACAGTGCCAGCCGCGTCCTGACGACGTCGGCGAGCTCGGCGGCCACGAGGTCGGCCTCATCCTGCTCGGCCGCCTCGACCATGACGCGCACCACCGGCTCGGTGCCGGACGGACGCAGCAGCACCCGCCCGGTACGGCCCAGCCGCTCCTCGGCGGCGGCGACGGCGGTGCCGAGCTCGGTGTCGCTGCCCGCCCGCGAGCGGTCGACGTCCCGCACGTTCACCAGCACCTGCGGCAGCCGCTGCACCTCGCCCGCGAGGTCGGCCAGGGAGCGGCCGGACGCTGCGACCCGGGCCAGCAGGTGCAGGCTGGTGAGCACGCCGTCGCCGGTGGTGGCGTGGTCGGTGAGCAGCACGTGACCCGACTGCTCGCCACCGAGGTTGTAGCCGTCGCGGCGCATCGCCTCGAGCACGTACCGGTCGCCGACGGCGGTCTGGACCGTGCTGATGCCGGCCCGCTCCATCGCCAGACGCAGGCCGAGGTTGCTCATCACGGTGGTGACCAGGGTGGACCGGACCAGCCGGCCGGTCTCGTGCAGCGAGGCGGCGAGCACGCCCATGATCTGGTCGCCGTCGACGACCCGCCCGTGGGCATCGACCGCCAGGCACCGGTCGGCGTCGCCGTCGTAGGCCACGCCGAGCGCCGCCCCGCGGGACACCACCGCCGCCTGGAGCGGCTCGAGGTGGGTCGACCCGCAGCCGTCGTTGATGTTGAGCCCGTCCGGGGAGGCCCCGATCACCTCGACCTCGGCACCCGCGGCCCGCAGCGCCTGCGGCCCGACCACGCTGGCGGCGCCCTGGGCGCAGTCGACCACGACGGTCAGGCCGTCCAGGCCCTTCCCCTCCAGGGTGTCCAGCAGGTGGGTGACGTACTCCTCGCCCCCGCCCCGGGAGGTGAGCACCCGGCCGACGGCGGCACCGGTGGGGCGTTTCCACGGCTCGCGCAGGCGGGCCTCGATCTGGTTCTCGAGCTCGTCCGCGAGCTTGTGCCCGCCGGCGGCGAAGAACTTGATGCCGTTGTCGGGCATCGGGTTGTGCGAGGCACTGAGCATCACGCCCAGGTCGGCGCCCCGGGAGGCGACCAGGTGCGCCACGGCCGGGGTCGGGAGGACGCCGACGTCGTCGACGTCGACGCCCGCGCTCGCCAGGCCCGCGACGACGGCGGCCGACAGGAACTCCCCCGACGCGCGCGGGTCGCGGCCCACGACGGCGCGAGGACGGTGCCCGGCGAACTGGCCGACCTCCGCCAGCACGTGCGCGGCGGCGACGGACAGGTCGAGGGCGAGCTCGGCCGTCACCTCGACGTTGGCCAGACCCCGTACGCCGTCGGTTCCGAACAGTCGACCCACGTCAGCTCCTTCGTCTTGTGCGTACCCGCCCCGGGCGCAAGGGCCGCAGCTGTCGGGCAGGAGAACAGGCACACGAACGGCCCCGGGGGACAGTACCCCCGGGGCCGTTCGACGTGCTGGCGGCGATGCTGCCCGCAGGGTCAGCGCCTGCTGTGCTGCGGGGCTGTGCGGATCACCCGTCCCGAGATCACCGCTTGCTGTACTGCGGGGCCTTACGGGCCTTCTTGAGACCGGCCTTCTTGCGCTCCTTGACCCGGGCGTCACGGGTGAGGAAGCCGGCCTTCTTCAGGCCGGCGCGGTTGGCCTCCTCGTCGATCTCGTTCAGGGCGCGGGCGATGCCGAGGCGCAGGGCCCCGGCCTGGCCGGACGGGCCACCGCCGTGGATCCGCGCGATGACGTCGAACCTGCCCTCGAGCTCCAGCAGGGTGAAGGGGTCGTTGACCTCCTGCTGGTGCACCTTGTTCGGGAAGTACTCCGCGAGGGTGCGGCCGTTGACGGTCCACTGGCCGGAGCCGGGGGCGATGCGCACGCGGGCCACGGCCTGCTTGCGGCGGCCGGTGGCACCGGCGGGCGCGATGATCGACGTGCCCGCCCCCTGCGTGCCGGGCGTGCTGCTGGTGTAGCTG
>JBBQSN010000120.1:0-10918 GCA_038213835.1 Actinomycetales bacterium
GGCAGCTCGCCAGCGCCCCCGATCGAGCAGCACCGCTCGGGGTGGCGATGCTCGGCTGCGGCGTGGTCGGCACCGAGGTGGCCCGCCTGCTCACCACCAACGCCACCGACCTCGCCGCGCGCGTCGGGCGACGGCTCGAGCTGGTCGGCATCGCGGTGCGCCGCCCCACCCGCCGTCGCGACGCCGGCATCGACCCCGCGCTGTTCACCACCGACGCCACCGCGCTCGTGCGGGGTGCCGACGTCGTGATCGAGGTCATCGGCGGGATCGAGCCGGCCCGCACCCTGATCCTGGACGCCATGGCGCACGGCGCCTCCGTCGTCACCGCCAACAAGGCCCTGCTCGCCGAGGACGGCCCCACGCTCTACGAGGCGGCCGACGAGCACGGTGTCGACCTCTACTTCGAGGCCGCCGTCGCCGGCGCGATCCCGCTCGTGCGACCCGTCCGCGAGTCGATGGCCGGCGACCGCATCGACCGCGTGCTCGGGATCGTCAACGGCACCACGAACTACGTGCTCGACCAGATGGACACCACCGGAGCGGGTTTCGACGAGTCCGTGCAGCAGGCCCAGGCGCTCGGGTACGCCGAGGCCGACCCTACTGCCGACGTCGAGGGCTTCGACGCCGCGGCGAAGGCGGCCATCCTGGCGTCGCTGGCGTTCCACACCCGGGTGAGCGCTGCCGACGTCCACCGCGAGGGCATCACGGGGGTGAGCGCCGCCGACGTCGCGGCCGCCAAGGCCTCGAACTGCGTCGTGAAGCTGCTCGCCATCTGTGAGCGGACGAAGGGCTCTGCAGGAGAGTCGGTCTCGGTCCGCGTGCACCCTGCGATGCTGTCCCGCGAGCACCCGCTGGCGAGCGTGCGCGGCGCGTACAACGCCGTCTTCGTCGAGGCCGAGGCCGCCGGGTCGCTGATGTTCTACGGCGCGGGCGCCGGCGGGCAACCCACCGCCAGCGCGGTCCTCGGCGACGTCGTCGCGGTCGCGCGGCACCGGGTGGTCGGCGGGCGGGGCCCGGGGGAGAGCACGTACGCCGACCTTGCGGTGCTGCCGATGGATGAGGTCATCACCCGGTACCACGTGCGTCTCGACGTCGCCGACCGTCCGGGCGTGCTCGCGCAGGTGGCGCAGGTCTTCGCCGCGCACGAGGTGTCGATCGAGACCGTCCGCCAGACCCTGCTGCGCGACCCCGACGCCGAGGGCGCCGATGACGGCCGCCGCGCGGCGCTCGTCGTGGTCACCCACTCCGCCACCGACTCCGCGCTCGCCAGCACGGTGGCCGCGCTGGCCGAGCTCGACATCGTCGACGCCGTGGCGTCGGTCCTTCGGGTCGAGGGGAGCTGACGTGGCGCACGCCTGGCGCGGGGTGGTCGAGGAGTTCCGCGACCGGCTGCCGTTCGGTCCAGACGTCCCGGCCGTCACCCTGGGCGAGGGCGGCACGCCGCTCGTGCACGCCCGGCACCTGTCCGAGCTCACCGGGTGCGAGGTGCACGTCAAGGTCGAGGGCTGCAACCCCACCGCCTCGTTCAAGGACCGGGGGATGACCAGCGCCATCACGCGCGCCGCCGAGCTCGGTGCACGCGCCGTCGTCTGCGCCTCCACGGGCAACACCAGCGCCTCGGCCGCGGCCTACGCCACGGCGGCCGGCATGACCTGCGCGGTGCTCGTGCCCGACGGCAAGATCGCGATGGGCAAGCTCAGCCAGGCGGTCGCGCACGGGGCGCGGCTGCTGCAGGTCGACGGCAACTTCGACGCCTGCCTCACCGTGGCGCGCAAGCTCGCCGAGGCCTACCCCGTCGAGCTGGTGAACTCGGTGAACCCCTATCGGATCGAGGGCCAGAAGACGGCCGCGTTCGAGGTGGTCGACGCGCTCGGCGACGCTCCCGACATCCACTGCCTGCCGGTCGGCAACGCGGGCAACATCACCGCGTACTGGAGGGGCTACACCGAGTACCTGCACGACGCCGCCCAGCCGGGGCCGGCCACGCACGCGCCGGCGATGTGGGGGTTCCAGGCCGACGGCGCGGCGCCCATCGTGCGCGGGCACCCCGTCGACCAGCCGGACACGATCGCCACCGCGATCCGGATCGGCAACCCCGCCTCGTGGAACCAGGCCGTGGCGGCCCGTGACCTGTCCGGCGGCGTGATCGAGGCGGTCACCGACGACGAGATCCTGGCGGCGCACCGCCTGCTGTCCTCGCGCGACGGCGTCTTCGTCGAGCCGGCCTCCGCGGCCGGGGTCGCCGGCCTGCTCAAGCGGCACGCCGCCGGGCTGCTGCCGGCCGGCTCGCGGGTCGTCATCACGGTCACCGGGCACGGCCTCAAGGACCCGCAGTGGGCGATGCGCGAGCTCGACGGCACCCCGGTCGAGCCCACCCGCGTCCTGGTCGACGTCGTCAGTGTGGCCGACGCCCTGGGGCTCTGAGGGTGACCCGGGACCGCCCACCGGCCGCGCTGCGCCTCGAGGTCGAGGTCGAGGTCCGGGTCCCGGGGTCGAGCGCCAACCTCGGCCCCGGTTACGACTGCCTCGGGCTGGCCCTGGGGGTCCACGACGTCGTGCGGGTCGTCGCGGGCCCCGCCGAGGACGGTGTCGAGGTCGTGGTCGAGGGGCAGGGTCACGACCAGATCGCCTCCGGCGAGACGAACCTCGTCGTCCGCTCCGTCCGCACCGCGCTGGCGAGGGTCGGCGCGCCGCAGCCCGGGCTCCGGCTGCAGTGCACCAACGGGGTGCCGCACGGACGCGGTGTGGGCTCGTCGGCGGCGGCGGTGGTCGCGGGCGTCGTCGCGGCGCGCGGGCTGCTGGAGCGCCCCGAGCTGCTCGACGATGTCACGGCGCTGGAGGTGGCCACCGACCTCGAGGGACACCCCGACAACGCGGCCGCGAGCCTGCTCGGCGGCATCACCGTGGGGTGGACGGGGACCGGAGGTGCGCGGGCGGTACGGATCGAGCCGCACGCAGAGCTCGCCTGCGTCGTGGCCGTCCCCGAGGCCGAGCTGTCGACCGCCCGGGCGCGCGCCATGCTGCCGGCCACCGTGCCGCACGCCGACGCCGCCTTCACGGTCGGCCGCGCGGCGCTGCTCGTCCAGGCTCTCGGACGACGGCCGGACCTGCTGCTCGCCGCCACCGAGGACCGGCTGCACCAGGTCTACCGCGCCCCGGCGATGCCCGAGGCGGCCACCGCCCTCGGGCTGCTGCGCTCCGAGGGCCTGGCCGCCGTCGTCTCGGGGGCCGGCCCCAGCCTGCTGGTGCTCGGTCGCCGCGACGACGACCTGCCGGCCCGGGTTGCCGGGCTGCTGCCGGGCTGGGACGTGCTCGACCCCGGCATCGACCGCGACGGTGCCGTCCTGATCGACCCGACCTGATTAATCCGTCCGGGCGCGTCCTGATCGAGGAAGACCACGGGCAGCGGCCCTGGTGTTATGGTGGCAACGCCGACGTACCGCGTGCCCCGGGCGACTCAGTCCAGGAGCAAGTGCGTGGAAACCGGCGGCAATCGCTACCAGACCCCGGGCACGGCTCGGTGCGCAGCCACAGCGCTGCACGCCACCCAGGCCCACGGTCGGGGCGACCACTTCACCAGCGCTTTCGTCGCTGGACCTCCGGTTGCACCGCAGCCGCTGACGAGGGGGAAGGACCTTCGTGACAGACACCACCACCACCGCCGCTTCGGCTGCGCCCAGCCAGGGCAGCGACACGGCCACCGGGGGGGCCCTGACGGGCCTGCGCCTGCCGCAGCTGCAGGCGATCGCCGCGCAGCTGGGCGTCAGGGGCACCTCGAAGATGCGCAAGAGCGACCTGCTCGAGGCCATCCGCAGCCACCAGGGCGGCAGCAGCCGTCCGTCCGGCCGCAACGGCGCCGACAACAACGGCGCCGAGAGCAAGGTTGCCGAGAGCAAGGTTGCCGAGACCAAGGTTGCCGAGAGCAGGGTGGGCGACACCCAGGGTGCGGTCGCGTCCACCCCCTCGGCCCAGGCTCCGCCGGCCCGCCGGTCCCGTCGTGCGACCTCGCCGGCCGGATCGGCGACCCAGGACCAGCTCCCCGTGCAGGAGGTCTCCGAGCCGTCGGAGCGTCCCGGTTCCGCCCAGGACCGCTCCTCCGGCGGGCAGGACGACGGCACCCGCCCGGCCCGGCAGCGCGAGACCCGGCAGCGCGACCGGCACGGGGCCTCGCAGGCCGACCGGCAGGACCCCTCGCAGGCTGACCAGCAGGGCGAGCGCCAGCAGCGCGAGGACAGCCAGGGCGGCCAGAACGACCGTCATCAGCGGGGTGGCCAGACCGACCGTCAGCAGCAGGGCGACAAGCAGCAGGACGACAAGCAGAACGATCGCCAGCAGAACGACCGCCAGCAGGGTGGCCAGCGCGACAGGCCGAACGACCGGAACCAGAACCGGCAGAACCAGAACCAGAACCAGAACCAGAACCGGCAGGACACCCAGAACCGGCAGGACAACGGTCCCGACGACGACGAGGAGGGTGGCGGCCGCCGCCGCCGCAACCGCTACCGCGACCGCAAGCGTCGTGGGCGCGGCAGCGACCCGATGGGCGGCATGTCCGACGAGCCCGAGGTGAGCGAGGACGACGTCCTGCTGCCCGTGGCCGGGATCCTGGACGTGCTGGACAGCTACGGCTTCATCCGGACCTCCGGCTACCTGCCCGGGGACAACGACGTCTACGTCTCGCTCGGCCAGGTGAAGAAGCACTTCATGCGCAAGGGCGACGCCGTCGTCGGCGCCGTGCGGGCGCCGCGCGAGAACGAGCAGAACGCCCAGCGGCAGAAGTTCAACGCGCTCGTGCGGGTCGACTCGGTCAACGGCCAGACGCCGGAGCAGGCCAAGGCCCGGGCCGACTTCATGAAGCTCACCCCGCTGTACCCGCAGGAGCGGCTGCGGCTCGAGACCGAGCCGAACGTCCTGACCACCCGGGTGCTCGACCTGGTGGCGCCGATCGGCAAGGGCCAGCGCGCCCTCATCGTCTCCCCGCCCAAGGCGGGCAAGACGATGATGATGCAGGCGATCGCCAACGCGATCACCCAGAACAACCCCGAGGTCCACCTCATGGTGGTGCTGGTCGACGAACGTCCGGAGGAGGTCACCGACTTCCAGCGCAGCGTCAAGGGCGAGGTGATCGCGTCCACGTTCGACCGGCCGGCTTCGGACCACACCACCGTGGCGGAGCTCGCGATCGAGCGGGCCAAGCGGCTGGTCGAAATGGGCCACGACGTCGTGATCCTGCTCGACGGCATCACCCGCCTGGGCCGGGCCTACAACATCTCGGCGCCGGCCTCCGGACGCATCCTGTCCGGTGGTGTCGACTCCTCCGCCCTGTACCCGCCGAAGCGGTTCTTCGGTGCGGCTCGCAACATCGAGAACGGTGGCTCGCTCACGATCATCGCCACGGCGTTGGTCGAGACCGGGTCCAAGGCCGACGAGGTGATCTTCGAGGAGTTCAAGGGCACCGGTAACTCCGAGTTCCGGCTCTCCCGCTCGCTGGCCGACAAGCGCGTCTACCCGGCGGTCGACGTCAACTCCTCCGGCACCCGCCGCGAGGAGGTCCTGCTCGGGCGCGAGGAGCTGGCCGTGATGTGGAAGCTGCGTCGCGTGCTCACCGCCCTGGACTCCCAGCAGGCGATCGAGCTGCTGCTGTCCAAGCTGCGCGAGACCAAGACGAACACCGAGTTCCTGATGCAGATCCAGAAGACGACCGCGCCGCTGATGAGCAACGGCAAGGACGCCTGACCCGCTGGAGGATCGACCTGCTGGACCCGAAGGACGAGCGAGCGTCCGTCCCCTGCCGGGGGCGGGCGCTCGCTCGTGGCGGACCGGGGTCAGGGACGACGGTCGAGCAGCCCGGCCAGACGTCCGATCACCTCGGTCATGTCCTCGCGCTGCCAGGTCGCGAACATCTCCTCGTCACGGTGGTCGACCGCGTAGACCGCCAGCTGCAGGTGTCGCAGACCCTCCATCGCATCGACCTGCTCGTCGACCGCCTCGGCCGATCCCCCGGGCAGGGGACGCACCTCGGCGTAGCCCTCGAGCAGGGCCGCGCGCAGGGCCTGTCGGTCCGCGCGCCGCCACATCTCGGTCACCATCACGGCCAGGTCGTAGGAGTCCGGGCCGTCGCCGCAGTCGTCGAAGTCGATCGCGCCGACCTGCAGGGGTTCGCCGCGCCGCGGCGTGCGGGTCGCGAACAGCACGTTCTCGTGGTGGACGTCGGCGTGCAGCAGGCCCCTGCGGCCGGACGCGACGGCGTCGTCGCGGGTCGCGCGGGCCCGCTCGAGGGTGGCGAACACCACGCCGAGGTCCCAGCCGGCGTCCAGCGCTCGCAGCGCCGCCAGCGCCCGGTCCACGAGGTCGGGCCCGAGCGGGTCCTGGTCAGCTCGTGCGAGCGCGCTCCAGCCGGTGACGTCCGGACGCACGAACCCGGCGGGACGGACGAACACGCGTCCGTGGCCCTGCAGCCTGGCCACCAGCGAACCCATCGCGCGAAGGTGCGTCGGCGTCAGCCCGACGTCGACGAAGTGGCCCTCGACCCAGCCGAGGAGGTCACAGGCCCGACCACGGTCGTCGCCGACCAGGTCGGGGTCCTGCACCACGACGACGAGGTCGCCGTCCCGGGTCGGTCGCGGGCGCGGCATCCGCAGGTCGGTGGCCTCGCCGAGCGAGGTCAGCCAGTCCAGCTCCGATCGCACCATGGCCGCGTCGGGGCCGCCCGGGCGGTGCACGCGCAGGGCGTAGCGCGCGCCGTCGTCGGCGAGCACGCCGAACGTCGCGTTCCACCCGCGCGGCATCCGGCGCACGCGCACCGGACGCAGGTCGTAGCGGGCCAGGGCGTGCTCGGCCACCCGGCGCAGCCGCCGGGTCTGCACGGCCCGACCGGGGACGGGCGGGGGAACTTCCGGTGGATCCTCCACGACCAGACGATAGGACCCGGACGGGAACAACCGAGAACGATTTCGTGCTCCACGAGGTGCCTGGCACACTGACAGGTCGGTTCCGGTTCACGCGCCCACCCACCCGGGGTGAGCACGACCCGGCGGCCATCGAGAGGGAGCATCCCGTGAAGCGCGACATCCACCCCGAGTACATCGAGACGAACGTGAGCTGCACCTGCGGCAACGCGTTCGCGACCCGCAGCACCGCGAGCGCCGGCAAACTCTCGGTCGAGGTCTGCAGCGCGTGCCACCCCTTCTACACCGGCAAGCAGAAGCTGCTCGACACCGGCGGCCGCGTGGCCCGGTTCGAGGCCCGCTACGGCAAGAAGACCGCTGTCGCCGCCGAGGCCGAGGACGAGGCCACCGACGACACCAAGGCCGACGCAGCCACGTAGCACGTCCCAGCGCCGGTGCGCCCGCCCTCGTCGGCAGGGTGCACCGGCGCTGTCGTGCCTGCGGTCGAACACCGTGCCGTGGGCCCAGCCGAGCGGTCAGGAGGTGCAGCGTGTTCGAGGCCGTCGACCCCGTGCTGGACGAGCACGCCCAGCTGCAGAGCCGCCTGGCCGACCCCGCGGTGCACGCCGACCCGGCGGTGGCCCGCACCCTCGGCCGGCGGTACGCCGAGCTCGACCGCGTGGTCGCGGCGTACACCGCCTGGCGCACTGCGGTCGACGACGTCGAGGCGGCCGCCGAGCTGGCCGTCCAGGACCCTGACTTCGCGGCCGAGCTCCCCGCCCTCGAGGCCGTGCGCGACGCAACGGTCGAGCGGCTGCGCGCGCTGCTGGTTCCGCGCGACCCGGACGACGGCCGCGACGTCATCCTGGAGGTGAAGGCGGGGGAGGGCGGCGAGGAGTCGGCCCTGTTCGCCGGCGACCTCGTCCGCATGTACCTGCGCTACGCCGAGCGCCGTGGCTGGTCCACCGAGGTGCTCGACGCCACCGAGTCCGACCTCGGCGGCTACAAGGACGTCGCGATCGCGGTGAAGGCCCGTGGCACCGTCGCGCCGGAGGACGGGGTCTGGGCCCGGATGAAGTACGAGGGCGGGGTGCACCGGGTGCAGCGCGTGCCCGTCACCGAGTCGGCCGGCCGCATCCACACCTCGGCCGCCGGCGTGCTGGTGCTCCCCGAGGCGGAGGAGGTCGAGGTCAGCATCGACACCAGCGACCTGCGGATCGACGTCTACCGCTCCTCCGGCCCGGGCGGGCAGAGCGTCAACACCACCGACTCGGCGGTGCGCATCACGCACCTGCCGACGGGAACGGTGGCGTCCTGCCAGAACGAGAAGTCCCAGCTGCAGAACCGTGAGCAGGCGATGCGCATCCTGCGTGCGCGGCTGCACGCGCTGGCACAGGAGCAGGCCGACGCCGAGGCCTCCGCGGTGCGGCGCTCGCAGGTGCGAACGGTGGACCGCTCGCAGCGGATCCGCACCTACAACTACCCGGAGAACCGGATCAGCGACCACCGCACGGGCTACAAGTCCTACAACCTGGACACCGTCCTGGACGGCGACCTCGACCCGGTCGTGCAATCGGCCGTCGACGCCGACGACGCCGCCCGGCTCGCCGCGGCCACCCTGCCGTGAGCACTCCCGAGCGGGTGCTGAGCGACGCCGTCCGCGACGCCACCGACCGGCTGGCGGTGGCCGGCTGCCCGAGCCCCCGCACCGACGCCCAGGTGCTGGCCGCGCACGTGCTCGGTCTCGGCGGCGGGGAGGTCGTCGCGGCGGTGCTTCGCGGCGCACCCCTGCCCGAGGCGGCCGCGGAGCGGTTCGACGAGCTGGTCGACGAGCGCGTCCGCCGGGTGCCCCTGCAGCACCTCACCGGCAGCACGGGGTTCCGCGGGGTCGAGCTCGCGGTCGGCCCGGGGGTGTTCGTGCCGCGTCCGGAGACCGAGCTCGTGGCCGGTGCGGCGGTCGTCGTCGCGACCGGATCGGCCCGCGAGCACGGCCGCGCACCGGTGGTGGTCGACCTGTGCGCCGGCTCCGGCGCCATCGCCGCAGCGCTCGCCGACGAGCTGCCGCTGGCCACCGTGCACGCCGTCGAGGTCGACCCCCAGGCGCACGCCTGGGCCTCCCGCAACCTCGCCGGCACCCAGGTCGTGCTGCACCTGGCCGACGCCACCGACCCGGCCGCCGCCCCCATCGGGCTCGACGGGCTCGTCGACGTCGTGGTCGCCAACCCGCCCTACGTCCCGGACGACATGGAGCCGGTCGACCCCGAGGTGGCCGACCACGACCCGCCGGTCGCGCTCTACGGCGGGCCGGACGGACTGGGCGTGCCGCTGCGGGTGGCCGCCCGGGCGCGGGTCCTGCTGCGCCCCGGGGGCACCTTGGTGATGGAGCACGCCCACGGCCAGCAGCAGCGGCTCGTGCAGGCCCTGGAACGGGCCGGCTGGGAGCAGCCGGTCGGGCACCCGGACCTCGCCGGTCGGGAGCGCTACGTGGTGGCGCGACGGCCCGGCGACCGGTCGGTGCCAGACTGACGGCCGTGACCAGACCCACCCCCGCCCCGGTAGGAGCGACCCCCGTGGACGAGCGGAGCGAGCGAACCATCGTGCGCAGCGCGGTGCGAGCGGCGAGGCACGAGCCGTGAGCCGGGTCTACGACTGCCGCGACGAGGCCCAGCGCACCGACGGTGTCGCGGCCGCCGCCGCCGCGATCGCCCGCGGTCAGCTCGTCGTGCTGCCCACCGACACCGTCTACGGCATCGCGGCCGACGCCTTCGACCCCGTCGCGGTCGCCGGGCTGCTGGCGGCGAAGGGACGCGGTCGCGACGCCCCTCCTCCGGTGCTGGTCGCGGGTCCTGACGTCCTGCCGGCCCTGACCAGCGACGTCACCGACGAGGTCACCGCGCTCACCGAGCGGTTCTGGCCCGGCGGCCTCACGGTGATCTGCTGGGCGCAGGCCTCGCTGTCGTGGGACCTCGGCGACACCGGCGGGACCGTCGCCATCCGGGTGCCCGACCACGAGCTCGCGCTGCAGCTGCTGCGGGCCACCGGTCCGCTCGCGGTCTCCAGCGCCAACCTCACCGGACGCCCGCCGGGTGCCACGGCCGAGCAGACCCGCGACCAGCTCGGCGACGCGGTGCCGGTCTACCTCGAGGACGGCGAGCTCGCCGGCGGGACGCCGTCGTCGATCGTCGACGCCACCGGCGAGGCCCCGGTGCTGGTGCGAGCCGGAGCCGTGACGCTCGAGCAGCTGCGCGAGGTGGTCCCGGACCTGGTCGACGGCACGGGCGCGACGGCGACCGAGGTGGACCAGGGTGCGCGCCGGGGGTCGCGCGCGACGCCGGGTGCCGAGCCCGACCAGGGCCCCGAGAAACCGCCGTCGGGCCGTCGGGCCCGGCGGGCCGCCCACCGGGCCGACGAGACCGAGGCCGAGGACTACCCCGCGGGCACCGGCGCCGACGTCGACGCCCCCTCGGACCGCGCCGACGACGACCTGGGCGAGAGCGACCTGGGCCAGAGCGACCTGCCGGCATCCCGGCACCCGTCCGTCCGGCCCGAGGGCCGTCCCGGCACCCCGACGAAGGGGTGAGCCCCGGCGCATGGGTGGCTACCTGCTGGTGCTGCTGGTCGCGGCCGCGGTCACGTACCTCGCGACGCCGCTGGCGCGCCGGCTGGCAGAGCGCACCGGGGCGATGTCGCCGGTGCGCGAGCGCGACGTGCACTCCGTGCCCACCCCGCGGCTCGGCGGGCTGGCGATGTTCGTCGGGCTCGCGACGGCACTCGTGGTCGCGCAGACGCTGCCCTTCTTCTCCCGCATCTTCGACTCCTCGCAGTCGCCGTGGGCGATCCTCGGCGCGGCCGGGCTGATCGCGCTGGTCGGGGCGGTCGACGACGTCTACCAGCTGGACGCCGTCACCAAGCTCGCCGGGCAGGTGCTCGCCGCGGGCCTGCTGGCCTGGCAGGGGGTCCAGCTGGTGACGCTTCCGCTCGGCGGGGTGGTGCTGGGCTCAGGTGCGCTGTTCCTCGTCCTGACGGTCGTC
>JBBQSN010000121.1:0-10740 GCA_038213835.1 Actinomycetales bacterium
CCAACAACGACTCAAGAACTAAGCCCCCGACCCCAAGTCCGAGATACACACGACTGAGCCCGCCCGAGGCCCCAGTAGTGGACCTCAACCAAGATCGAATAGAAACAATCACCCAGCCACCCCCACCGCGGCACACCCGGACCCACGCAGTGGCCCGCGCAGGCTCGATTCACAACGTTTCGTTTAGGTAGCCGGGACCCGACTAGTCGGCCGGAGACTGAGCATCCGGCCGTTATGCGCGCCCTGATCAGCGTCGTGACATAGCGGCAGAAATCCGCAGAACCTACCCAGAGGCTGACAAGTCCTAGAGAGCGGAAGCCGCCTTCTTTGCGTCCGCAGCCTCTTTGAGCGCAGCCGCGTCCACGCCGGCTTCCTTGCGCTGCGCAGGTGTGATCGACGCCGGCGCTTGAGTCAACGGGTCGTAGCCGCCACCGGACTTCGGGAAGGCAATGACGTCGCGGATCGAGTCGGTGCCCGCCAGCAGGGCCACGATCCGGTCCCAACCGAAGGCAATCCCTCCATGTGGCGGGGCACCAAACTTGAACGCCTCCAGCAAGAAGCCAAACTTCTCTTCGGCCTGCGCGGCGTCGAGCCCCATGAGCGCAAACACACGCTCTTGGACGTCACGGCGGTGAATACGAATCGACCCGCCGCCGATCTCGTTGCCGTTGCAAACGATGTCGTAGGCGTAGGCCAACACGGCGCCGGGGTCGGATTCCATCGAGTCGAGGAACTCGGCCTTGGGCGAGGTGAAGGCGTGGTGCACTGCGGTCCACGCTCCCCCACCGACGGCCACGTCACCAGCGGCGACGGCCTCGGATGCAGGCTCAAACAAGGGCGCATCCACGATCCACAGGAAGCTCCACGCCGACTCGTCCAGCAGGTCGCAGCGGCGGGCGATCTCGAGACGGGCTGCACCGAGCAGCATCCGTGATGACTTAACCTCGCCCGCGCCAAAGAAGATGCAGTCCCCGACGGATGCGCCAACGTGAGCGACCAGACCCTCGCGTTCAGAGTCCGACAGGTTCTTGGCGACGGGTCCGGCCAGCGTGCCGCCCTCAGCGACGGTGACGTAGGCCAGTCCACGCGCACCGCGCTGCTTGGCCCACTCCTGCCACGCGTCGAACTGGCGACGCGGCTGCGAGGCACCGCCCGGCATCACGACGGCGCCGACGTACGGCGCCTGGAAGACGCGGAAACCGGTGCCGGAGAAGTACTCGGCGCACTCCACGAGCTCGAGCTCGAAGCGCAGGTCCGGCTTGTCGGTGCCGTACCGGGCCATCGCCTCGGCGTAGGTCATCCGCGGGAAGGGGGTCTCGAGGTCGACGTCGACGAGCTTCCAGAGCGCGACGAGCACCTCCTCGGCGAGCGCGATGACGTCGTCCTGGTCGACGAAGCTCATCTCGATGTCGAGCTGGGTGAACTCGGGCTGCCTGTCGGCGCGGAAGTCCTCGTCGCGGTAGCAGCGAGCGATCTGGTAGTACCGCTCCATCCCGGCCACCATGAGCAGCTGCTTGAACAGCTGCGGGCTCTGCGGCAACGCGTACCACGACCCCGGCGCGAGCCGTGCGGGCACCAGGAAGTCGCGGGCGCCCTCGGGGGTCGACCGGGTGAGGGTGGGCGTCTCGACCTCGACGAACTCGTGCTGGTCGAGCACCGCGCGGGCCGCCTTGTTCACCCTCGACCGCAGCCGCAGCGCGTTGCCCGGGCCGGAGCGGCGCAGGTCGAGGTACCGGTGCCGCAGCCGCGCCTCCTCGCCGACGTCGACGTGGTCGTCGATCTGGAACGGCAGCGGCGCCGACGGGTTCAGCACCTCGACGGACTCGGCGACCACCTCGATCCCGCCGGTGGGCAGGTTCGGGTTCTCGTTGCCCGCGGGGCGGGCCTGCACCTGGCCCGTGACGCGCAGGCAGAACTCGTTGCGCAGGCCGTGCGCCACCTGCTCGTCGCGCACGACGACCTGCGCCACGCCGCTGGCGTCGCGCAGGTCCAGGAAGGCCACCCCGCCGTGGTCGCGGCGCCGCCCCACCCAGCCGGTCAGGGTGACGGTGGTCGCGGTGTCGCTGCTGCGCAGCGAGCCGGCGGTGTGGGTGCGGAGCACGGTGGATCCCCTCGTGAGGTCGGTGCGGGTCGGGTGCGCGTCGGGTGCGGGTCGGGTGCCCGTCGGGTCTGCGGCGAGGCTGTGCCGACCCGGGGTGACCGGAGAATCCTACGGACCCCCCGGCCGACCCCCGACCGCCGCTCAGGTCGTCGTCCCTGCCGGGTGCAGCGACAGATCGCCGCCGGCGACCCAGGTGCCCTGCACCGGCCCCCAGGACGGGTCGCTGCCCGCGACCTTGACCCGGTCGGACATCGAGCAGCGGACCTGGACGGACGAGCCCGCGGCGGTGAGCGGCACGTGCCCGTCGGGATCCTCGCGCACGTGGCCGAGCAGCTCGCCGTCGTCGCGTCGCACTGCCTGTCGGTGGGTGCTGGTCGCGGCGTGCTCGCGGGTCATCGCTGTCTCCTCCCGGTCGTGCTGCGGGGGCGTCCTCGCAGGCGGGTGGCCACCGGTTCGGTGGCGCAGCACCACGGTCGCAGCGCCGTCCACCCGGGTCCAGCGACTTGCCGTCGAGCACCCTGCGGGAGACGTCCTTCGGGAAGGGGGTTGACCCTCACGCGACGTGAGGCGGCACCGTCGTCACCACGCCGCCGCCCGGTGGCGTCAGGGAGGATCGACGACGTGGAGCTCACGGTCGGCCAGGTGGCCGCGCTCGCCCGGGTCAGCGTCCGCACGCTGCACCACTACGACGAGATCGGCCTGCTCAGCCCGCAGGGGCGCAGCCGGGCCGGCTACCGGCTCTACGGCGACGACGACCTCGACCGCCTGCACCAGGTGATGCTGTACAGGGGTCTGGGCTTCTCCCTCGACGACGTGGCCGCCGTCCTCGACGACCGCACGGTGACTCCCAGCGAGCACCTGCGGCGCCAGCTCGATCTGCTCTCGCAGCGGATCGGGGAGCTGAGCGAGATGAGGCTGGCGGTCGAACGACAGCTGGAGGCACGCAGCATGGACATCAGGCTGACCCGTGAGGAGCAGTTCGAGATCTTCGGCGAGGGTTTCGCCGGGAAGCAGGAGGAGTACGCCGTCGAGGCGGAGCAGCGGTGGGGCGACACCGAGGCCTGGAAGCAGTCCCAGGCCCGCACGTCGCGGTACAGCAAGGACGAGTGGATCACGATCACGGCCGAGATGGACGACCTCAGCCGCCGGATCGGCGCGGCCGTCCGAGCGGGCGGGTCGGCCGACGGGGTGACAGCGATGGACCTGGCCGAGGAGCACCGGCAGCACATCACGCGCTGGTTCTACGACTGCTCCGTGCAGATCCACCGCGGCCTCGGTGACATGTACGTCTCCGACCCGCGGTTCACGGCCACCAACGACGAGGTGTCGCCCGGACTGGCCCCGTGGCTGCGCGACGCGATGTCGGCCAACGCCGACCGCCAGGAAGCGGCCGGACAGGGCCGGATGGAGGCCTCCTCCTGACCCGCCGCGACGTCCGATTCACCCGATAGGGTGCCGGTTCGTCGATCACCCGGTGAGTGTCGTCGCCGACCCGTACGGTGCGTGACATCTGGCCTCGGGGAGAGATCGCCAGGTGACCGCGCCGCCCGGGGGCCGCGGCCTACGGGAGGAACGAACACATGCGTGGAGGCGGCGCGAGCCTGGCGGCCCTGGTGACCCTGACCCTGCTGCCCGTGATGGCGGCTCCGGCCGTCGCACAGGCCCCCGGCGCGGTGTCATCGTCGGTCGCCCCCGGCACCACGGCCCTGTACCGGATGGACGAGGCCCCGGGGGCGAGCCTGATGACCGACAGCGGTCCCGGCGGGCACGACGCCCCGATCGATCCGGCGGGCGTGCAGAGCGGTGCCACCCACGACGGCGCCACCGCTTACAACTGGGTCCGCCGCGCGCCGGAGCTGTACCCGCCGTCGCCCGAGCGGATCATCCAGGTGCCGGACCACGTCGACCTCGAGCCCGGCGACAGCCCGACGTTCACGATCGAGCTGCGGTACCGCACCAAGGAGAACTTCGGGAACATCACGCAGAAGGGGCAGGCCACCACCCGCGGCGGGCAGTGGAAGATCCAGAGCCCCCAGGGCATCCCGTCCTGCCTGTTCCAGGGCGTCGACGGCCAGGTCGCCACCGGCGCCAAGACGCCGCTCAACGACGACCAGTGGCACAACCTCACCTGCGTGCTGACGCCCTCCGGCGTCACCATGTACGTCGACGGCGAGCTGCGGAACCGCAAGAACGGTCCGACCGGCACGATCGACAACGCCATGCCACTCACCATCGGCGGCAAGATCGACTGCGACCAGCTCGCCGTCACGTGCGACTACTTCTCCGGGCAGATCGACCACCTGCGCCTGTCCAAGGCCGCGAACCTGGCCCCGTCGGCCGCCTTCACCAGCGCCTGCTCGGGGCTGACCTGCTCCTTCGACGCGTCCGGCTCGAGCGACCCCGACGGCTCCCTGACCCGGTACCTGTGGGAGTTCGGCGACGGCGCCACCTCCACCGAGGCCGCCCCGCGGCACGCGTACAGCGGCCCTGGCACCTACACGGCGCGGCTGACGGTCACCGACAACCAGGCGGCGATCTCCCGCACGACCCAGGCCGCCGAGGTCGACGGCCAGACGCCCGTCAGCCCGGTGGTGCCCACCGGGTCGGCCGTCACGTCCGGCAGCAGCCGGTACCCAGCGGTGGCGGTCCCCGCCACCGCCCAGGTCGGCGACAGACTGGTCCTGCTGCTCAGCCACAACACGATCAGCCGCTCAGTGGGCTCCCCCGCCGGCGTCGGCACGTTCTCCCCGCTCGGCGCGGTCACGGCCGAGAGCATGGCCTCGTACGCGTGGTCCACGGTCGTGCGGGAGGGCGACGTCGGCCGCGCGATCACGATCCCGCTCAGCGGCACCGCCAAGTACACGCTCACGGCGGCCAGCTACGCCGGCGTCGCTGCCGGCGCGCTGCCCGCGGCGTCCCTGGTCGACCTGTCCGAGACGGCGTCCCGCCGGACCCCCACGGTCGACGCCCCCCAGGGCGCCTGGGCCCTGTCGTACTGGGCCGACCGCTCCGGCACCACCACGGCGTGGACCGCCGACCCGTCCGTCACGACCCGCTCGGCCCGTTGCGCCGCCGACGGCGGCCGGATCTGCAGCGCCCTCGCCGACACGGGCGCGGGCCTGCCGCCCGGTCCGTACGGCAGCATCCCGGCCAGCACCGGCATCGTCTCGGACGAGGCGGTGATGTGGACCGTCGTGCTCCCGCCGGTCGGCGACGGCACGGTCGACGAGGCACCGGTGGCAGCGTTCGCGCCGCCCGCGTGCACGTTCCTTGCCTGCTCGGTCGACGGCTCGGCCTCGACCGACGCCCAGGGCCCGATCGCCTCGTACGCCTGGGCCTTCGGCGACGGCAGCACGGCGACCGGCCCGACCGCGGAGAACACCTATGCGGCCGCCGGCAGCTACCTGATCACCCTCACGGTCACCGACGGCGCCGGCAACACCGGCACCACCACCAGCACCGTGACCGTCGAGGGCGAGCCGCCGACGAGCGCGGTCGGATTCGTGGGTGCCGATGCCCGCGCCAGCGGTACGAGGAACCCCGTCGCCGTCGTGCCGGCGGACACCGCGGCCGGTGACCGCCTCGTGCTGCTGCTCAGCCGCAACAACCTGACCCGCACCGTCGGCGACCCCACCGGCGTCGCGGGCTGGGCCCTGGTCGACTCGGTGAGCGCCGGGTCGATGGGCACCACGGTCTGGACCAAGGTCGCCACGGCCGCCGACGCCGGCCGCACCGTGACGGTCCCGCTCAGCGGAGCGGCGAAGTCGACGCTGACGCTCGGTGCGTGGACGGGCGTCAGCAGCACTACCGGGGTCACGTTCGCCCGGTCGGTCGACCTCGCCAGCCGCACCGCCCGCACCACGCCGTCGGTCACCGCACCGGCCGGTGCCTGGGTGGCCTCCTACTGGGCCGACCGGTCCTCGACCACCACCACGTGGACCGCCTCGCCAGCCGCCACCGAGCGGGCCGAGGTGTGCGCGGCCGACGCCGGCCGGGTCTGCAGCCTGCTCGCCGACACCGGCGGTCCGGTGGCCGCCGGCACGCACCCCGGCGTGGTGGCCAGCACCGACGTCGCCTCCAAGGAGGCGACCATGTGGTCCCTCGTGCTGGTGCCCTGACCGACCTCAGTCCGCGTCGGGGCCCCCGAGGGTCCCGTCCTGCTCGAGCAGTCCATCGAGCGCGCCGTACAGGGCGCCCCAGGCCGCTCCCTGGGCCGCCCGCAGGGTGCGGCACACCGCGAGCACCCGGCCGTCCGGCCGGAAGCCGGTCGCCTCACGGTAGGCGGCCACGGCGTCCGCGCCGTCGAACAGCTCGCTGCCGGCCAGCACCTCCAGGTCCCACTCCACCGGCCCGCGCCAGGCGTCGTCGAGGTCCCACCAGGTGGCCCGGCCGTCCACGTCGAGCAGGTTCCCGCCGTGTGGGTCGCCGTGCAGCGGCACCAGCCGGCCAGGGCCCTCGGCCACGAGATCTTCCAGCAGCGAGCGCATCTCGACGAGAGCCTCCCGGTTCCGCTCGCCGATCTCGACCGCGTCCGGAGTCGGCAGCAGACCGATCCGGGCCAGCAGCAGGACGCCCCGGTGGGCGTCGGCGGCGACGTTCTCGGGTCCGGGCATCCAACCGGGGTACGTGCGCACGCCCCGGTGGAAGGCCGCCAGCGCCCGGCCGGCAGCGGCGGCGTCACGACCGGAGCGCAGCCGCTCCACCAGCGGCCACAGCGTCATCGGTCCCTCGGGCTCGCGGTGCACGCCCGCGTCGTGAGCCAGCGGGCCCACGACGTCGGCCCCCTGCTCGCGAGCCAGCCGCGCGAGGTCGAGCTCGAGCGCCAGGTGGGCCGCCGCGTCGCGCCTGACCAGCCCGGTGAGGTGCGCGACCCTGGCCACCACCGGCGCCGGACGCAGGTGCACGACGAGGTTGGCGCCGTGGTGCAGCACGACGGGATCGGCGCGGCCGTCGGCGTCCAGCACGCCCACGCGACGCGCGACCCGCACCGCCGCCTTCACGGCCGCCGGGACGGCCGCCGCGAGCTGGTCGGCGAGTGCGGTGACGATCGTCGGTCCTGGCGTCAGGCGGAGGCCGACGGAGCGACGACGCGTGGGCGCAGGTCCTCGACCGGCGGAGCCCAGGTGGCACCCTCGGCGTCGACCTGGTCGCCGGACCGGATGTCCTTGACCTGGTCGGCGCCGCCCTCGCCGGCGCCGCAGAACCAGACGAACGGGATGCCGCGCCGGTCGGCGAACCTGATCTGCTTGCCGAACTTGTCGGCCGAGGGCGAGACCAGCGCCGAGATCCCGCGCGAGCGCAGCTCGCGGGCGACCACGTCGGCACGCTCCCGCAGGTCCTCGGACGTGACGGCCACCAGCACGCAGGTGGGGACGGACCGGGTGGCGGTCAGGCCACGGGCGAACAGCAGCCCCAGCACGCGCGTGACACCGAAGGAGATGCCGACGCCCGGGTAGGTCGTGCGGCCGTCGGAGGCCAGCGAGTCGTAGCGCCCGCCGGAGCAGGCCGACCCGAACTGCTCGAAGCCCACCATGGTCGTCTCGTAGACGGTGCCCGTGTAGTAGTCGAGGCCGCGGGCGATCGACAGGTCGGCGACAAGCGCACCCGGAGAACGGGCCTCGGCAGCCGACATCACGGCGGCGAGCTCGTCGAGGCCCTCGTCGAGCAGCTCGTGCCGCGACCCGAGTGCCCGTACTTCGTCGACGAAATCGGTTCCGGTGGAACGGATCGCGGCAAGGGCCAGGCAGGCCGACGCCTGCTCGTCGGAGGCCCCGGCGGCGGCGAGCTCGCGGCGGACGCCGTCCAGACCGACCTTGTCGAGCTTGTCGACCACCCGCAGCACGGCGGTGGGGTCTTGGAGGCCGAGCCCGCGGTAGAAGCCCTCGGCGAGCTTGCGGTTGTTGACCCGGATGACCATCTCCGGCAGGCCGAGCCTGCGCAGCCCCGCGAACGCCTCGGCCATCACCAGCGGCAGCTCGACCTCGTAGCCGAAGGGAAGCATGTCGCGGTCGACGACATCGATGTCGGCCTGGGCGAACTCGCGGTAGCGGCCCTCCTGCGGTCGCTCGCCGCGCCAGACCTTCTGCACCTGGTAGCGCCGGAACGGGAACTGCAGGGTGCCGGCGTTCTCCAGCACGTAGCGCGCGAACGGCACGGTGAGGTCGAAGTGCAGCGCGAGGTCGGTGTCGGACCCGGGGGCCGCCAGCCGGCGCACCCCGTAGACCTCCTTGTCGATCTCGCCCTTGCGCAGCAGCTGCTCAACCGGCTCGACCGCACGGGTCTGGATCGAGGCGAAACCGTGCAGCTCGAACACCCGGCGCAGCTCGTCGAGCACCTGCTGCTCGACCGCACGCTGCGCGGGGGTCCACTCGGGGAAGCCGGAGATCGGCGCGATCCTGGCCATCAGGTCCTCGCCATCAGGAGGCCAGCTCGAGCAGGTACGGGTTGGTGGTGCGTTCCTGCGCCATCGTCGTGGCGGGGCCGTGGCCGGGGAGGAGCAACGTGCCGTCGCCCAGCGGCAGCACGACCTCGCGCAGGGAGCGGAGCATCGCCGGGTGCGAGCCGCCGCCCAGGTCGGTGCGCCCGATGCTGCCCCGGAACAGGACGTCGCCGGTGAGCACCGTCGAGGTGGGGCGGCCCGGGTCGCCCGCGTCGCCGGTGAGCGAGTCGGGGACGTCGTCGACGCCGAACATCACCGAGCCCTCGGTGTGCCCCGGGGCGTGCAGCACCGACAGCTCGAGCCCGGCGAACCGCAGCCGCTCGCCGTCGGCGACCGTGCGCAGGTCGTCGGGCGCGGTCCAGGACGCCTTCTCGCCGAACTGCTGCTCGAGCATCGCCACCAGCGAGGGGTCGAGCATCGCTATCGGGTCGGCCATCCGGTAGGCGTCGTCGGCGTGCACCAGCGCGGGCACGCCGCTGCCCTGGCAGACCGGGGTCACCGAGTAGACGTGGTCGAGGTGACCGTGGGTCAGGAGCACCGCGGCCGGACGGAGCCGGTGCTGGGACAGGACGGCGGCGAGGTCGTCGAGGACGCCGATCCCGGGGTCGACGACCAGGCACTCCTGCCCCGGGCCCGGGGCCATGACGTAGCAGTTGGTGCCGAACGCTGCGGCAGGGAAGGCGGTCAGCAGCACGAGGGGAGCCTAGTGGTCACGGCTCACCCCATACACTTGCCGCGGTCCGTCATCGCCGGGCGTCGCCGCATCCTCGCGGAGCCGTTCCGGCCACCGAACCTGGGAGGGTTCTCCAGTGCCGAGCAAGCGGGAGCGCGAGTACGCACGTCGGCGGTACGCCGACTGGCAGATCCGGCAAGCAGCCAAGGCGCAGCGGCGCCGACGGCTCCGCAACATCTCCCTGGTGGCGGCGGGCATCCTGGTCCCCGTCCTGGTCATCGGGCTGGTCTGGTTCTTTGCGGGCCGTGGCGACGACGTCGCCACCGAGCCGACCGACGCGCCCAGCAGCACCGAGCCGGCCGCCGACAACCCGTGCCCCGAGGTCACCACCGGTGCCGTTGCCGAGCCACCGCAGTTCGAGGCCGCCCCCGACCCGTCCGTGGCCGAGGGCCGCACCTGGACGGCGACGCTGACCACCACGTGCGGCGACATCACCCTCGAGCTCGACGGCTCGCTCGCCCCGCAGTCGGTCGCCAACTTCGTCCAGCTCGCGCGCGACGGCTTCTACGACGCCAGCCCCTGCCACCGGCTCACCACCTCCGGCATCTTCGTGCTGCAGTGCGGCGATCCGACCGCCACCGGCCAGGGTGGTCCCGGCTACGGCTGGGGCCCGATCGAGAACGCCCCCGCCGACGACCTCTACCCGGCCGGCACGCTGGCGATGGCCCGGGTCGGCAACGACGCCGAGAGCCAGGGCAGCCAGTTCTTCCTGGTCTACCAGGACTCGACCATCCCCTCGGACGAGGCGGGCGGCTACTCGGCCTTCGGGACGATCACCGGCGGCCTCGACATCGTCCAGAAGATCGCCGACGGCGGCCTCGCCGAGGACGGCACCGCCCCCGCACGAGCCATCAGCATCGAGGGAGTGACGGTCCAGTGAGCGAGGTGGAGCGAGCGAAGGACGAGACAGCGCAGGCACGCCAGGGTGAGGACGCGGACGTGAGCGAAGCCGTCAGCGCCCAGCAGCCCACCGAGGCCGCGGCCGAGCAGGGTACCGACGCAGCACCGGCCGAGCCGGAGGCCCCGACCCAGGCGCCGACCGAAGCAGACGCGCCGACCGAAGCAGACGCGCCGACCGAGGCGGCGACCGAGGCGGCGGCCGAGGCAGACGCACCGGCCCAGACCCAGACCGAGACGCCGGCCGGGGCGGCGTCACCGAGCGGATCGCCGACCGAGGCCGACGCGCTGACCGAGGCCGAGGCGGAGGCCCCGAGCGAAGCGGCGACCGAGGCCGAGGCAGAGGCCCCGACCAGGGCCCCGACCGAGGCGCCGGTGGCAGACGCGCCGGCCGAGGCGGCGTCCCCGGCCGAGGCGGCGTCCCCGGCCGAGGCGGCGGCCCCGACCGAGGCACCGACTGAGTCAGACGCACCATCCGAGCCCGAGGCACCGAGCGACGCGCCGACCGAGGCAGACGCACCGGCCGAAGCTGAGACCCGGAGCGAAGCGCCGACCATGGCGCCGACCGAG
>JBBQSN010000122.1:0-10622 GCA_038213835.1 Actinomycetales bacterium
CGCCGGCTCGATGGGCCGAGCGGTGCTCGAGAGCCGCGCCGTCACCCACCCCGACTACCCGGACGCCACCGTGCGCACCCCGGCGCTCGTTTCGGTCGGCGCCGAGGACACCGACGTCTACACCCGGGAGTGCTTCGGGCCGGTGGCGTTCCTCGTCACGACCGCGAGCACGCAGGACTCGCTGCGGCTGTTCGTCGAGACGGTGCGCGAGCACGGTGCGATGACGGCGTCGGTCTACTCCACCTCCGAGGACGTCCTGGACGCCGCCGAGCAGGCCGCGATCGAGGCCGGTGTGGCGCTGTCGATGAACCTCACCGGCCAGGTGTTCGTCAACCAGTCGGCGGCGTTCAGCGACTTCCACGGCACCGGGGCGAACCCTGCCGCCAACGCGACGCTGACCGACGGGCACTACGTCTCCGGCCGGTTCCGCGTGGTGCAGTCCCGCCGGCACGCCTGACCGCTGCTGGCCGCCCGGAGGTGGGGTTTAGTCCTTGCCGTCGGGCAGCACCAGGTTCAGCACCAGGCTGACGAAGGTGACCACCACGGCGCCGAGGATCGCCGACCAGAAGAAGTCGTCGACCACGAAGGTCAGCGGCGTGGCCTCGGAGACCCACGAGGTGATCTGGAGCATGAAGGCGTTGACCACGAAGCTGAACAGCCCCAGCGTCAGGACGTAGAGCGGCAGCGTCAGCAGCGTGACGATGGGCTTGACCACCGCGTTGACCAGGCCGAAGACCAGGCCGATGACGAGGAACGTGAGGGCGGTCTGCCACCACTCGTCGGTGGCCGCGCCGCCGATGCCGAGGCCGGGGACCACGAGGGTCGCCACCCAGATCGCCACCGCGTTGACGACCACCTTGATCGCGAACTGCTTCATGGCACCAGCGTGCCACGTGCACACCAGGGGGCGAACAGGCCGGCCGGCGGGCTCCAGGGGGAGCGTGGGGCGCGTCGTCCCCTTGGTGTGCCCGCCCGCGACGAAAGTTGGGGGCGCGCCGGCCGCCGACGAGACCGACGACGGACGCGAGACCGCCTGCCGCGCCGCCAACCTGGACCCATGCGCACCTCACCCCCACCTGTCTCGCCCTCGCCGGCCGCCCTGTCCGCCCGCGGGCTCACCAAGACCTACGGCCGTGGCGAGGCCGCGGTCACCGCCCTGCGCGGGGTCGACGTCGACATCGCCTCCGGCGCCTTCACCGCCGTGATGGGCCCGTCCGGCTCCGGCAAGTCGACCCTGCTGCACTGCCTGGCCGGCCTCGACACCGTGACGTCCGGCTCGGTCTGGCTCGGCGGCACCGAGCTGACCTCGCTGACGGACCACGAGCTGACCCTGCTGCGTCGCAAGCGGATCGGGTTCGTGTTCCAGGCCTTCAACCTGCTGCCGATGCTCACCGCCGAGCAGAACGTGCTGTTGCCGCTCGACCTCGCCGGACGCCGGAGCACCCGCCACGACGGCTCCGACCCCCGCACCGACGGGACGCTGGCGCACCTGGCCGAGACCCTCGGCATCGCCGACCGGATGACGCACCGTCCGAGCGAGCTCTCCGGTGGCCAGCAGCAGCGGGTCGCCATCGCCCGGGCGCTGGTGACCCGTCCTGAGGTCGTCGTCGCCGACGAGCCCACCGGCAACCTCGACTCGCACGCGGGCGCCGAGGTGCTCGCCCTGCTGCGGCAGCGGGTGAGCGAGTTCGGCGAGACCGTCGTGATGGTCACGCACGACCCGGTCGCGGCGTCCTACGCGGACCGCGTGCTGCTGATGGCCGACGGCGTCGTCGCGGGCGAGCTGACCTCGCCGACCGCCGAGCAGGTCCTCGCCGCCACCGCCGGCTCCGTGGTCGGAGCGGCCCGGTGATCCTCCCGCCGATCTCGGCCACGACCTGGGCGCGGCTGCGCGCCGACGCCGGCCGGCTCACGGCTGCCGGCATCGCCATCGTCCTCGGGACGGGCTTCGCCGCCGCCGTCCTGCTGGCCAACGGGGTGCTCGAGCGCACCGCCTACGCCAGCGTCACCACCGACCTGGCCGGCGCCGACGTCGTCGTCATCTCCGGCGTCGACCAGACGGGGGAGGACCGCGAGATCGACGCCGCGGACGCGCGGGCCGTCGCGGACCTCGACGGCGTCGCGGTCTCCGCCCCGACCACCTCGACCTACGCCTCGCTCGTCAACGGCGCCCGCTCGGACTTCCCGACCGTCTCCGACCTGCCGGCCCTGCCCGGGCTGCGCACCCCCGTGCCCGACGAGGGCCGGCTGCCGACCGGGGCCGGCGAGATCGCGCTCAGCTCGTCGGTGGCCGACCGGCTGCGCACCGCGGTGGGCGAGCAGGTCGGCGTCGAGCTCTACCGCGAGACCATCGACGCCGCCGGCGAGCCGTCGTTCGAGGTCGTCGAGCAGCAGCTGGACGTCGTCGGGGTGCTCCCGGGCGGCCTGGCCTCCCAGCTCGCCTCGAGCGGGTCCGGCCTGGTCACCGCCGAGACGATGGCCGGCTGGAACCGCGTCCAGGGGCTCCCGACCGGTCCCGAGCAGCTGCTCGTCGTGGCCGACGACGGCGTGAGCCCGGACGAGCTGCGTGACCGCGTCACCGCGGTGCTGCCAGGGACCAGCGTGCTGACCGCCGACGAGAAGGCCGAGGAGACGATCGTCGAGTTCCTCGACGGCGTCGACATCCTCACTGCGGTCGCGCTCGGCTTCGCGGCGCTGGCCCTGTTCGTCGCCGGCTTCGTCATCACGAACACCTTCGCCGTCCTGGTCGCGCAGCGGACCCGGCAGCTCGCGCTGCTGCGCTGCGTCGGTGCGACCCGCGGCCAGGTGCGCCGCGAGGTGCTCGGCCAGGCCGCCCTGCTCGGTCTGCTGGCGTCCCTGGCGGGGGTCGTGCTCGGCACGGTGCTGGCCACGATCGCCGCAGCCTTGGTGTCGTCGGCGCAGCCGCAGCTCGAGCTCCCGAGCGTGGTGTGGCCCACGGCGCTGGCGGTGCTCGTCCCCGTCCTGGCCGGAGTCCTGGTGACCGTGGGGGCGGCGATCCCGCCCGCCCGGGCCGCGACCCGGGTCGCGCCGCTCGCCGCGCTGCGTCCCGTCGACGGACCCGACCTGCGCCGCCGCGCCTCGTGGCTGCGCGTCGTCCTGGCCGTCGGGTTCCTGGCCGTCGGTGGCGTGATGCTCGCGTTCGGCCTCGCGCTCTCCAGCAGCGGCAACGTCTACGGGACGCTGGTCGCCGCCGCCGGCGCCGGGCTCACGTTCGTCGGGGTGATGATCGGTGCGCTCTTCGTGGTGCCGCCGATCGTCTCGGGCGCCGGGAGACTGCTGGCCCGGCTGGTCCCGGGTGACGGGGGGGCCGCCGTCCGGCTGGCGGCCGTCAACGGCGTGCGCAACCCGCGGCGCACCACGAGCACCGCTGCTGCGCTCCTCATCGGCGTGACGCTGGTCTCGACCGTGGCGGTCGGCGCGGCCACGACCCAGGCGAGCCTGCTGCGGCTGTTCGACCAGGAGTGGCCGGTCGACGTGTCCGTCGGCGGCTCGGACGGCGCCGACTACGGCACCGACGTCCAGCCGGAGCTGGCGGCGTCGGTGCTCGCCGCGGCGTCCGGGGTGGCCCAGGTCGCCGATTCCGAGCCGTTGGTGGGCACCAGGGCACTCGTCTCGGTCCCCGGTCAGCCGGAGGCCACCGACCTGCAGGTGCTGGGCATCACGCCCGAGCGAGGCCGCGCCCTCAGCTCGAACCCGCTGGTGCTCGAGCCGCTGGCCGACGGCACCGTCGTCGTCCCCGGCTCGCTCGCCCAGCAGGTGGCGATCCAGGACGGCCAGACCCTGCGCCTGACCCGCGAAGGGGGCGGCGGGATCGAGGTGACGGCCGCCGTCACGGACCTGCCGGGCCGGGGTCTGGTGCTGACCCCGGACGACCTGCAGACCCTCGACCCGCGGGCGCCGGTCACCCGGCTCTGGATCGACCTGGACGACTCCCTGGCGACCGGCGACCCGGCCGAGGCGGTCGCCGCGGTCGACGCGGTGCGCGACGCCGTCAGCGAGGCGGGCGTCGGTGCGGTGCTCGTGGAGGGCGCTGCGGCCGAGCGAGCCACCTTCCAGCAGGTGATCGACACCCTGCTCGGTGTGCTCACCGGTCTTCTCGCGGTGACCGTCCTGATCGCCGTGGTGGGCGTGGCGAACACGCTCAGCCTGTCGGTGGTGGAGCGCACCAGGGAGTCGGCGCTGCTGCGGGCGCTGGGTCTGACCCGGCGCCAGCTGCGCGGCACGCTGGCGGCCGAGGGCGTCCTGCTGGCCGGTGCCGGGACGGTGCTGGGGCTGGCGCTGGGCAGCTTCTACGGCTGGCTGGGTGCGGCCTCGGTGCTGGGCGCGGTCACCGACGGCGGCGTCCTGCTCGACCTGCCGGTGGGTCGGCTGCTGCTGGTGGTGCTGGGTGCGGTCGCGGCGGGCCTGCTCGCCTCGGTGCTGCCCGGCCGCCGGGCAGCACGGTCCGCACCGGTGGCGGCGCTCGCGGAGTGAGGCCGCGACGCCGGCCGGGCGGGACCCTCGGGGGGTCCCGCCCGGTCCTGCGCCCGTCCTGCCCGCCGTTCGCCGATCGTGCGCCGATCCTGCGCCGATCCTGCCCCGATCCTGGTCCTGCTCGGGGTGCATAGGGTGACCGGCATGGCCGACGACCTCGATGCGACCGCTGCCCCCGCCACCTCGCCCCGGCTCCGCGCCGCCCTGGACGCCGTCCCCTCGTACCGGCCCGGTCGGCCGCCGGCGCCGCTCGACGGTGTCACGGCGTTCAAGATCAGCTCGAACGAGAACCCCTACCCGCCGCTGCCGTCGGTGCTGGCCGTCGTGGCCGACGCGGCCGCGCGGATGAACCGCTACCCCGACATGGCCTGCGCCGAGCTGACCGCGGCGCTCGCGCGCTACGTCGGCGTGCCCGCCGACTGCATCGCCACCGGGACGGGCAGCGTCGGCGTGCTCGGCCAGATCATCCAGTCCACCTGCGCCGAGGGCGACGAGGTCGTCTACGCGTGGCGGTCGTTCGAGGCGTACCCGATCGTCGTCGGGATCAGTGGCGCGACCGCGGTCCCGGTCCCGGTCACGTCCGACGGCCGGCACGACCTGGCCGCGATGGCCGACGCGATCACCGAGCGCACCCGGCTGGTGCTGGTCTGCACGCCGAACAACCCGACCGGCCCGTCGGTGCACGCGCAGGAGCTCGAGGACCTCCTCGACCGCGTGCCGGCGGACGTCCTGGTCGTCATCGACGAGGCCTACCGCGAGTTCGTCCGGGACCAGGACACCCCCGACGCCGTCGACGTGCACCGCCGCCGTCCGAACGTCGCTGTGCTGCGGACGTTCTCGAAGGCGTACGGACTGGCCGGCCTGCGCGTCGGGTACGCCGTCGCGCACCCGCACCTGGCCGACGCGCTGCGCAAGACCGCCGTCCCGTTCGGCGTCTCGTCGATCGCCCAGGACGCCGCCGTCGCCTCGCTCGCGGCCGAGGCCGAGCTGCTCCAGCGGGTCGAGACCCTCGTGGCCGAGCGCACCCGAGTGCTCGCCGCCCTGCGTGACCAGGGCTGGGACGTCCCGGACAGCCAGGCGAACTTCGTCTGGCTGCCGCTCGGCGGCTCCAGCCTGGCCTTCGCCACCCGGTGCGCGGCGGTCGGCCTGTCGGTCAGGCCGTTCGACGGCGACGGCGTGCGCTGCACGATCGCCGAGACCGAGGCGAACGACCGGCTGCTCGAGGTCTGCCAGGAGTACCGCGCGCTGAGCTGACGGACCGGCAGGATGACCTGCATGGTCGTGCCCTGGTTCCGCGTCGTCCTCGCAGTGGTGTGGCTCGGCGGGGGGCTGTGGCTGTGGGCCACCCGGGCCGACGTGATGCTGGCCGGACACCCGCTGTACGTGGTGCTGGTGACGCTCGGCGGCCTGCTGGGCGTCCTGCTCCTGGCCCTGTCGTCCAGACGGCACCAGCCGCGTCGTGGTCGCTCGTGGCGCCTGCTGCTCGGCCGCGGCGGCGCCGCCGTGCTGACCCTCGCCGTGGTCGGGGCGCTGGTGTGGCTGCGGCCCTTCGGAGCGTCCGTCGAGGCCGTCGAGGCGATGAGCGGCACGGCGCAGGTGCAGGTCACCTCGTCGTCGACCCGGATCACGCTCACCCCCACCGGGGTGGCGCCGCGCTCCGGGCTGGTCTTCCAGCCGGGCGCCCGGGTCGACCCTCGCGCCTACGTCCCGTTGCTGACCCGGGTCGCCGAGGCCGGCTCGCTGGTGGTGGTCGTCAAGCAACCGCTGGACATCGGGTTCACCGCGGTCGACGCACCGGGCGCGGTGCTCGCCGACCACCCCGAGGTGCGTCGCTGGGCGGTCGGCGGGCACAGCCTCGGGGGTGTGGTGGCGGCGTCCTACGCCGGCGACCACCCGGACCAGGTCAGCGGGCTGCTGCTGTGGGCCTCCTACCCGCTCGACCCCCTCGCAGACCGCACCGACCTGGCCGTCACCTCGGTCTCGGGCACGCGGGACGGGCTGGCCACCCCTGAGGACATCACCGCCAGCCTGGACGACCTCCCGCCGGACACCGCCGTCGTCACGGTCGAGGGTGGCGTGCACGCCTTCTTCGGGGACTACGGGGTGCAGCCCGGCGACGGCACGCCCACCGTCGACCGCGCCACCGCCCAGGAGCAGGTGGTGGAGGCGAGCCGGGCACTCCTGGCAGGTCTGCCCGACCGGTAGCAGCGCCGGCCCGTGCGCACACCAGGGGAGGACGGCGTGCGCTGCACGATCGCCGAGACCGAGACCGAGACCGAGACCGAGACCGAGACCAGGCGAACGACCGGCTGCTCGAGGTCTGTCAGGAGGACCGCGCGCCGGCGTGACCCGTGCCACCCGGGGTGGGCTGTTCTGGGCGCGCGCGAGGGCGGCAGGCGGAGGACGATGATCGCACCCGGTCGACCTCGACGCCTTGTCGCGACCGACCCCCAGCCCCCCGGAGCGTGCCTGATGTCCACCGACGCGATCGTCGTCCTCAAGGACGACCACAAGCGGGTCCGCGCCCTGTTCCGCGACTTCCAGAAGGCCGGCAAGGACGCCACTGTCACCAAGGGGAGGCTCGCGACCAAGATCATCGAGGAGCTGACCGTGCACACCTACCTCGAGAACGAGGTGATGTACCCGGAGGTGCGTGCGCTGCTGCCCGAGCTCGAGGACGACGTGCTCGAGTCGTACGAGGAGCACCACGTCGCCGACGTGCTCTGCATGGAGCTCGCCGCGATGGACCCCGACGCCGAGCGCTTCGACGCCAAGATGACCGTGCTGATCGAGAACGTCACGCACCACATCGAGGAGGAGGAGCAGGACTGGTTCCCCAAGGTCCGCGCCGGTCTCGGTCGCAAGCAGCTGCAGGACATCGGGGCCCGGATGCAGGAGATGCGCCCGACCGCCCCGCGCAGCCCGGCCCAGCCGAGCGCGCTGAAGAAGGTCGTCGACGCGGTCATCGCCTGAGCAGACCCGGCGCGTCCAGCGCCGTCTCGACAGGCGGTACGGTGTGCTTCCAGGCGCCGGTCACAGGTGATCGACGCCCCCCGCGTCGTGCGTGCCGGCCACCCCGGAGGCCGGAGCGGGGACCCGCAGTCAGCACCGCTGCACCAGGCGACCCCTGGTGCCGGCGACGACGAAGGAGACCTGCGTGACCGACACCGCTGTCGGCGCCGGCCGCTCCCGCCTCGATGGCGGACCGGACCTGGTGCAGCTGCTCACCCCCGAGGGCGAGCGCCTCGAGCACCCCGAGTACTCACCCCTGGTCGAGCACCTGACCGCGCAGGACCTGCGCGGCATGTACCGCGACCTCGTGCTGGTGCGCCGGGCCGACGCCGAGGCCACCGCGCTGCAGCGTCAGGGCGAGCTGGGCATCTGGGTCAGCCTGCTGGGGCAGGAGGCGGCGCAGATCGGCTCCGGTCGCGCCACGCGCCAGCAGGACTACGTCTTCCCGACCTACCGCGAGCACGGCGTCGCCTGGACCCGCGACGTCGACCCGGTGACGTTGCTCGGGCTCTACCGCGGGGTCAACCAGGGCGGCTGGGACCCCACCAAGAACAACTTCCACCTGTACACGATCGTGATCGGCTCGCAGACCCTGCACGCCACCGGCTACGCTATGGGCATCCAGCGCGACGGCGCGGTCGGCACCGGCGACGCCGACCGCGACGCCGCGGTGATCGCCTACTTCGGTGACGGTGCGAGCGCGCAGGGCGACGTCAACGAGGCGTTCGTCTTCGCGTCCGTGTTCAACGCCCCGGTCGTGTTCTTCTGCCAGAACAACCAGTGGGCGATCTCGGAGCCGAACGAGCGCCAGACCCGCATCCCGCTCTACCAGCGCGCCCGCGGCTTCGGCTTCCCCGGCGTGCGGGTCGACGGCAACGACGTGCTGGCCACGTACGCGGTCACCACGCAGGCGCTGGATCGTGCCCGCAACGGTGAGGGCCCCACGCTGGTCGAGGCGTTCACGTACCGGATGGGTGCGCACACCACGTCCGACGACCCGACCCGGTACCGGATCGAGGCCGAGGTCGAGGAGTGGAAGCTCAAGGACCCGATCGCGCGGCTGAAGGCGTACCTGGCCCGCGGCGGCGACGCCGACCAGGACTTCTTCGACCAGATCGAGAAGGAGGCGGACGAGCTCGCCGCGCACGTCCGCAAGGGCTGCCTGGAGATGCCGAACCCGCACCCGGACGAGATGTTCCAGCACGCCTACCGCGAGCCGTATCCCCTCGTCGACGAGGAGCGGGCCTGGTTCGCGCAGTACCACGCGTCCTTCGAGGGAGAGGGTGCCGAGAAGTGACCGAGACCAGCAGCGAGGCGCCCACCACGGTCGTGCAGTCGACCATCGCCAAGGGCATCACGATGGGCCTGCGGGCGGCGATGGAGGCCGAGCCGAAGGTCCTGGTCATGGGCGAGGACGTCGGCAAGCTCGGCGGTGTCTTCCGCGTCACCGACGGCCTGCAGAAGGACTTCGGCGAGGACCGCGTCATCGACACCCCGCTCGCGGAGTCCGGGATCATCGGCACCGCGATCGGTATGGCGCTGCGCGGCTACCGGCCGGTCTGCGAGATCCAGTTCGACGGCTTCATCTTCCCGGCGTACGACCAGATCGTCACCCAGCTGGCGAAGATGGGGTACCGCTCCGGGGGCTCGGTGAAGCTGCCGATCGTGATCCGGGTCCCGTTCGGCGGCGGCATCGGCGCGGTCGAGCACCACTCGGAGAGCCCGGAGGCGTACTTCGCGCACACCCCGGGCCTGCGCGTGGTCTCGTGCTCGAACCCGGCCGACGCGTACTGGATGATCCAGCAGGCGATCGCCTCCGACGACCCGGTGATGTTCTTCGAGCCGAAGCGCCGGTACTGGGAGAAGGGGCAGGTCGACACCTCGGTCACCCCGATGCCGCTGCACCAGGCCCGGGTTGCCCGCGAGGGCACCGACGTCACCGTGGCGGCGTACGGCCCGATGGTCACCACGTCACTGGCTGCTGCGCAGGCCGCCGCCGACGACGGCATCTCGATCGAGGTGATCGACCTTCGCACCCTGTCGCCGCTCGACGTCGACACGATCGAGGCCTCGGTGAACAAGACCGGGCGGCTGGTGACGGTGCACGAGGCCACCACGTTCCTCGGGATGGGGGCGGAGATCGCCGCCCGCGTCACCGAGCGCTGCTTCTACTCGATGGAGGCTCCGGTGCTGCGTGTCGGCGGGTTCCACATCCCGTACCCGGCCAGCCGGCACGAGGAGGAGTACCTGCCCGACCTGGACCGGGTGCTCGACGCCGTCGACCGCTCGTTCGCCTTCTGAGGACTGGACCCATGCCGCAGATCAAGCAGTTCCTGCTGCCCGACCCCGCCGAGGGGCTCACCGAGGCCGAGATCGTCACCTGGAAGGTGGCGGTCGGCGACATGGTGGTCATCAACCAGCCGATCGTCGACATCGAGACGGCCAAGTCGCTGGTCGAGCTGCCGTGCCCGTTCGCGGGGAAGGTCGTCGAGATCCACGTCGCCGAGGGTGTGACCGCCGACGTCGGCACTCCGATCATCTCGATCGACGTCGACCCCGAGGGCGCTTCTCCCGCAGGCACTCCCACCGGTGATGTCCCCGAGCAGGCCACCGCCGCCGAGCGCCCCGAGGTGGGCGGCCCCGGCGAGGAGATGGTCCCGACGCCGCCGGACGAGGGCTTCGTCGAGCCCGGCCTGATCGGCGGTGCTGCCCCGGGCGGACGCACCTCCGTGCTGGTCGGCTACGGCCCGAAGTCGCAGGAGGCCGCCCGTCGTCCGCGGCGCGGTCGCGGTGGCGAGGCCAGCACCAGCGGATCGGCCGCCGTGCAGGAGGCGTTCTCGGCCGAACGCCAGGTGGCGACCCCGGTCGCCCCGATGCGCGCGGCGGCCCCGGTCAGGCCCGTGCCCACCGGGCCGGTCGCCGGGCGCTCGCTCCCGCCCGTCGGGAGGGTCGAGGCCGCGCCCACCGGCGATGCCACCCGGGTGCTGGCCAAGCCGCCGGTGCGCAAGCTCGCCCGCGACCTCGGAGTCGACCTCGCCGACGCCACCCCCACCGGCCCGAACGGCACCGTCTCCCGCGACGACGTGCTGGCGCTGGCCGACGGCTCCGCCCCTGTC
>JBBQSN010000123.1:0-10606 GCA_038213835.1 Actinomycetales bacterium
AGGTGCCGATCCCCACCTCGCCGGGCAGCGCACCGAGGATCCCGCCGGCCACGCCGCTCTTGGCGGGGATCCCGACCACCGAGAGCCAGTCGCCCGCCGCGTCGTACATCCCGCAGGTCGCCATCACGCTCAGAACCTGCCGGGCGACCCGCGCGCCGACGACCTGCTCGCCGGTGACCGGGTTGGTCCCGTGGTGGGCCAGGGTCGCGGCCATCACCGACAGGTCCCGCACGTCGACCAGCAGCGCGCACTGGCGTACGTACTCCCGCACCAGCGTGGCCGGGTCCTCGGTGATGGTCCCGCGGCTGCGCACCATGTGCGCCAGTGCCAGGTTCCGGTACGCCGTGCCCATCTCGGACTCGAGGACCGACCCGTCCACGGCGAGCTCGCGCCCGGCGAAGGCCGACATCCGGCGCCGTACCCGCTCCGAGCGTTGGTCGAGAGAGAGGCCCGGCTCGCCCACCAGGGACAGGGTGGTGATCGCCCCGATGTTGATCATCGGGTTGCGCGGGCGCCCGGTGTCGGGCTCGAGGGAGATGTCGTTGAACGCCTCGCCGGACGGCTCGGTGCCGACGACCTCGAGCACGGCTGCGAACCCGCGGTCCTCCAGCGCCAGCGCGTAGACGAACGGCTTGGAGATCGACTGGATCGTGAACCGCACCTCGTCGTCACCGGCCGAGTAGGTCACCCCGTCCAGCGTGGTCAGCGCGACGGCCAGCCGGTCGGGGTCGGCCGCGGCCAGCTCGGGCACGTAGTCGGCCACGGCGCCGCCGTCGGCGACGCAATCGCCGAGGACCTCGGTCAGGTAGTCGGGCACCGGGGTCCGCATGGCCCCAGCATGCCCCCTGCCCCTGCGGGCGCCGAGCCCACGCCGTCCCGGGCGCGCCCGCCCGGCTGGCGGACTCGGAGGGCCTCAGGAGTCTGCGGACCTCGGCCAGGCGACCCGCTCGGCCTCGGCCAGGCCGTGGGGCGGCCAGTGACCCCAGCGGCGGTGGAAGATGCGGGCGTTGCGCTCGACGTCGTCGCGGTGGTCGACGGGTGTCACCGGGCTGGGAGCCACCTGCCGGTGGGTGAGAGCCGAGCCGACGGCCCCCAGCCCCGACCCGCACAGGCCGGCGCGTCGGACGAAGTCGGTCACCGCGCTGCCCTCGCCCCGGTACTCCTCGCAGAACCCACCGGTCCTCTTCCACGCCCGGGCGCTGACCGCGAAGGACCAGGTCGTGATGCTCTCGGCGTCCTCGAGGTGCGCCCGTTCACCCGGCGCGGGCCACCCCGGCGCCGCGCCGCCGTCGGCGCGCGCTGACTGGTCCCCGACACCGGTGCCACCGGGCACCAGGCACCTCTCGACGACCGGGCCGGTCCACAGCCGCCAGGGGTCGGCGGCCAGCGCGTCGCTGTAGGCCGCCACGAGGTCGGGGCCGGCCACGCAGCGCGGGTCGAGGGACACGAGAACCTCGCACCCTCGCACGAGGAGGTAGTCGACGCCGACGTTGATCGCCGCGGCAAGGGGGAGCCTGCCGTCGGCGCTGCGCAGGTGCAAGACGTCGCGCCGCAACCCGTCGACCTCCGCTGCCATGATCCCTCGATCGTCCATGGCGACCACGGCGTAGTGATCGGGGCGACGACTCTGGGCCACCAGGGAGCGGTGCTGGAGCGCGAGGAGCTCGCGCGACCCGTGGACCAGGGTCACCACCCCGACCCGGCCGCCCGGCTCGGTGCCGGTGACCACGGCGTCCGCGTACGCTCGAGGTCGAACGACGGCGGGGTGGGCTGCGGGTGACGGTGTGACCGGTGGCATCGAGGACCTCGTTCCACGAGGTAGACCGCCGGTGGTTCCAGCGTGCGGGCCAAGCCCGTTCTCGCAAACTATCCATGGCGGACCGGGCAAACTCCACCCCCAGGGGGGAGGGTTCGACGACCGAGACCGAGTATGTCGCGTTAGCCGAGCCGGAGGTCGATGGCCGGCGGACCACCAGCCGTCCTCGGGTACGGTGCGGGTGCATGAATCCGCGTGGCATCTCGTCGGAGGAGGACCGGTGACCCAGCAGCCCGACCTGGCCGAGGCCCTCGCCGAGGCGGCGCACCAGGTCCACGCGACGGCCACCCTCCCGGAGACGCTCCGATCGATCGTGACGGTCGCCCAGGCGTCGCTGACCGACGTCGACCACGCCGGGGTCACCGTCGCCGACAGCGCGGGCAGGCTGGAGACGGCCGCGGCGACCGACGACTTCGTTCGCGGTCTGGACGCCCTGCAGTACGAGCTGCACGAGGGGCCCTGCCTGGACGAGATGACGGCCGACGACACCATGGTGGTGGTGGACCGCGCCGGCGTCGGCGACCCGCGATGGCCGGCCTGGCTGCCCCGGGCCGCCGACGCGGGCCTGCGCTCGATGGTCGCCATCCGGTTGTTCTCCCGTCCCGAGGCCGTCGCGGTGCTCAACCTCTACTCGACCTCCGCCGACGTGGTCGGCCAGGAGACCACGGTGATGGCACCCCTGTTCGCCACGCACGCCGCCGTGGCCTACGGGCACACCGAGCAGGTCGCCCACCTGCGCCGTGCGATCGACAGCCGCGAGGTGATCGGCCAGGCCGTCGGCATCGTGATGGAGCGGTACGACCTCGACGCCACCCGCGCCTTCGGCTACCTGGTCCGGGTCGCCTCGACGACCGAGACCAAGCTGCGTGACGTGGCGCGCTCCGTGGTCGAGCGGAGGTCGGTGTCGCGCGACACCGGCTGAGACCTGTCGGACCCGACGACCTGCCGGGCCCGGTGGGAGTGCGGCCCGTCCCGCGCAGCGCCGCTCAGACGAGGGGCACCCGCTCGCCGCGTGCCACGACGCGCACCCGTCGCCGGTCGCCGCGGCGCACCAGCTCGTCGGTGAAGTCGGACACCCGTGAGCGGAAGACGCCGTAGTCCTCGTGGTGGACCGGGACGGTGAGGGCCGGGTCGAGGAGGTCGACCAGGTCGGCGCCCTGCGTGGCGTCCATGGTGACCAGCAGCCCCAGCACGCGGGTGCCGCCGAGGTGGACCATCGCCGCGTCGAGCGGCCCGGTGCGGCCGACCACGTCGCGCAGCCACGGCCGGAACAGGGTGTCCCCCGAGATGTAGGTGCGGTGGACCGGCCCGTCGTCCCGCCGCAGCTCGAGCACCGAGCCCATCACCGAGGGCAGCAGCGGGCGCGCGATCGCCGGGGCGTGCTCACCCGGCACCGAGGTGACCCGCAGCGACCAGCCGTCCGAGACCAGCTCGGTCTCGTCCCACGTCTCGAGCCCGACGGACCCGGCAAAGCCCCACCGGCGTAGCCGGCGCGCGGCCGCGGGAGTGGTGAGCACGGCACAGCGGGGTCCAGACCCCGTCGAGCGATCCGGTCGAAGTGGTCGCCGTGCAGGTGCGAGAGCAGGACCGCGCTGAGGTCGGGAAGGCCGTCGGGCTGCAGGGAGGGCTCGGTGAGGCGCTTGGTCCACAGTCCGCGGCCGAGGTAGGCCCGCTGGCCACGATGCAGGAAGTTGGGGTCGGTGAGGATCGTGAAGGGACCCAGGCGCAGCACCGTCGTGGCGGTTCCGACGAACTCCAGCGACGGCGCGCCGCCGTCGGGCGTGGACGATGTCACCCCCGTCCCCGGCCGGTCCGTCGCAGGAGCGCTGCGACCGGGTGGTGCGCCAGAGCCGCGCGGGCCGCGTTGGCCCCCGCCGCGCCGTGCACACCGCCACCGGGGTGGGCGGAGGAGGACGCGAGGTAGAGCCCGCGAACCCCCGTGCCGGGCCGGCCGAGCATGCCCGGCACCGGGCGCAGGTAGAGATCCTGGTGCACCTGGGAGGTGCCCCCGTTCAGTGCCCCGCCGATCAGGTTCGCGTCGCGCGCCTGCAGCTCGTGCGGGCCCAGGACGCGTCGCGCGCGCACGCGAGCACCGAACCCGGGCGCCAACGCCTCGAGCCGGGCCTGCATCCGGTCGGCGAACCGTTCGCACTCGTCGTGGTCCCACCGCCCCCGCAGGCCGGCATCGCCGGCGTCGCCTCGTGTCTGGCCAGGCTGCGGGACGTGGGTGTAGGCCCAGAACGACTCGGTGCCGGCCGGCGAGCGGGCGGGGTCGCTGGTGGTCATCTGCCCGGTCAGCAGGAACGGCGCGGCCGGGATCGACCCGGCACCGACCTGGGCAATCGCCTCGGTCATCTGGCCCACGGAGTCGGCGACGTGCACGGTGCCCGGGGCGTACGCCGGTGTGCTCGCCCACGGCGCGGGGCCGTCCAGCGCCCAGTCCACCTTGACCGTGCCCGGATCCAGCTCGAACGCCCCCATCCCACGGGCGACGCGGGGCGGGACGTCGGCAGGATCCAACAGGTGCTCGAACAGGGCGGGCGCCGACACCGCGGCCAGCACGGCGCCGCGTGCCTCGTGCCGCCGACCGTCGGCGGTCGTCACGGCGACGGCCCGGCCGCCCTCCACCACGACGTGGTCGACCGCAGCGCCGGTCAGCACCTCCCCGCCGCGCGACTCCAACCGCCGCACGAGGGCGGCAGCGAGCTCGCCGGCCCCGCCGCGCGGGACGGGGACGCCGACGGTCTGGCCGAGCATCGTCATCAGCAGCCCGAACACCCCTGACCCCGTGGCGTTCAGCGGCAGGTCCGCGTGACCGGCGTTGCCGGAGATGAGCAGGCCCGCCGCCTCGCCCTTGAAGCGGTGCCGGGCGATCGAGGCGGCCGGGCTCAGCAGCATCCGGACCAGGTCCAGCCCACCCGCCGCCGGCAACCGCCGCAGCAGCCGCGCGCCGGCCCCGACCGGGGGGAAGGGCGAGGTCAGCGCGTCGACCAATGGCCCGCCGATCCGGTCCCAGGTCGCGCACAGCTCGAGCCACGCCTCCCCGTCACCCTGCTCCAGGTCCTCCAGCAGCCCCGCCGTCACGTGGCGGTCGCGGTGCAGCAGCGCCCACCGGCCGTCCGACATGACGTGGCCGAGCACCGCCGGGGCGTGCGCCCACTCCAGACCGTGATCCTCCAGGTGCAGGTCGACCACCGCAGACGACGCCAGCGCCAGCGGGTAGAACGCGCTGAACGTGTCGTGGACGAACCCGGGGTCGAGCTCGCGATCGCTGCGTACGGCGCCGCCGGCCTCGGGCTGCTCCTCCAGCACCAGCACCCGCCAACCGGCGTCGGCCAGGTGGTTGGCGGCCACCAGGCCGTTGGGCCCGGCCCCGACCACGACCGCGTCGTGCTGCTGGCTCATCGTGCTCCTCTCGCTGCGCGCGGCCCACTGCGACCCGCGGGCCCATGCTGGCCGGGTGGCCGCGCGCTCGCTACCCCCGTGCGGACGGTCCGCGCCGGCGACCACCCCTTCCGGTGGTACGGCTGGCCCCCCTGTGGTCACTAGAAAGGACAGAGCGCCGACCGGCCGGCAGCGCATATCGGCAGAGAGAGTCCATGGAGCCCATCCCGGAGACGACCGAGGCGGTCGACGAGCTCGACGCGTTCGTGGCGGACGACGACCTGCTGGAGCAGCTGGGTGCCGTGGCCACGCGCGTGCGGGTCCTCGTGCCCGACTGCGTCGGCATGAGCGTCGCCATGATCAACCACGGCATCACGCTCACCCTGGTCGCGACGGTGGCGGAGATCGCCGCGCTGGACGCGGTGCAGTACCTCGCCGGCGGCCCGTGCGTGACGGCCGCGGAGCGGGGGGAGGTCCTCGCCACCACGTCCGACAGCCTCGACGAGCGCGGGTGGCACCTCTTCGCCGGTGCCACCGCGGCGCACGGTGTCGTCAGCACCCTGTCGCTGCCGTTGATGGAGGACGGCGAGGTGGTCGGCGGGGTGAACCTGTACGGCGGGACCCGCGACGCCTTCGACGGGCACCACGACGAGCTGGCCACCATCCTGGGCGCTTGGGCGGGTGGCGCCGTCGCCAACGCGGACCTGTCCTTCGACAGCCGGCTCGAGGCGCAGCGTGCTCCCCAGGTCCTGCGGGACGCGGCGCAGGTGGACCTGGCCGTCGGCATGCTCGCTGCCACGCTCGACGTCGACGTCACCGGGGCCGGGGACCGGCTTGCGGAGGCAGCGGCGCGGGCCGGGGTCGCCCTCCCCGCGATGGCCGACATGGTGGCTCAGCTGCTGTCACGACGCCCGCGGTGACGACGCCGGCCCGGCGTCCGAGCATCGGGTGGACCCGCCGGGAACGGCCTCAGGCGGTCCGGCGCTCGGTCAGGTAGGCCAACCGGCGCAGCGTCTCCACGTTGCGCCAGGCGAGCGGGAGGTGGCGCAGCGGCGCCGGGATGAAGCGTCCGGGACCCCGCACGGCGTCCTCCCGGATGCGGACCCGGGTGCGAGCACCGACCGCCTCGAGCTCGATGGAGACCGCCGCCTCGCCGGACGGCCAGGCCCGGGCCCGTAGGTCCAGGCGCCGTCCGGGGTCGCAGGCCGTCACCGAGGTCGTGTCGTCGATGACCAGCGGCCAGGCCCCGACGGAGTGGTGCAGCACGGAGCCGGCCTCGGGCCAGGTGGCGTCGACGTTGCGCATCCGGGTGGCGCCGACGACCCACAGCGGGTACAGCCAGCCATCGGACAGCACGGCCCAGACCTGGTCGGGGGTGGCCTCCATCAGGCGTTCGTTCGTGCTCATGCGCAGCAGCTCCTGGGTCGATCCTGAGTTGGTGTCCGACGACGGCCCCCGCCCCGCCGCGCCTGGCGAGGTCGGCGACCCCAGCCCCATGGGTTACCTCCCCGAGGATCTGCGTAAGTCTCGGAGCCCAGGGCCGCCGACCTCGTGGCCAATCTTGCACCGCGTCCCACCTGCGGATACACCCGCAGGCGTGATCCGGGCTCCGTGCGCGTCAACCGCGCGGCCGCGCCAGCCAGGCGTCGGACTCCAGGGACCCACCGGGCAGGTCCGCGGCCACGCTGGTCAGGAAGGACCGGTGCCCGTGGTCGGCCAGGGCGGCCAGCACCGCGTCGAGGTCACCGGTGCGCAGGACGTCGAGGAGCACCCGGTGCCGGGCGGCGTTGCCGGCCGCGTCCTCGTGCGTACGGCTCGCGATGTTGGCGCTCATGCACAGCTGCATCTGCAGGCCCAGGTCGCGGTAGGCCGAGACGAGCCGCTGGTGCCCCGACAGCGCGACCAGAGCGAGGTGGAACGCGTACCCGCGCTCGACCAGGGCCGCCCCGCCGAGCCCCGCCGCCGCCGCACCCTCCAGGTCCTCGAGCGCGGCGACGACCGGGGCCAGCCGGGCGTCGTCCAGCACCGGCAGGGTCAGGCGGAGCGCGAGCTGCTCCAGGTCGTCGCGCAGGGTGACGATCTCGTAGACGTCGTGGCGGGTCAGCTCTCGCACGGCGAGCCCGCGCCTGCCGGAGTGGACCACCAGGCCCTCGTGCTCGAGCTGCTGGAGGGCCTCGCGCACGGGCGGCCGGGACACGCCGAGCTGCTCGGTCAGGCGGCTCTCGACCAGCCGTTCCCCGGGTCGGACCTCGCCGCCCAGGATCATCGCCCGAAGGGCGTCGGCGGCCAGCGCCGCGAGCCTCGACGGCGGTGCCAGTCGCCGATCTGGCCCACCGCGGGGGACCTGGTCGGGCGTCGTCATACGGTATACCGTACACAGCACCCACCCAGGAGGTCGCGTGCCCGACACCGTTCCCGGACCGCTTGCCGACGTCGTCGTCGTCGAGGTCGGGTCCTTCCTCGCCGCCCCGTTCGCTGCGACCCAGCTCGCGGACCTCGGCGCCCGCGTGATCAAGGTCGAGACGCCCGGCACCGGTGACTTCGTGCGGGGCAACGCGCCGTACGTCGACGGCGAGAGCTCGTCGTTCGTGCGCCTTAACCGCAACAAGGAGTCGGTCGCCCTCGACCTGAAGTCCGACGAGGGGCGGGACGCCTTCCGCCGCCTGGTCGCCCGCGCCGACGTGCTGGTCGAGAACCTGCGGCCCGGCGCGATGCGGCGGATGGGCCTGGGGTATGACGACCTCTGCGCGGACAACCCCGGGTTGGTCTACGCCTCCGCGTCCGGCTGGGGGCAGGAGGGCCCGCTGGCGCAGCAGCCGGGTCTCGACATCATGGCCCAGGCCCGCTCGGGCCTGATGAGCGTGACCGGCTTCCCCGACGGAGGCCCCGCCAAGGTGGGCGTCCCGGTGTGCGACCTGATGTGCGCGATGTACGTCGCGCTCGGCGTGACCGCGGCGCTGCGCGAGCGGGAGCGCTCCGGGCGCGGGCAGCACCTCGACGTGTCGCTGCACGAGGCCGGCGTCGCGCTCGGCGTGTGGGAGGCCGGGCGCTGGTTCGGCGGTGGCGGGGTGCCGACGCCCCAGGGCTCGGCGCACCAGTCGCAGGCGCCGTACCAGGCCGTGGTCACCACGGACGGCCACGTCACCATCGGCGCGAACACCCCCACACTGTGGCTCGCCTTCTGCGCGGCGCTCGGGCTCGACGAGCTGACCGCCGACACGCGCTTCGCCGACAACACCGCCCGGATGGCCAACCGCGACGCGCTCATCGCCGCGATCGAGCAGGTCACCGCGACGATGGGCACGGACGCGGTGCTCGGGGTGCTCCAGACCGCGGGCGTGCCGTGCGCCCCGATCCAGACCTACGACCAGGTCTTCACCGACCCGGCACTGCTGGCCCGCGACTTCTACTGGGACGCCGAGCACCCCGTGCTCGGAGCGGTGCGACAGGTCGGCTCGCCGATGCGCTTCTCCCGCACCCCGGTACGCCGCGGGCCGGCCGGGCCCGTGCTGGGTGCCGACACCGAGACCGTGCTCGCCGAGCTCGCCACCGACACACCCCCCGACACCACCCCACCTGCCACCCCCGAGGAGAGCCCGTGAGCGACCCCACCGACGACCTCCAGGTCCGTGCCGACGGACCCGTGCTGCACGTGGTCTTCGACCGTCCGCAGGCCCGCAACGCGATGACCTTCGCGATGTACGAGGGGCTGGTCGACGCCTGCGAGCGGGCCGACGCCTCGGACGCGATCCGGGTGGTCCTCCTGCGCGGTGCCGGGGGCCGCGCGTTCGTCGCCGGCACCGACATCGCCCAGTTCGCCGGCTTCGACGGCCCGCGCGGGGTGGCGTACGAGAAGAAGATCGACGCCACCATCGAGCGGCTGCTCGCGGTGCAGGTGCCGGTGGTGGCCGCGATCGACGGGGCCTGCGTCGGCGGCGGACTGGCGATCGCCGCGGCGGCCGACGTCCGGGTGGCCCACACCTCGGCGCGCTTCGGCTACCCGATCGCCCGGACGCTGGGAAACACGCTCTCCGCCCGCAGCTACGCGCTCACGATGCGCCACTTCGGGCACTCGCGCACGATCGACATGATCACCACCGCACGCCTGCTGGACGCGGCCGAGGCCCAGGCCTGCGGGTTCGTCACCCGCACCACCGACGACGTCGACACCACGACCGAGGAGGTGCTCGCCGCGATCCTCTCCCACGCGCCGCTCACGATGTGGGCGGGCAAGGAGATCCTGCGCCGGCTGCACGCGGCCGCCGGGAGCGCCGACGTCGACGACGTGGTCGGCCGGGTCTACGGCTCCGACGACTTCGCCCGCGGCGTCGCCGCGTTCACCAGCCGCGGCGCCCCGGAGTGGCAGGGCCGCTGACCGGGGCTCGCGCCTGCCCGGCGGCGGCGAGCACCACCGGCGCCGGCACGTCGACCGCCCCCGACGCCGTCAGGCCGATCTGCGGCAGTGCTCGGCTCACCAGCTCGTAGCCGAGCCGGTAGCCGAACCAGAACGGGACGTCACCTGACCCGAAGAACCACCGCCCCTCGTCCACCGGGTCCTCCGCGAGCAAGCGGAGCGCTCGTGACCGCGTCCCGGGGTCGACCTCCCCCAGGGCGTAGAGGGGCTCGCGACCCGTGCACTCCACCTCGAACGCCTCGGCCAGCCCCTCGCTCACCAGCCGCTCGCCCAGGGAGGTGCCACACCCGGGACCCTGCCACCGCACGGCGTGGTGGAGCTCGTGGACGACCGTCGAGACCACGTGCTCCCTCCGGACGTCGTGGTCCGGGTCGACTGCCACCAGCACCGCGTGGGGCCCGTGGGTGAAGCCTCCGACGCCCCACTGCGGGATGCACTCGTCCGGGGCCGCCATGACGTGCACGTCCACGTCGGACGCACCCAGGAGCTCGTCGCAGCGGTCTCGTGCGATCGCGAACGCCTCGTCCACGCTCCGCCGCAGCATCGCGTTCCGGGTCACCGTCCCCCCGACCACGAGGTTGATCCCTGACGACATGCCGTCAGCCTAGGACCAGCGCTCGGGCCGGGTTCCGACGCGCCGCGCAGGCCTTCATGGGGGCCAGCGGCGTCCGCGAGCCACGATTCGGGTGTCCGCAACGGACGGGTCGGGTGTCCGCAACGGACGGGTCGGCTCAGGTGTGGGCGGGGTTGTCGGCCGCGCGACGCGCGCCGGCGGCCGAGGTCAGCGCCTCCTGGACCAGCTCGACCGGGTGCCAGGCCGACCGCGCGGTGCCGTGGAAGATCTGCTCGCGGCACGAGGTCCCGGTCGCACAGATGACGGTCTCCCGGTCCTCGGCCTCGATCGCCGGGAACAGGCGGTCCTCTCCGACCTTCATCGAGATCTCGTAGTGCTCGGCCTCGTAGCCGAACGAGCCGGCCATGCCGCAGCAGCC
>JBBQSN010000124.1:0-10546 GCA_038213835.1 Actinomycetales bacterium
ATGGGCAGCATGACGACGGGGACCTACACCACGTCCGACGCACCGAGGTGGTTCGGCGTCCCCGCCGGCGCCCGGTCGGATACGAGAATTTGCCCTGCATTGTGTGGCCCTCGACTTAGGTCCGTGCCGGAGCCCGCCGCGGTCGCGGCCGAAGCAGGTGCGGAGACAAGAAGTTACCGTCCCCGTGCACGCACGGTGGCGGTATCGGCGCGACGGGCCTCGACGGTCGTCGAGGGTCGCGTCCCGCGTGGCAGGAGTCGGACGGTCAGCGTGCACCGTCGCCCGGGCCGACTTGCGTCAGCTCCACCGCCTGATGAACTCGACCGCCGCGGCGTTGACGATGTCGGGGTGCGAGGCGCTCATGAAGTGCTGCCCGCCGTCGACGACGCGCAGCTCGGCCCCGGCGGAGCCGGTGAACAGTGCGAACTCGGCCTCGGCGTTCGCGACCGAGTACACCGTGTCCGCGGTCCCCTGGAGCCAGAGCACCGGGCACCTCACGGAGTCCAGCCGGGCGTGCAGCCCGTCGCGGTCGCGCAGGTTGATCGCGCACACCCGTAGCCGGTGGCGACCGTCGTCACCGCGATAGTGCTGCTGGTACACCGAGTGCCAGAAGGACCGCTCGTCCCGGGAGACGTCCTCGCCCAGGCCGGCGCCGAGAACCGCGTCGACGAAGTCGACGGGCACCACCCACTCCTCGCCCACCGGCTCGGCCAGGCTGTCGATGGTCACGGCCGGGGTGCTCAAGCGCGGCCAGAACCTCACGGTCTGCGAGGCGGACGTGGCGCAGGAAGGGAAGTCCCTGGTGCACGCGTTGGCGACCTTCGCCATCCTCGAGGGCTGAGACCCCGGCAGCACTGGGGACCCGCCGCAGGCGACCGCTGCTGCCTCACGGGTAGGTCCTGGCCTCCGCTCAGCCTACGCGCGCGAGCACACCGGTCTGCGCGAGCAGGGCGAACCGGTCGGGCACCCCCCAGTGCTCGACGATCCGGCCGTCGACGACGCGTGCCTGGTCGAAGACCGTGATGTCGACGGGCTGTCCGGACGGCGGGCCGAAGAACGGACCGGTGTTGGTCCCGCGCCCCCGCACCCTCACCCACACCCGCTCGCCGTCGACCACGGAGTCCTCGATGGTGAAGCGCATGTCCGGGACGGCGCCGTGCACGTCCCGGATGGCGGCCTTGACGTGGGCGATCGCCTCCGGGCCCGCACCGGCGAGACCGAACTGGTGCTCCACCAGGTCGGGCGAGCACAGCTCATCGACGATCGTGTCGTTGCCGGTGGCGAACCCTTCGTCGAACATGCGGTGCATGACGTCGAGGGACGGGTGGGTGACCTGCATGGCGAGCTCCTGACACCGCGTGTCCGCGGACCTAATGAGTCTAGTTGCGCTAGAATGAATATGTGGCTGACGATGAGGCCGTGTCAAGGGGTCGCCGCCCGTACGTGTCCTCCGTGCGTGCCGAACGTGCCCGCGAGACCCGGCGTCGCGTGGTCGGAGCAGCCACCGAACGCTTCCTCGAGGCCGGGTACGCGGGCACGTCCCTCGCCACCATCGCCCGTACCGCCGGCGTCTCGGTCGACACGGTCTACAAAGCGTTCGGTTCCAAGATCGGCCTGCTCAAGGAGGTACTGGACGTCAGCATCGGCGGCGACGACGCACCGGTGCCGCTGCTCGAGCGGGCCGGGCCGCAGGCGCTGCGCGCGGAGACCGCTCAGCGAGTGCAGGTGACGATGCTGGCGGCAGGCGTCACCGATCAGCTCGAACGCATCCGGCCGCTCGACGACATCCTGCGCAGCGCGGCCGCGGTCGACCGGGAGGCGGCCGCGTTGCGCGACGACGTCCAGGTGCGTCAGCGCCGCACGGCGATGCACACGATCGTGGGCTGGATCGCCGCGCGCGGCCCGCTGCGAGACGGCCTCTCGGTCACCCGGGCCGCCCAGGTGGTGTGGACCCTCACGTCACCGGAGGTGCACCTGATGATGCGCGACACCGGTGGGTGGCCGGAGCCGTCGTACCGCGACTGGCTCGATCAGGCCATCGCCGACGGCATCCTCCGGTCACCGTGAGCGCTCCGGGTGACCGCGGGACGTCATGCGTCCTGGTCCCGGGCCAGGTGTCGGAACGTATGACGTCCCCGGGCCGCCGCCGCGTCCCAGTCAGCTCATGCCGCCGATCAGGCCCAGCTTCTCCATGCCTCCATTCTCGGGCCGCGCGTGGTGCCGGAGCGGGTGCGGACCGGCGCTAGGCTGCGTCGTCAGTCCTCGCCGGTAGACCGCGGCGGGCCACCCCGGTGAGAAGAGGAACGACCGTGCCCCTGCTCGAACGCCCTGACACCGCCCGGATCTCGTGGGAGGCCGACGGCCCCGAAGACGGTCAGGCGGTGCTGCTCATCATGGGGTTGGCCTACCCGGCCGCGATGTGGTTCCGCCAGGTGCCCGCGCTCAGCGAGCACTACCGCGTGATCCGGGTCGACAACCGCGGCGCCGGCCGCACCGGCGACGTCACGGGAGCGCCCTACACCGTGGAGACGATGGCCGCCGACTGCCTGGCGGTGCTGGACGCGGCGGGCGTGAGGGCCGCCCACGTCGTCGGCATCTCGATGGGTGGCCTGATGGCCCAGGAGATCGCCCTGACCGCACCGGAGCGGGTCCGCTCGCTGTGCCTGCTGGCCACCCACCCCGGAATCGCGCACGCGGTGATGAACCCCGAGGCGTTGGCGATCCTGGGGGCGCGAGGCGAGCTGACGCCCGAGGAGGCCGCCGAGGCCTCCGTACCGTTCAACTACGCCCCCTCGACCCCGCGGGAGCGCGTCGAGGAGGACTGGGCGGTGCGGCTGCCGCTGGCGGCGACGAACGAGGGCTACCTGGCGCAGGCGTTCGGGACCTCGCAGTGGGACGGGTACGACCGCCTCGACCGCATCACCTCACCGACCCTCGTGCTGCACGGAGAGCTCGACGCGCTCGTCCCGCCGGCGAACGGCCGTGCCATCGCCGACCGCATTCCCGGGGCCGAGCTCGTGACCGTCCCTGCGGCGAACCACCTCCTCGGCACCGACCAGCCCGAGCAGGTCTCCGAGCTTCTCCTCGACTGGCTCGATCGCCACCGCTGAGCCAGGGGATCGTCCGCGGAGTGTGGCCGCGGGGACGTGCCCGGACCTATGGTGGGCCGATGGCCGAGGGAGACAGGCAGGCAGCCGAGCCGGACGTCGTCGACATGTTCGACACCGACAGCGGTCACGGCCTCGTGTGCCGCGTGTGCGGGTCCCTGGTGGCCGACACGGGCGAGTATCCGAGAGCGCACTGGGACTGGCACGAGGCCTCGAACGGGGCTTGAGCCCAGGACTCGGGGCCAGCGATCACGCGCCCTGCCCGAACGGCTCGATCTCACCCCGCTCGACCAGCTGCTCGAGCGCCAGAGAGCAACCCGAGTGCCATCGCCCGTCCGGGTCCTGGAACGACACGACGGCTTCCTCGGCGCACGGGCCGGCCGTCCCGGTGTCCGACGCGTGGTGGGAGCACCGCCCCTGCGCTGCGGGCGAGCCGGCTTCGTGGAGCAACGGGTCGTACATCTTCGACGGGTTCATGGTCGACCTCCTCGGCCCAGCCTCCCACTGTGAGGAGTCCCGAGCCACCGCACCACCGGGGCTTCGCCGCCGGGCTCACCCCTCGTGCCGCAGGCGCCTGGACCACGCCCGGAGGCGGTGCGCCCACGACTCCCGCCGCCGTACGTCGCGCAGGCAGGACGCCCTGCTTTTGCCGAGCTCGGCCGTCTGCGCCAGGTAGAGCTCCGCGCAGGCCAGCGCGTCCCCGAGGGCGTCGTGGGCCTTGGTGGGCGGCAGCCCGTGGCGCTTGCGGGCCCCCCACAGCCGGAGCGCCTGGTGGGGCACGTCGCCGTGGCTGGCCAGCAGCCGCAGCTGCAGGTCCTGGGTGCACACGTCCGGGGGTGGGACCAGCTGCTCGCCCACCGACCGGAAGGCGGCGTCGAAGAACGCCAGCTCGAACTGCGCGAAGTGGGCGAGCAGCACGCGCCCGGACAGGGCAGCCCGGAGCTCGGCGAGCACCTCCGCGAGCGGTCGTCCGGCCTCGAGGTCGTCGTGGGTCAGGCCATGGATGACGACCGCCTCCCCCGGGTCGTCCTGGCGCACCACGTGACGGCGCGCCCCGGACAGGTCGATCCGGGTGCCGTTCACCGGCACCCAGCCCACCGCCAGCAACCGGTCCTTGGCCGGGGACAGCCCGCTGGTCTCGACGTCCACCGCGAGCAGCCGCAGCGCGTCCAGGCTGGTGTCGTCGTCCGGTGCCGTCACGTCAGTTCGCGGACGGGGTACCGGTGCGCGAGTGCACCCTGTGCGGCGCGGATGACGCCGAACGCCGCCTTGAGGTGCCGCTTCTCGAAGTGGCTGATGGTCGAGGGGTCGACCCGGTTGTCGACCGGCTGCCCGGAGCGGACCTGGTCGGCTTGGTGGCGCAGCCGCAGGTGGGCGAGGAACTCCCACGCGTCGCGCAGGTCGGCCCCCAGCACCGCGCTGACCTGGCGGGCGGCGACCGCGTCGTCGAGCCGGGTGATCGTGGAGGTCGCCTCGGAACCGCTCTTCAGGGCGTGCAGACGGGCGATCTCCACGACGATGTTGATGCCGCCCCGCTTGACGTCGAGGGTGTCGCGGTGGTCCCCGGAGCGTTCCACCACCAGCTCCCGGAAGAAGCCGAGAGGCGGGTGCTGCGACGCCGCGTGGGCGGCCAGGTGCGCCAGGAAGACGGGTGCGCCCTGCGCCGCGCGGCGCTGGATGCCAGCCAGCTGGGCGGTCAGCTCCCGGTCGCCGTACTGGTGGCGCAGGTCGAAGAACACGCTGGCCTCCAGCACCGCCTCCCCGGTGGGCGTGCGGACCCAGTGGGTCACGTGGCGCCGCCAGGTGGCGAGCGGTTGCCGCCACTTCGGGTTCGTCGCCATCTTCTCGCCCCGGCACCGGGGGTAGCCCACGGTCGCCAGGCCGCTCGTGACCCGCTCGGCGAGCTCGCGGAAGTACGCCGCGTGCGGCTCGGCGCGGTAGTCGTCGTGCAGCAGCAGTGCATGGTCCTGGTCGGCGCCGAGCGCCTGCTCGAAACGCGCCCGGGAACCGAGGGTCAACCAGGCGTAGGGCACCGGGGGCGGGCCCAGCTCGACCTCGGCGAGCGCCAGCAGTCGCTGCTCTATCGCGTCGCCGACGGTGGTCACCACGCGGCTGGCGTCGTAGGCCGACGTGCCCTGCCTGACCAGGCCCGCGGCCACCCACGGCAGCCGGGTCCCCAGCTCCGCGACCGTGCCGACGTCGGGCGCCTTGGTGATGTCGCCGACGAGGAAGACCGGGCTGGCCTGCTGGAGCCGGAGCAGGTCGGTGGCGGTGATCATGCCGACCGGACGACCGTGCTCGACCACCGGCAGGTGGTGGATGTTGCGGCGGGCCAGCTCGAGCATCGCCTCGAGGGCCAGCACGTCGGGCCCGCCGGTGGCCGGGTCCGACGTCATCACCGTGGAGACGGGGGCGCCCGGGTCCGCACCGGCGGCCAGGACCCGGGTACGCAGGTCGCGGTCGGTCAGGATGCCGACCAGCCGCTCCCCGTCGGTGATCAGCACCGAGGAGATCCGCTCCGCCGCCATCAGCCGGGCGGCGTCCACGATCGCGGCGTCGGCCCGGATGCTGACCGGGGCCCGACGCACGAGATCACCCAGCCTGCTCTGCAGCACCGCCCGGTCGCCGCTGGTCAGGTGCTGCTGACGCTGCGGGGTGACGGCCTCGCGCAGCCGACCGGCGTCGTGCTCGAAGAACGACGCGAACTCGGCGTGCCGCTGGGACAGGCCGTGGAACAGCGTCGCCGGGAAGGCCAGCACCAGGGTGTCCTCGATCGCCTCGACGGTGACGGACTGCGGAGCGCCCGTCGCCAGCGCGGAGCCGCCGATGCAGACACCGGCGCCACCCCGCTCGACGAGGTCGCCGTGGGCGTCGCGCAGCTCGACCGCGCCCGACCGCACCACCAGCAGCTCGTCCGGGGTGCTGCCCTGCGTCAGCACCACCCTGCCGCGACGGTGGTAGCCGATGCTCAGCCGGGAGGGGATCGCGTCGAGGACGGCACCGGGCAGGCCGTCGAACGGTGGGTGATCCGCCAGGAACTCCCTGATCTCGGCGAGCTCGACGTCAAGGGCCATCGACCCATCATGCCTGGACTGCGGCCGAGCCGACGACGCAATCGGAGGTGCCGCTCGGCGAGACACCCGGCGCAGGCATCGACCTCCGGCCACGCCGGTGGCAGGTTGGTCGTCATGCGTCCGCCTCCTCCCCTCCTCGCGCTGGCCGCCGGCCTCGCCCAACATGCGCTGAGCAAGGACGCGCGACCGCCCACCGCCGTCCGTGCCCTGGCTGCCGCGGCGACGGCAGGGGCCTCGGTCGCGCTGCTGGCCGCCTCCGCGCGACAGTTCCGGCGCCAGGGCACCACGGTCGACCCGTTCGAGCCCACCCGCGCGGCCGCGCTGGTGACGACCGGCGCCAACGCGGTCACCCGGAACCCGATGTACGTGGGGATGGTCGGTCTGCTCGTGGCGAACGCGCTGCGACGAGGGTCCTGGACGACCCTGGTCCCGGTCGCTGTCTTCACCGTGGTGATCGACCGCGTGCAGATCGCCGCGGAGGAGCCCGCGCTCGTCGCCAACTTCGGCGCCGAGTACGAGGCGTACCGGGCGAGCGTGCCCCGATGGGTGGATCGTCGATCGGTCCCGGTCAGAGGACGGCCGGCCCGCTAGCCGTCCAAGGCTCGGGCGGGTGGGCGCGACAGAAGGCACGGACGGCGTCGTTCACCCGATCGGGCCGCTCCAGGTGACTCAGGTGGCCCGCTCCCTCGACCACGACGAGAGTGGTGTCCGGGATCGCCTCCTCGAACTGACGAGCGACCCTGAGCGGCGAGCGCACGTCGTGCTCTCCCCAGATCAACAGGGTGGGGACGGCGACGTGAGGCAGCAGGTCGCTGAGATCGGTCTCGGCCATGATCTCCAGCTCGTGTCGCAGGGTCGCGGGGCGGACGTCGGCGGTGATGGCGGCGAGCAGCGGCACGAGCTCGGCCGGTGGACCGTCGGCGAAGAGCCCGGGAGGAACGGGATCGAACTCCGCATCCGGAGCGGCGAGCATCGTGCGCACGCCGGCGACCCGTGCTCGTACCTCGTCCGCGGGCAGCGACCCCCTCCAGCCGGCATAGGTGTCGATCAGGACCAGGGTCGCCACGAGCCGGGGATGGCGACGGTAGAGCTCGAGCGCCACCGTGCCGCCCCAGGACAGACCGGCGACGTGCGCCGGTCCCAGGTCGAGCGCTCGGAGCAGCGCTGCGAGTCCGTCCGCGAAGTCCGCCAGCTCGAAGGTCTCCGGCAGGTCGGAGGACCGCCCCGCCCCCGGCTCGTCCCAGGCGACCACGGTGAACTCGTCGGCCAGGCCGGCGCGTTGCGGCGTCCAGGTGCGGTGGTCCTCGGCGGCGCCGTGGACCAGGACCACCGGCGGCCCTTGGCCGACCCGCTCGTAGGCGATCGTGAGCCCCCCGACCTCTACCGAGTCCATCTCCCCCACGGTAGTGGGACGAGCGCGTGCGGAGCGCCGTGTCGACGATCGGTCCGAGCGTGACCTGGCCCGGCTGCCACACTCAGCGGATGACGCTCAGCAGGGCAGGCTGGTCGACGGCGGGACTGGCGTTCGTCGTCGTCGCCGGGTCCGCCTGCGTCGCGCCTGACGTCGAGGTGGTCGGGGCGCTGGGGATCACCGTGGACCAGCAGCGGCGACCCGTCGTCGTGGTGGAGGCGTGCGAGGGGGCGGCCACGGAGGTGGACCTGTTCCTCGACCGCCAGGGGCTGGCCGAGGACGAGGAGAACGAGCAGGTCGCGGCGTGGACCTCGGACCCGCCGGTGCCCGGGATGAGCGAGCTGGTCCTGCACGCGCCGGCCGGCTCCTGGGTGGGCGACCCCGTCGGGGCGCTGGGCGACCGGGGGTACGTCGCATCGGCGGCCGGGGAGGGGGACCGCGAGGTGCTCAGCCAGGTCGCCTTCCGCGGCGGCGATCTCGCCGGCCTCGAGCCCGGGACCGTCTACACCAACGACCCCGATCCGGACGAGCGGGCGCTGATCGGGCGCAGCGCGCAGGACTTCGCGGCCGACGTGTGCAGCCGTGGATGACCTCCGGCGGTGCCGGGCGGTCCTCATGGATCCGCCTGAGCTGCTGCGACGCTGATCTGCCGTGGGCCGGCCGGACGGCGGGCGGTCTGGTAGAACCGGACCCGTCGACGAGAGGAGCCGGTGACGTGGTGACGGAGTCTGGTTCGCACACCGTGCTGGCGCGTGCCCAGGGCGACGCGTTCGGCTCGCTGCGGAAGCGACCGACCTCGCGGGAGGAGCGGTTCGCCCTCGGCCGGGCGCTGCGTCAGCAGGTGCCCCGCAAGTCCTTGGGGCGGTGGGAGGCGTCGGTCGACCGGCCGGACCCGGTGCAGCTGATCCGGGACTCGCACCGGGGTCGGGTGGACGAGCTCGTCCCGGTCCGGGTCGGCCGGATGGTCAGCTCGCCGTACGGCTTCCTGCGCGGCACCGCCATCGTGATGGCCGACGACGTCGCCGGGCTGCCGGCGACCGGGATCACCCCGGTGATCTGCGGGGACGCGCACCTGGGCAACTTCGGCTTCTACGCCTCGCCCGAGGGCGAGCTGGTGATCGACCTCAACGACTTCGACGAGGCCCACCCCGGTGGCTGGGAGTGGGACCTGCGGCGCCTCGTCGCCAGCATCTGGGTGGCCGGGCGGGAGAACTCCTCCAGCGAGGACCAGTGCGCCGACGCCGTCACCTCGTGCGTGGCGGCCTATCGCGCCGAGGTGGGCTTCCTGGCCGATCAGCCGCTCCTGGTGCGCTCCTACAACCGTATCGACGTCAAGCGCCTGCACGACACGGCCACCAAGAAGTCGCTCCAGGCGGAGATCAAGCGCTCGGCGAAGCGGGCCCGGAACCGGACGAGCGACCGCGCACTGCCGAAGTTCACCCACGAGCACGAGGGACGTCGACGCATCCGTGACGAGCCGCCCCTGATCACCCACGTGTCCGAGCAGGACACCGAGCTGATCTCGGCGGCGCTGGACGAGTACCTGACCACGCTGGCGCCGCACTGGCGCCGGGTGCTCGGTGGGTACACCATCGTCGACGTGGCCCACAAGGTCGTCGGCGTCGGCAGTGTCGGCCTTCGGGCCTACGTGGCGCTGCTGGAGGGCAGCAGCCCGGACGACGTGCTGTTCCTGCAGCTGAAGCAGGCGCGCCGGTCGGTGCTGGCCAAGCACGTGCACGGCGACTCGGCCTGGCACGCCCACCAGGGTCAGCGGGTGGTGGAGTACCAGCAGGCCCTGCAGACCGTCAGCGATCCGCTGCTCGGGTGGACCACCGTCGGGGACCGGCAGTACTACGTCCGGCAGTTCCGCAACATGAAGGGCACCGTCCCGCTCGACGCCATCGATCCCGCGGCGCTGGCCGACAACGCGGGCATCGTCGGGCACCTGCTGGCGAAGGGGCACGCCCGGACCAGCGGCGCGTCCATGATCGCGGGCTACGCCGGGCGGTCCGACAAGCTGGACCGGGCGATGGCCCGGTTCGCGCGGGCCTACGCCGACCAGACCGAGGCCGACCATGCCGAGCTGGTCCGAGCCGTCCGGCAGGGGACGATCGCGGCCCCGGACGCCGCGCGCTGAACCGGGTCGGCGCCGTTCCCCGCCCCGGGTCGTGTGCCCGAGCACGGCCCCTGGACCGGTCACCGGCACACGACCCCCTCGCCCCGGGTCGTGTGCCCGAGCACGGCCCCCGGACCGGTCACCGGCACACGACCCCCCTGGGGCTGCACATCCAACGGCCCAGGGCGAAGGACACCACCGCAACAAGCACCCCGGCGATGTCGTCGACGACGAAGTGCCAGCCCAGGTAGACGGTGGCGACGACCGTGCCGGCCAGGAAGACCGCGAGCACCAAGGTGGTCCATCGCAGTCCGTAGTAGCGGGCCAGCAACAGGAGCAGGCAGGTCACCGCCACGTGGAGACTGGCGAACGCCGACACCTGCGCGTACGCGTCCGCGGCCCGCGGCTCCGCGAGCATGCCGGCCCGCTGGATCATGAAGCGGGCCTGCGTGTCCTGGACCACCGTGCGCGAGAGGGCGGTGAACTGTCCGGGCTCGGAGTGGAACGGGCCCAGCGACGGGATGAGGTAGTAGCAGCCGACGCCGAGGATCCACACCCACGACGCCGAGGCGATGAACACGTACCCCTCGCGGATCCGGGTGGGCAGCACCATGGAGGCGACCACGGCGACGATGACCAGGGTCGAGAACGACTCGTAGACCGCCGTCAGCACGTACGCCGCGACGTGCACGCCGAGCAGGTCATGCAACAGTCCTGCCGGGCTGTGCCCGAGGAACAGCCAGCGGTCCCACTCCAGCAGCATCGCGTCGCGGGGCCGGTTGAGGACGTCCCAGCTCTTCAGGTTGTGGTAGCTGAAGTAGACGAGGTGGTAGGCCAG
>JBBQSN010000125.1:0-10508 GCA_038213835.1 Actinomycetales bacterium
CCTCATAGGTCGTGAAGCCCATCGACGGCACGTAGAACAGCGTGAGGAACGTGCCCGAGAGCAGCAGCACCACGAAGCTGTAGAGCGTGACCTCGCCGAGCATGAAGGACCAGTGGTCCGGGAACACCTTGCGGGCGCCGAACTTGACCGCGTTCGAGATGCCCAGTCGCTGGTCGAGGAAGTCGGCTGTACCTGCTGCCGCCTTCTCGGTGGTCGTCGTCATGCTCATTCACCCCGCTCGAAGTAACTCGGCCCGGTGGGTTCGGTGAAGTCCGACTGCGCCACCAGGTAGCCCTCGTCGTCCACGGTAATCGGAAGCTGGGGAAGCGGCCTCTTGGCCGGCCCGAAGATGACCTTGCAGTGATCGGTCACGTCGAACGTCGACTGGTGGCACGGGCAGAGCAGGTGGTGGGTCTGCTGCTCGTACAGCGCCACGGGGCAGCCGACGTGGGTGCAGATCTTGGAGTAGGCGTAGATGCCGTCGACGCTCCAGCCCTCCCGGCCCTCGGGGACGGTGACGTCCTTGGGGTCGAGGCGGACCAGGAGCACGGCGGCCTTGGCCTTCTCCTCCAGGAAGTGCTCCGAGTCGCGCAGGCCCTCGGGGATCACGTGGAAGACCGAGCCCTGGGTCACCTCGGCGGCCAGGATCGGGTCGCCACCGGGGTCCTGGGTCAGCCGGCGCATCCGGACCTCGCCGCCCTCGGCGATCTCCTCGCCCCACAGCGTGTGCGTGAGGGAGTCGCCCGGCAGCGGGCCGAGGTCGCGCAGCAGCACCAGACCGGGGAGCGGGAACAGCGCGAGCGCACCGAGCAGCGAGTTGCGGATCAGCGGGCGCCGCCCGATGCCGGACTCCTCGTTGCCGGTGCGCAGGATCTCGACGGCATCGGCACGGGCCTGGTCGCTGCCGCGCATCAGGTGACGCTCCTCGACCACCTCGGCGTCCGGCATCAGGGTCTTGGCCCAGTGCACGGCACCGACACCGATGAAGAACAGTGACACCGCCATGCCGATGCCGAGCCACAGGGTGGAGGCCTGGATCGAGGCGAAGTCGCCCTCGGGGCGCCAGACGAAGTACGCGACGATGGCGAACAGGGTGCCGAGCGCGGAGATGATGAAGAGCAGGACGACCTGGCGCTCGGCGCGCTTGGCCGCCGTGGCGTCGGTGTCGGCCATCCGGTGCCGGTGGGCCGGCAGACCGGGGTTCTCGAACCGGTCGGGCAGGTTCGTGCCGCCGCCGCCGCCGCCGACGGCGACGTCGGTGCCGTGACCTGCTGCGTGCTTCTCGAGGTCGGTCATGAGGACTTCGCTCCCAGCCAGACGGTGCACGCGATGATGATGCCGAGCAGGCCCACCCAGGCGAACAGGCCCTCGGTGACCGGGCCCAGCGACCCGAGGCTGAGTCCGCCGGGGGAGGGCTGCGCCTCGACGTACTTGAGGTAGCTGATGATGCTCTGCTTCTCCTCGGGCGTGATGTTGGCGTCGTTGAAGACCGGCATCGACTGGGGGCCGGACACCATGGCCTCGTAGATGTGCTTCTCGCTGACGCCATCGAGCGCGGGCGCGTACTTGCCCCGGGTGAGCGCCCCGCCCGAGCCGACCACGTTGTGGCACATGGCGCAGTTGACCCGGAACAGCTCGTTGCCCTCGGCGAGGCGCTCGTCCTGCTCGACGACCTGCAGGATCTCCTCGGAGGGGATGGCCGGGCCGGGGCCGAGCGTGGCGACGTAGGCCGACAGGTCGGCGACGTCCTGCTCGGAGAACTTGACCTCCTTCTCCGGGGCCTGCGGCGCGGTGGCCTCCAGCGGCATCCGGCCGCTGCCGACCTGGAAGTCGGTGGCAGCCGCGCCCACGCCGACCAGGCTGGGGCCGGCGGAGCCGCCCTGGCCCGACGGGCCGTGGCAGGTGGAGCAGTTGGCCTGGAACAGCTTCTCGCCCCGGTCGGCGTCACCGCTGGCGGTCGTCGAGGCGGCGGCCTGCTGGGGAGCGGCGACCGCGTAGGCCCCGCCCATGACGAACAGGCCGAGCAGCAGCAGCACGATCCCTGCCAGCGGGTGGCGCCGGCGGGCGGCGAGTGCCTTCACGACTGGTCCCTCGTCTCTGCGTCGTTCGAGGTGTTCCTCGATGTGTCTTCCGGACCGACGGGGTTCACGGATGCGCTCACTTGATCAGGTAGATGACGGCGAACAGACCGATCCACACCACGTCGACGAAGTGCCAGTAGTACGACGTGACGACGGCGCTGGTGGCCTCGTGGTGGCCGAACTTCCTGGCCGCGAAGCTGCGGCCGATCACGAGCAGGAACGCGAGCAGGCCGCCGGCGACGTGCAGGCCGTGGAAGCCGGTCGTGAGGTAGAAGACCGAGCCGTACGGGCTGGACGCGATGGTCAGGCCCTCCTCGACGAGCTTGGCGTACTCGTAGACCTGCCCGGCGACGAACATCGAGCCCATCACGAAGGTCAGGACGTACCACTCGCGCATGCCCCAGCGGACGACGTTCAGCAGCGAGGCGGTGCGACCGGGCTGCAGCCGCTCGGCCGCGAAGACGCCCATCTGGCAGGTGACCGAGCTCAGCACCAGGATGATCGTGTTGGTCGAGGAGAACGGGATGTTGAGCAGCTCCGGCTCGACGGCCCACAGCCCCGGCTCGACCGAGCGGATCGTGAAGTACATGGCGAACAGCCCGGCGAAGAACATCAGCTCGCTGGCCAGCCACACGATGGTCCCGACCGAGACCATGTTGGGACGGCTCAGCGCCGGGTGGGCTGGAGCCAGGGAGGAGGAGGTCACGGTCGCCACGCAAGCCATTATGGCCGCTCCCGGCCGAAGGACAACGGCGACCCCCCGCTGGCCGCGGCGGGGGTCCGCGAGCGACGCGGCGCCAGGGCCCGGGCGGCGTGGCGGAGGGTGCCGGCGGCCGGGCCGCTAGGCTGGCGCCCGCCCGGCAGAACCGCCCGGAACAGCACGACAGCCAGGTCGACGGACAGGATCCCGATGGACGCCAGCACCGCCCCGCGCCTCCTGCGGGTGCTGCTCTACAGCGACGACTCCGACACCCGCGCCGCCGTGCGGCTGGCGATCGGGCGCCGCGCCGCCTCCGACCTCCCTGAGGTCGAGTGGATCGAGTGCGCCACCTCCGACGCCGTCATCAGCCGCGCCGACGCCGGTGGTCTGGACGTGATGGTGCTGGACGGCGAGGCCGTGCCGTTCGGCGGCATGGGCCTGTGCCGCCAGCTGAAGAACGAGATCTTCCGCTGCCCGCCGGTGCTGGTGCTGACCGGCCGCCCGCAGGACGCCTGGCTGGCCACCTGGTCGCTCGCCGACGCCGCGGTGCCGCACCCCCTCGACCCGTTGGCGGTCGCCGAGGCCCTCGCCGACCTGGCCCGGATGCGGCTGGCCGGCACCGCCTCGGCGAGCTGACCGCTCCGGACCGCGACGAGCCGACGACGATGACCAGCTCGGCCGACCGCACCTGGCCGTCGGTGCTCAGCGCGCTGCTCGCCGGGGAGGACCTCGCGCGTGAGGACACCGCCTGGGCGATGGACGAGGTGATGTCCGGCGAGACCGGCGCCGTCCCGCTCGCCGGGTTCCTGGTGGCCCTGCGGGCCAAGGGCGAGACCGTGGACGAGGTGCAGGGCCTGGTCGAGGCGATGCTGGCGCACTCGGTGCGGATCGAGGTCCCCGGTCCGTGCGTCGACGTCGTCGGCACCGGCGGCGACCGCCGCAACACCGTGAACATCTCCACGATGGCGGCGCTGGTGGCCGCGGGCGCCGGTGCCCGGGTGGTCAAGCACGGCAACCGGGCGGCGTCGTCGGCGGCGGGGTCGGCCGACGTGCTGGAGGCCCTCGGGGTGCGGCTGGACCTGCCCGTCGACCGGGTCGGGCCGGTCGCCGAGGAGGTGGGCATCACGTTCTGCTTCGCGAACCTCTTCCACCCGGCGATGCGGCACGCGGCCGTCGCCCGGCGCGAGCTCGGCGTGGCCACGGCGTTCAACCTGCTGGGGCCCCTGACCAACCCGGCGCAGCCGGCCGCGAGCGCGATCGGGGTGGCCGACGCCCGGGTCGCCCCGGTGATGGCCGGTGTCCTGGCCGCCCGCGGTCGCAGCGCCCTGGTGTTCCGGGGCGGAGACGGCCTGGACGAGCTGACCACCACCGGCACCTCGCACGTGTGGTGGGTGCGCGACCGGTCGGTGACCGAGCACGTGCTCGACCCTGCTGCGCTCGGCCTGCCGACCTCCCGGGTGGAGGACCTCGTCGGCGGTGACGCCACCCACAACGCGGGCGTCGTCCGCGAGCTGCTGGAGGGGCGCACCGGGCCGGTGCGCGACGCCGTGCTGCTCAACGCCGCCGCGGCCCTGGTGGCGCTGGACGACGCCGCGGGCGACGGCGAGGGCGCACTGGAGGAGCGGTTCGCGCTCGGGCTGGCGCGGGCGGCGGCGGCGGTCGAGGACGGCAGGGCGGCCGACCTGCTGCGACGCTGGGTCGCCGCGACCGCCTGACCTGATCGCGAGGTGGGGCCGGTCAGCCGTCGAGGCCGAGGCTGAACGCGGCGTCGAGGTCGTTCGTTGAGTAGGTGCGGAACGCGATGTAGGTGCGGGTGCCGGTGACGCCCTCGACCTTGCTGATCCGGTCCGCGATGACGTCGGCGAGCGCGTCGTGCTCGGCCACGCGCACGGTCGCCACCAGGTCGGTGTCGCCGGTGACGGAGTAGACCTCGTCGACGCCGTCGATCTCGGCGATCTGCTGGGCCGCCTCGGGGATCCGATCGACGTCGGTGTCGATCAGCACGATCGCGGTGATCACAGGGCCTCCAGGGTCGCAGCGGCGGGCGGGTCAGCGGCGCCAGCGTAGTGCCCTGCCGGGTGCAGGCCGGGTGCAGGCCGGGTGCAGGCCGGGTGCAGGCCGGGTGCAGGCCGGGTCGAGGTCGGGTGCAGGTCGGGCGCGGTCGGGGTCGGTCGGGGTCGGTCGGGGTCGGTCGGGGTCGGTCGGGGTCGGTCAGGGCGCGGCCAGGGCCAGGGGTCGCTCGAAGCCCGCGACGCCCTCGCGCCGGGTCGGGTCGTCGTCGAGCCGGATCCGCACCGAGCCCGCGCCACCGGTGGGGCAGCTCCACTCGCCCTCGAGGTGGACCAGGCGCACCCCGGGCTCCTCCAGCCAGCGCAGCACCTTCTCCGTCTCCTCCGGGTGGGCGGCCGGCGCCGGGCCGGGCACCGGCAGCACCACCTCGCCCTGACGGCGCAGCGCCTCGACGTACGGCATGGGGTCGGCCCCGCGCGGGCTTCGGGTGGTGCCCGCCAGCCGGCCGTACCGGACCAGGACGACCTCCCAGCCGCCGTCCTTCGGGTGCCGGCGCGCGGCGACGAGCTCGGGCGTGGCCGCGAGCGGGGCGATCCGCTGGGTGCGGTGCGCGCCGCGGACGAACGCCGTGAGCCGGTCGCGCACCGTGGCGGCGTCCTCGTAGCGGTGCTGGTCGGACAGCGTGCGGATCCGGGCCAGCAGGGTGTCGGCGAGCTGCGAGGCGTCGCGCCGCATGGTGGCGCTCACCTGCTGCACCAGCTCGACGTAGTCCTCGCGGCCCTGCTCGCCGGTGCAGGGGGCGCCGCAGCGCCCGATCTCGGCCAGCACGCAGGCACGGGCGCCGGCGGGCGGGGTGGCCGGCAGCCGTGGCGTGCACCGCCGCAGCGGGAAGGCCTCGTGCAGGGCGGCCACCGCCTGCTCGGCGGCCGCGGTGGACCCGAACGGGCCGAGGTAGGTGGCGCCGGCGTGGACGTCGTCGCGCACCGTGCGCACGATCGACAGCCGCGGGAAGGGCTCGACGGTGAGCTTGACCCACGGCGCGCGCTCCGGGTGGCGCGAGCGCCGGTTGTAGGGCGGCTTGTGCTGGGCGATGAGCCGCAGCTCGCGCACCTGCGCCTCGAGGGTGGTGGCGCAGACGATGGGGGTGACCGAGGTGGCGAGCTGCACCATCTCGGCCATCCGCGTGCGGGTCTCGGACGCCGTGAAGTAGCTGCGCACCCGGGTGCGCAGGTCGCTGGAGGTGCCGACGTAGAGCACCTCGCCGCCGGGGCCGTTGAAGACGTAGACGCCCGGGGCGTGCGGCACCGCCTCGGCCAGGTGCCGCTTGCGCCGCTGGGCCAGGCTGACCCGGGCGGTGAACGTGCTGAGGTCCTCCATCGAGGTGACGCCGTGGTTGCCGAGCCGGGCCAGCAGCGCGTGCAGGACGTCGACCGTGGCCCGCGCGTCGTCGAAGGCGCGGTGCGTGGGCGTGACCGACGCGCCCAGGTGCCGGGCCAGGGTGCTGAGCTTGTGGTTGCGCACCTCGTCGCGCGCCAGCGCGTACCGGGCCAGCCGGACGGTGTCGAGCACCGGGTTGCCCGGCCACGCCAGCCCGCAGCGGGCCGTGGCGGCCTTGAGGAACGACACGTCGAAGCCGGCGTTGTGCGCGACCAGGACGGTGCTGCGGGAGAACTCCAGGAAGGGGGGCAGCACCTGCTCGATCCGCGGCGCGGTGGCGACCATGGAGTCGGTGATGCCGGTGAGCGCGGCGATGAACGGCGGGATGGTGCGGCCGGGGTGCACCAGGGTGGCGAACTCGCCGACGACCTCGCCGCCGCGGACCTTGACCGCGCCCACCTCGGTGATGCCGCAGTCGGCGGGGGAGCCGCCGGTGGTCTCGAGGTCGACCACGACGAAGGTGACCTCGGACAGCGGGGTGCCGAGGTCGTCGATCGTGCTCTGGGACCACCGGGAGGGACGCCCGGCCGCGCCGGCACCGGTGCCGCCGGCCGCCCCGGGCGCGCCGCCGGCGAGCTGCCGGGAGGCCGTCGTGGTCATGGCACGGACGGTACGTCCGCCCTCGGACAACGGGCCGCTGCCACGCGGGGAGGCGTGCCGCGAGCCGGTGTCGGAGGGCGTCCCTACCGTCGGTGCCAGGTCATCGCGACGGTCACCGGACCGCCGGACCCCACGTGAGGAGAACGCCGTGATCATCGACTGCGACACCTGCCGGGTCCGCGGCCCGGCGTGCGGCGACTGCGTGGTCACCGTGATGCTCGGCCCGATCGGCGGCCGGCGGTCCCTCGACGTCGCCGAGCAGCGGGCCGTCGGCGTCCTGGCCGCGTCCGGGTTGGTGCCGCCGCTGCGGCTGGTCCCCGGCGACGACCCCGCCCGCGACACGCCGCGACCGGGTCCGGACGCCTACGATCGGACGGGTGACGACGGAACCGCCCGCGCCGGCTGACGGGCCGGCACCGGGCGAGCACCTGCCGGGCAGCGCCGGCCCGGCGACCGTCCCGGCCGTGTCGTCCGCGCCGGCCGCCCCGGCCGTGTCGTCCGCGCCGGCAGCCCCGGCCGCCCCGCACGAGCGGCTGCGCCGGACCCGGACCCGGCGCGCCGTCTTCGCGGCGGTCGCCGCCGCCGCGGTGGTCGCTGCGGGTGCCGTGGCGATCACGGGCGATGCCGAGCCTCCCGTGGTGCCGACCGCCTCCTCGTCGTCGTCGGACCCGGTCGCGGCACCCGTCCGCACCGACACCGGTCCGGACGCCCGTCCGGACGCCGACCGGCTCCGGCTGGAGGCGGTGGACGACCTGCTGCTGAGTCGGTCCGCCGCGCTGCTCGCGCGCAACCGGGAGGACTGGACCGCCACGGTCGACCCCGCGTCCGCCGACTTCGCCGCCCGGCAGGCGGCCGTGTTCGACAACCTGGCCGACGTCCCCTTCGACAGCGTGCGGATCGAGTACGCGGGGGAGGGGCCTGCGCTGTCGGTCCAGCGGGCCGCCGAGGTCGGCCCCGGCGCGTGGGTGGCCAGGGTCTCCTTCGTGTACCGCCTCGCCGACGCCGACGTCGCCGACATCCGCCGTGACAGCTACCTCACCTTCGTCCGGCGCGGCGACCGGTGGCTGGTGGCCGACGACGCCGACGGCGGCAAGAACATCGACCTGTGGGACCTCGGCCCCGTCGGCGTCGTGCGCGGCGAGCGCTCCCTCGTGCTCGGCACCGGCGACCGCGCGCTGCTCACCGACCTCGCCGAGCGCGCCGACCGCGCGGCGGTGGCCGTCGACGCCGTGTGGGGCACCGGGTGGCCGCGCACCGCCGTCGTGGTCGTCCCGGCCGACCAGGCCCAGATGGCCGCCCTGCTGAACCGTCCGGACGAGAACGGTCTGGACCAGATCGCCGCCGTCACCACCGGAGAGGTGGCGCAGGCGAGCGGCCCGGCCGCCGACCGGATCATCGTCAACCCGGCCGGGTTCGCCCGGCTGCACGACGTCGGACCGGACGTCGTCCTGACCCACGAGATGGTGCACGTGGCCGTGCGCGCCCGCGGTCCCGGCCAGGGCCCGCTGTGGGTGAGCGAGGGGTTCGCCGACTACGTGGCCTACGCAGGTCGCGACCTGTCCCGCCGGCAGGTCGCGGGCGACGTCCTGGACCGGGTCGAAGCAGGCACCGGACCCACCACGCTCCCCACGGACGCCGACTTCGATCCGCGCCAGGGCGACATCGCCCCCGCCTACTCCTCCTCCTGGCTGGCGATCGACCTGGTCGAGCGCACCTACGGCCGCGAGACGATGCTGGCGTTCGTCGACCTGCAGGTGGGCACCTTCACCGCCGACGGCGTCCAGGGCCGCAGCCCGGTGCCGGTCGAGGAGGCCGCGCGGTCCGTCCTCGACATCGAGCTCGCCACCTTCCAGACCGAGTGGCTCGCCTACCTGGAGGACCTCGCGGAATGAGCGGGGCCTGTCACTAGGGTCGTCCGCATGCCTGCTCCCTCGGGTCGCACCCTCGTGGTCACCAACGACTTCCCGCCGCGCACCGGCGGCATCGAGTCGTTCGTCCTGGCCATCGCCCGGCGGCTGCCCCTGGACCAGGTCGTCGTGCACACGGCCCGGCAGAAGGGCGATGCCGAGCTCGATGCCACGCTGCCCTTCCCGGTCGTGCGCGACCCGTCCCGGCTGATGGTCCCGACCCCGGCGATCACGCGCCGGGTCGCCCGCACGGCCCGCGAGCACGGCTGCGACCGGGCCTGGTTCGGCGCATCCGCCCCGCTCGGCCTGATGGCCCCCGCGCTGCGCGAGGCGGGGGTCCGGCGCACGGTGGCCACCTCGCACGGGCACGAGATCTGGTGGGCCACCGTCCCGGCCTCGCGGCCCTTCATGCGCGCCATCGGCGAGCGCAACGACGTCATCACCTACCTGGGCGACTACTGCCGCCGACGGATCGGCGCCGCCCTGACGCCGCAGGCGTACGACCGGATGGAGCAGCTCACCCCGGGCGTGGACCACACCGCGTTCCACCCGGGTGCCGGCGGCGCCGGGATCCGCGAGCGGCACGGTCTCGGCGACGCCCCCGTCGTGGTGTGCGTGTCGCGGATGGTCGCGCGCAAGGGTCAGGACGTCCTGGTGCGGGCCCTGCCCGCGATCCGGGCGCTGGTGCCCGGCACCCGGCTGCTCGTCGTGGGCGACGGCCCGCACCGACGCACGGTGGAGAAGCTGGCGGCCTCGACCGGGGTGTCCGAGCACGTCGTCTTCGCGGGCCGGGTGCCGTGGCAGCTGACCCCGGCCTACTACGACGCCGGCGACGTGTTCTGCATGCCGACCCGGACCCGGCTCGGCGGGCTCGAGCCCGAGGCGCTCGGCATCTGCTACCTCGAGGCCGCGGCCGCGGGGCTGCCCGTCGTGGCCGGCGACTCCGGCGGCGCGCCCGACGCCGTGCTCGAGGGCGAGAACGGCTTCGTCGTCGACGGCCGGTCGCCCGAGCAGGTCGCCCAGAAGGTGGCGCTGCTGCTGCGCGATCGCGACCTGGCCGAGCGGTTCGGCGTCCGCGGCAGGGAGTGGGTCACGCAGCGGTGGGGCTGGCAGGAGCAGGCGGACCGCCTCGTCCAGCTGCTGGAACCCCGCTGACCCGGCCGACCGGCCCGAGCGTCCCGGTCGGCCGCGAGCCCGCCGGCTCAGCCGCGCGAGACCGCCTGGACGACGGCGGCGCGCACCTCGTGGCGCTCCCAGCGCGACACCGTCGCGGCCAGGCTCCGGGCGGTCAGCAGCAACGAGGGCAGCACCGCGAGGACCGACCACAGCGGTGACCCCAGGCGGGCGGTGATCGACAGCACGATGCCGAGCCCGGCGGTGCAGAGCACCAGCTGGGCTGAGTACGACGCCATCCGTCCGGGCGGGGCGGGCGAGTCGCGGGTCGTGCGCAGCTCGGCGCGGTGCGGGTGGGTGGTCGACCAGCGCAGGCAGCGGGCCACGACCTGGCCGCTCATGGCCACCAGCGCGGCGACCACGGCCGTGACGGTGCTCGCGGTCATCCGGCCGTCGGCCCGCGAGGCGGCGGCGAGGGTGGCGAGCACGGCGGTGAGCAGCACCACCTCGGTGAGCACCCACCCCCGTGCCACCAGCCAGGTCCGGGCGGGCACAGGGAGGCTCTCGCGCCAGGGGGCGCCCTCGCCGTCCAGGCAGAACGCGTTCACCCCGAACAGCAACCCCGCCCCGGACGCGACGACGGCGGTGATGAGCGAGATG
>JBBQSN010000126.1:0-10496 GCA_038213835.1 Actinomycetales bacterium
ATGCCTCAGACCCGCGAGCACGTCGACGTGCTGCTCGCCCTGCGGGTGCCGGCTGTCCTGGTCGTCGTGACGCGGTGCGACCTGGCCGACCCGGCGCCGGCGCTGGCCCAGGTCGAGGTCGAGCTGGGCCGAACCCCGCTCGCTACCGCGCCGCGGCTGGCCGTGAGCGCGCGCACCGGCGAGGGTCTGGCAGCGCTGCGCACCGCCGTCGTCGACCTCGTCCGCCGGGTGCCGCCCCCGCGCCCCGACGACGCCGTGCGGCTGTGGGTCGACCGGTCGTTCGCCCTGGCGGGCTCCGGCACGGTGGTCACCGGGACGCTGACGGCCGGCCGGGTGGCGATGGGCGACCGGCTCGAGCTGGCCGACGGCCGGCCCGTCCGCGTCCGCGGCCTGCAGTCGACCGGCGAGCAGCGCGACGAGGTCGCGGCGACAGCACGGGTGGCCGTCAACCTGCGCGGCGTGGCCGTGGCCGACGTCTCCCGCGGCGACGCCCTCTGCACGCCCGGCCGTCAGGTCCGCACCGACGTCGTCGACGTCGTCATCACCTGGCCCGACGAACCGGCCCCGCTGCCGACGCATCTCGTCCTGCACCTCGGGACGGCGCGCACCTCGGTGCGGGTGCGACCGCTGGGGTCCGCCGGACCGGCCCGGGCGGCCAGGCTGCACCTCGACCGGCCGCTGCCCCTGCGGCTGGGCGACGGCGGGTTGCTGCGCGACCCCGGCCGGCACCAGGTCGTCGCCGGCGTCGGCGTCGTCGACCTGGAACCCGTCGTCCTGCGAGGACGAGGCTCTGCTGCGCGACGCGGCGCCGAGCTCGCGGCGTCGCCCCCGGGGCCGGACCCGTCCACCGAGCTGTCTCGCCGGTCGCCGGTGCGGGTCGACCGGTTGGTGGCGCTCGGCCTGGCGCCCGACGAGGTGGCGGCCCTGTCCGCCCGCGACGACGTGCCGACGTCCGCCGGCTGGCTGGTCGACCCGGCGCACGCCGACGTGCTCCGGCGCCGGGCGGCCGAGGTCGTGGCCGCGCACCGCGAGCGCCACCCGCTGGAGCCCGGTCCGACGACTGAGGACGTGCGGCACCAGCTGGGACTTCCCGCTCCGGGGCTGGTCGGTGCCGTCCTGTTGGCCCCGGTCGTCACCGACCGCGCCGCCGTGGCGGTGCGCGACGGCCGGGTGGTCCTGGTCGCCGCGACCGACACGCTGCCCGAGGCGGTCGAGGCCGCCCTGCGCCAGCTCTCGGACGAGCTGGCCGGTACCCCGTGGACCGCCCCGACCGGTGACCGGCTGCGGGGGCTGGGGCTCGGCGGTGCCGAGCTCGCGGCCGCTGTCAGGACCGGACGCCTGGAGCGGCCGGCACCGGACGTGCACCTCCTCGCGGGCGCCGTCGCGTCCGCCCCGGGAGCGCTCGCGCTGCTCGCCCAGCCGTTCACGCTGGCTGAGGCCAGGACGGCCTGGGGCACGTCGCGCCGGGTGGCGCTGGCGCTGCTCGAGCACCTGGACCGGGCCGGGACCACGCGCCGGCTGCCCGACGGCGCCCGCGTCCTGGTCGAGGCGCCGCCGGGCTGAGTGCCGCCGCGTGCGGTCGAGCGAGCCCCCGTGGATCAGGCCGGGTAGGACCGGATCTCGGTGGCCTTGACAGCCGCCCACACCTCGGAGTCCGCGCCCAGCCCGAGGTCGGCGACGGCGGCGGCCGTGACGTCCGCGAGGACGGGTGGCTCCGAGCCGAGGCGCACCCGGACGGTGTCGCCGTGGTGCTCCATGCCGACGACCCTTCCGGGCCAGACGTTGCGCGCCGAGCCGTCCGGCCTGACCTGGTGCAGCGTGACGGCCGAGGGCGCGAAGGCGACGAACACCGGCCCGTCGCGCCGCTCGGCGGTCGACACCACGCCGCCGTCGTCGAGCCGCACGGTCGCGCCGTCGGAGCGTCCCCGGTACAGGTTGAGCCCGACCAGTCGGGCGACGTACTCGGTGCGCGGGGCACGGGCGACGTCGGCGGGCGCGCCCCGCTGCACCACCCGCCCGTCCTCGACGACCACCAGGTCGTCGGCCAGCACCATCGCGTCGAGCGGGTCGTGAGTCACCAGCACCGTGCAGCCGTCGTAGTCGGCGAGGTGGTGCCGCAGGTCCGAGCGGATCAGCAGCCGGGTGCCGGCGTCGAGGGCGGCGAGCGGCTCGTCCAGGAGCAGCACGTCGGGCTCGGTCGCCAGCGCCCGGGCGAGCGCGACCCGCTGGGCCTGGCCGCCGGAGATGGCGCTGGGGCGGCTCGTCGAGAGGTGCGCCAGACCGACCCGCTCCAGCCAGTCGTGCGCGGTGGCCCGGGCCGCTGCCCTGGCCGTCCCCCGGGCACGCAGGCCGAAGGCGACGTTGTCGAGCAGGTCCAGGTGCGGGAACAGCAGGTAGTCCTGGAAGACCATGCCGACGCGACGTACCTCGGTCGCGACGAACCGTCGCGCCGCCGGGTCGTCGACGACGTGACCTCGCAGGTCGATGCGTCCTGTCGTCAGGGGAACCAGGCCGGCGAGCGCGCGGAGCGCGGTCGACTTCCCGGCGCCGTTCGGGCCGAGCAGGGCCGTGACCCGGCCCGGTGCCACATCCAGGTCGACGTCGAGGCTGAACGCGCCGCGGTCCACCCCGAGGTGGGCCCGGACACCGTGGTCCACTCCGCCCGACCGCTTCTCGCACGGGTCGGTCATGTCGACGTCCCCGAGACCCACCGGTCGCGCAGGCTGGCGAGCACGAGCACCGAGACGGCGAGCAGCACCAGCGAGAGCACGATGGCCGCCTCCGGGTTGGTCTCCAGCGCGAGGTAGACCGACAGGGGCATCGTGCGGGTGACCCCGGGGAAGTTGCCGGCGAAGGTGATCGTCGCCCCGAACTCGCCCAGGGCGCGGGCGAAGCAGAGCACTGCCCCGGCGGTGATGCCGGGGGCGATCAGCGGCACGGTCACGCGGCGGAAGATCGTCCACCGGGACGCCCCCAGCGTGGCCGCGGCGTCCTCGAACCGCCGGTCGGCGCCCCGCAGGGCCCCTTCCACGGCGATCACGAGGAACGGCAGGGCGACGAACGCCTCGGCGATGACGACCGCAGCCGTCGTGAACGGCAGGGTGACGCCGAACAGCAGGTCGAGCTGCTGGCCCAGCAGACCTCTGCGACCCAGGAGCAGCAGGAGCGAGACGCCGCCGACGACCGGGGGCAGCACCAGCGGGACCGTCACCAGCGCCCGCAGCAGCCGCCGTCCGGGGAAGGTCGCGCGGGCCAGCAGCCAGGCCAGCGGGACGCCGAGGACCAGGCAGATCAGCGTGGCCAGCGACGCGCAGACGAGCGAGAGCCGCAGCGCCTGGCCGACCTCGGGGCTGAGCAGCTGGCTCGGGAGCGACCGCCACGGCGTGCGGACCAGCAGAGCCAGCAGGGGCAGGAGCAGGAAGGCCAGGGCCAGGACGGCGGGCAGGACGAGCACCCCGGGCATGCCGCTCGGCCGTCGTTCCCGGCGCCTTCGATCCCGCAGGCCGCCGAGGCCCCCGGGCGCAGGAGGGACCTTCCGGGGCCCGCCCTCAGGGGCTGCCGAACCCGGCATCGGACAAGACCTGCTGGCCCTCGTCGGACCGGACGTAGTTCAGGAACGCCTGTGCCGCCTCGGAGTTCGGCGCCTCGGTCAGCACGCTGATGGGGTAGTCGTTGACGGCGTCTGCAGACTCGGGGAACTCGACCCCCTCGACGCCGTCGCCGGCGGCGACGACGTCGGTGCGGTACACCAGCGCGGCGTCGACCTCGCCGAGCACGACCTTGCTCAGCGCCGCCTTGACGTCCTGCTCGAGGGTGTCCGGTGCCGGCCTCACGCCGGCAGCGGCGAAGGCCTCTTCGGCCGCCGAGCCGCACGGCACCTCGACAGCGCACAGCGCGATCGTCAGGTCGGCGTTCGCGAAGTCGGCGAGACCGGTGATGCCGGCCGGATTGCCGGGCGGCACGGCGATCTGGAGCGTGTTGGTGGCGAAGATCTCGCGCTCACCCGCCGCGCTCCCTGCGTCGACGACGGTCTGCATCGTGCTCGGGCTGGCGGCGGCGAACAGGTCGGCCGGAGCGCCCTCGTTGATCTGGGTGGCCAGGGCCGAGCTGCCGGCGAAGTTGAACGCCACGGTCACGCCGGGGTTGGCCTGCTCGAACGACTCGCCCAGGGAGGTGAAGGACTCGGTGAGCGACGCCGCAGCGAAGACCGTGAGGTCACCGGTCGGCCCGCCGGCCGCATCGGCCTCCGGTGACGGGGTCGCGGCGTCCGGTGCGCCACCGCAGCCGGCCAGGAGCAGGGCCGTGACGACGCCCGCGACGGCATCGGCTCTCGTGCGGGACCTCATCGCTCGGGCAGCTCGACGACGACGTTCGTCGCCTTCACGCTCGCAACCGCGAGCGTGCCGACCTCCAGCCCCAGCTCGTCGGCGGCCTCGCGACTCATCAGCGAGACCATCCGGAACGGACCGGCCTGGATCTCCACCTGCGCCATCACGGTGTCGCGCACCACCTTGATCACGATCCCCCTCAGCCGGTTCCGTGCAGAGGCCGCACTGACCCCGGAGACGTGCTGCTCGCCGGCCAGCTCCTGAGCGAGGGCGGCGAGGTCGGCCCCCGGGACGACGGACCGTCCGGACTCCGACCTGAGGATCCGCACCCGGCCGGCGTCGGCCCACCGCCGCAGGGTGTCGTCGCTGACGCCGAGCAGCTCGGCGGCCTCACCGACCTTGAACTCCGTCGTGGTCACCCGGCGACGGTACCGCAACCATTTCCTCAGCCGCGGGCGAAATGGCCATAGAGATTCCGCGGATGCGGGCGATCACAATGCTGCGTGCCGCGTTCGCGGTGTGGATGCGAGCCCTACCGGTACGTGTGGCGGGTTCTGTGGGAGAGCACAAACGGAGTGGCTCGAGGGACTCGTCCGGGGAGGTCGTCCATGAGGTGGGCACGCCTGATCTGCCTGGTCGCGTTCCACAAGTGGGTACGACGGTCGACCCCAGGGGACTCGACCGGCTCCCGCCAGGAGTGCGTCCGGTGCGGGAAGATCAACGAGGACTTCACGCCCGACCCCCGCCTCCAGGGGATGTGAGCCGGCCGGATCGGTGGCCCGCACCGACGAGAGGGGCCGGCGACGCATCAGGACGTCCGTGGTGCGATCGCCGGACGCACTGATGCCCCGCCGTCACGGCGGGGCGTCAGCTGGGTGGGAACGGCAGTTGTCCGATGCGGCTCGCGGGTCAGCAGGTGACCTCGACGAGCTTCTCGGTGCGGGCGGTCCACGGCTCGCCGCTGTTGTTCGGGGTGTCCTTGACGGTCGCCCGGGTCGCGAGGACGACCTGGTAGGTGACGCCCGGCTGCGGGTCCCACGACAGGCCCCAGGCATCGGCCTGGCAGACCGGCCCGACCGAGGAGAAGGCCCACGTGGTGGACGACCCGACGCCGCGCGCCGAACCACCGGTGTAGAGGGGCACCCGCTGGCCGTCCTGGACCACGAAGGCGCTCACCTCGACCTTCTGCCGAAGCCAGGCGGTCTGGCAGACGACCTCGCCCTTGTGCTTGAGCCGGCGGATGCCGTTGACCACGTAGGTGGAGCCCTTGGTGGTGAGGACGCAGGTGCTGTCCTCGCCACTCGCGCTCAGCAGCGGTGCCTGGCTGGGACGGACGGTGACGGCCTGGGCGGGAGCAGCGGCGGCCAGGACGATCCCTGCGGCGGCGACGGCAGCGGCGGCGAGCTTCTTCATGGGTCCTCCGAGGTGGTTTGTTGACCGCAGGCTAGGGCTCGTCGACTGCCCTGGCAGTCGTCCGTTCGGGCACTCTCGGGAGACCCCCGGCCCCGTCGACCCGGTGCGGCGTCGGTCGGGTGACCCGAGGTCTGTCCGCCCGTGTCGTGCCAGGATCCAGACGTGACATCGAGGCAGCGGACGTGAGGGCAGTCGTCTACGACAGGTACGGGGGGCCCGACGTGCTGCGCGTCGAAGAGGTCCCGACGCCGTCCCCCTCCGCCCAGCAGGTGCTGGTGAAGGTCGCGGCGACGTCGGTCAACCTGAGCGACTGGGAGTGCCTGCGCGGCTCGCCCTCCTACGCGCGAGTGGGTGGTCCTCGCGTGCCGAGCCGCCGCACGCTCGGTTCGGACATCGCCGGCACCGTCGAGGCCGTCGGCTCCGGCGTCAGCCGGTTCCAGCCGGGCGACGAGGTCTACGGCGACAACCTCCGGCTCAAGGGCGGCTTCGCCGAGCTGGCGGTCGCGCCCGAGTCGGCGCTGGCCCTCAAGCCTGCCGAGCTGACGTCCATCGAGGCGTCGACGATCCCGCAGGCCGGTGCGATCGCGATGCAGGGCACAGAGGGCGCGGCAACGGGCCTGCGGGTCCTGGTCAACGGTGGAGGCGGTGGCTCGGGTTCGTTCGCCATCCAGCTCGCCAAGCGCGCGGGTGCGCACGTCACGGGCGTCGACAACGCCGGCAAGCTCGAGTTCATGCGGTCACTCGGTGCTGACGAGGTGATCGACTACCGCCGCGACGACTTCACCCGCAGGGGCCGGCGGTACGACCTCGTCCTGGACCTCACCGCCCACCGCTCCGTGTTCGCCTACCGTCGGGCGCTCGCCCCACGGGGCCGGTACCGGTGCGTGGGCGGGTCCTCACGGGCGCTGCTGCGCGTGCTCACGGTCGGCGCTGCCGCAGGGTTGGTCACCGGCCGCCGGCTCGGGGTGCTGGTCCTCAAGGAAGGGCCGCGTCACTTCGAACCGCTGGGCGAGCTGTGCGCCGCGGGCCAGGTGCGCATCCATATCGACCGCGTCCTCGGGCTCGACGTGGTCGCCGAGGCCCTCGCCCACGTGGGTGAGGGACGCGCCCTCGGCAAGGTCGTCGTCACCCCGCGATGACGCAGGGCAGCAAGAAGGAGAAGGGGGCCGGCCCCTTCTCCACTCCCAACGTATAGCGCACCCGGGGGCTTGCGGCAAGGCCCCGGTGCGGCCGCAGAATCATCGGCCGACGAACGGAGCCGATGACGTGAAGCCCATGTCCACCACCGTGTTCGATCTGCCAGAACGCCTCTCCCCCAAAGCCGATCCGGCGCTGATCGCTCGCGACGAGGTGCACTTCACAGCCGTGACGCAGCGGCTCGAGCAGTCGATCGCCGACCTCACCGGCCGTCTCGACGCCGAGCGCAGGAACCCGGGTGGCGCGTACCAGCGGGCGCTCGACCGGGACCAGGAGATCCACCGACTGACCGCGCGGCTGCACACCCTGCGCCGCTTCGGCGCCGACGTCTGCCTCGGGCACATGGTCCTGGCCGACCAGGCCGAGCCGGTGTACGTCGGGCGGCTCGGGCTCACCGACAGCGCCGGGGGGCGGCTGCTGGTCGACTGGCGCTCCCCCGCGGCCGAGCCGTTCTTCGGCGCCACCCACGCCGACCCGATGGGCCTGACGAGCCGCCGCCGGTACCGCTGGACCCGTGGCCGGATCACCGACTACTGGGACGAGCTCTTCACCGCGGACGGCGTCGCTGGCCACGCCGCCCTCGACGACCACTCCGCCTTCATCGCCAGCCTGGGCAGCGACCGCTCACCCCGGATGCGGGACGTCCTCAGCACCATCGCGGCCGACCAGGACGCCATCATCCGCGCAGGATCCGGCGGTGCCCTCGTCGTCGACGGCGGCCCGGGCACCGGCAAGACCGTCGTCGCCCTGCACCGGGCTGCGTACCTGCTCCACTCCGACCCGCGCCTCGGTGACCGCCGGGGCGGGGTGCTCGTCGTCGGACCGCACCGGCCCTACCTCGCGTACGTCTCCGACGTGCTCCCGAGCCTCGGCGAGGAGGGCGTCCAGAGCTGCACGCTGCGCGACCTGGTCCCCGAGGGCGCCCTGGCAGGACCGGAGAGCGACCCGGACGTGGCCCGGCTGAAGTCGTCCGCCGAGATGGTGTCGGCGATCGAGCGCGCCGTGACGTTCTACGAGGAGCCGCCCACCCGGGGGACGGACGTCACCACGCCGTGGGGTGACCTCCATCTCGGTGTCACGGACTGGGCGGAGGCGTTCGACGCCCCCGACCCCGGCACCCCGCACAACGAGGCGCGCGACCAGATCCGGGACGAGCTGGTCGCGATCCTGCTCGACAAGGCCGACGAGGACGCCGAGCCCGGCCAGCTGCGACGGTGGTTGCAGCAGGACGACGAGCTGCGCGCGACGCTGGACCGGGCGTGGCCGTTGCTCGAACCGGCCGACGTGGTCGGGGACCTGTGGTCGGTGCCCGCGTACCTGCGGATGTGTGCCCCCCGGCTCGAGCCCCATGACGTCCGGAGGCTGCAGCGCGACGCACCACAGGCCTGGACGGTCGCCGACCTCCCCCTGCTGGACGCGGCGCGCGTGCGGCTCGGCGACCCGGAGTCGTCTCGACGCACGCGCCGGCGTGAGGCCGCCCTGGCGGCCGAGCGGGCGGAGATGGACCGGGTGGTCGAGCACCTCGTCGCCACCGACGACTCCGAGATGCACGTGATGTCGATGCTGAGGGTCTCGGACGCACAGAGCGTCCTGGTCGACGACAGCCCTGCGCCCCTGGCTGACCCGGACCTGCTCGCCGGGCCGTTCGCGCACGTCGTGGTCGACGAGGCCCAGGAGCTGACCGACGCCGAGTGGCAGATGCTGCTGCTGCGCTGCCCGTCCCGGAGCCTCACGATCGTCGGCGACCGCGCCCAGGCCCGGCACGGGTTCACCGAGTCGTGGCACCAACGGTTGGAGCGGATCGGCCTCGACCGGGTCGAGCTGGCGTCGCTGACCATCAGCTACCGGACGCCGACGCAGGTCATGGCCGAGGCCGAGCCGGTCATCCGCGCCGCCCTCCCCGACGCCAACGTCCCGACCTCGATCCGCAGCAGCGACCTGCCCGTGGTGCACGGTTCGGTGCGGGACCTCGACCCGCTTCTCAGCACCTGGCTCACCGGGCACGCCGCCGGTATCGCCTGCGTGATCGGCGACCCGACCTTCCGGGCGACGTCACGAGTCAGCTCGCTCACCCCCGAGCTCGCCAAGGGCCTCGAGTTCGACCTCGTCGTCCTGGTCGATCCCGAGGCGTTCGGCACCGGCATCGAGGGGGCCGTCGACAGGTACGTCGCCATGACCCGCGCCACCCAGCAGCTGGTGGTCCTCACGCGGGGCTGAGGCCCTCGCCCTTCGTCGTGCCCGCGTTCCCGGGCGGGACGGCATCCAGGACGCTCAGGGCCGGTCACTCGCCGCATCGTCACCGGTGACGGGGTCGGATGCGCCTGTAGGGTCCGGCCAATGGTGGTGCTGCTGGCCTTCGCGGTCGTGCTCTTCGTCGGCGTGCTCATCTCCGGTATCGCCCACCGCACCGTGCTGTCCACGGCGGTGCTGTTCCTGCTCGCCGGCTTCGTGCTCGGCGAGGGGGTGACGGGGGTCCTCCACCTGGAGCCGGACGACGCCATCGTGGTCGGTCTGGCCGAGCTCGCCCTGTTCAGCGTGCTGTACACCGACGGCATGCGGGTCGGTCTCTCGGACCTGCGCCGGGCCTGGCGGCTGCCAGGACGCGCACTCGTGCTCGGCATGCCGCTCACCTTCGCCGTCACCGCCGTGCTGGCCCACTACGTGGCGGGACTCTCCTGGACCGAGGCGATGCTCGTCGGCGCCATCCTCGCACCGACCGACCCCGTGTTCGCCTCTGCCATCGTCGGGCGCGCTGAGGTGCCGGCCAGGCTGCGGTCACTGCTCAACGTCGAGAGCGGCCTCAACGACGGCCTCGCCCTTCCGGTGGTGCTCGTCCTGCTGTCGGTGCTGGGGCGAGACGACATCGTCGCCCTGGAGCTGGTCACCGAGCTCGGCCTGGGGATCGCCCTGGGGGTGGTGGTGCCGGCCGCCGCCGTGCTCCTGCTGCGCAGCCGGTTCACCTCGTCGACCCCTCTGTACGCCTCGCTGGGAGGGCTGTCGATCGGGCTGATGGTTCTCGCCATCGCCAGCGCGACCCACGCCAACCTGTTCCTGGCCGCCTTCACCGCCGGGATCACCATCGCGACGCTCGCCCCGGACGTGGAGGAGTCGTTCGCCGAGTTCGGCGAGCTGGTGACCGAGCTCCTGAAGCTGGCCGCCATCCTGGTGTTCGGTGCCCTGATCTCGCCCGCCTTCCTCGGCGAGATCCCTTTCTCCGGCTACGTGTTCGCGGTCCTGGCGCTGCTGGTCGCCCGTCCCCTGGCGATCGGCGTCGCGCTCCTGGGCAGCCACCTGCCGCTGCCGCAGCAGGCCGTGGCGGCCTGGTTCGGGCCGAAGGGTTTCGCCTCGGTCGTGTACGGGCTGCTCATCCTGGAGGCGGACGTGCCGAGGGCGGACCAGATGTTCCACCTGGTGGCCCTGGTCATCTTCGCCTCGATCGTCGCCCACTCCTCGACGGACGTCCCGATCGCCCACGCCTTCGCGCGGGCCGAGGACCGTCGTCGTGCCCGGCGTGGGTCGGATGCCACCACGCTCGGCGACGAGACGGTGGACACGGGC
>JBBQSN010000127.1:0-10446 GCA_038213835.1 Actinomycetales bacterium
GCGGTCTGCTCGGCGACCGCCTCGTCCGGGTCGGCCCCCAGGGCCCGGTCGGCGACCACGCGGACGTCGGCCCCCACCTGCTGCTGGGCCACGCGGGCGAGCTCGGCCTCGCGGGTCGAGGCGGTGCCGACCACGAGCACCCCCGTCCCGACCAGGACGACGACGAGCAGGACGGCGACCGCGTACGGACCGGGCGCGCGGGAGGTCTGCCAGGCGGCCATCAGCGCGGGCAGGCCGCGGCGGCGGCGCAGCGCTCGTGCGGCGAGGGCGGCCACCGGGCGCACGAGGCGCGCCGCCAGCAGCGCCCCGGCGAGCAGACCGAGCACGGGTGCTGCCACGACGACCAGGTCGGCGCGGTCGAGCAGGCCGCCGTCCTGCCCACCGTCCTGCACCGTCGTGGCACCGCCCTGACGCCGCAGCTGCCACAGGCTCAGGCCGGCTCCCACGACGACGACCAGCTCCCCGCCCACCCTGGCGGCGGTGGATCGTCGGCCGGACGCTCTCTCCCGCACCGATTCCCAGCGCCTGGCCCCGAGCACCGTGGGGAGTGCCAGGACGACCGACGCCGCCAGCGCGCAACCGGCCAGCGCCCCCGCGGTCGCGCGCCGCTCGGGGACGGCGACAGCCAGCGCGCCGGCCAGCACCAGGGCTGGCACGACCAGCACCGCCGTCTCGGCCACGGTCGAGACCACCACCTGCGACCAGGACGCGCCGCGGGCCCGCAGCAGCGCGGTGTGACCGGCCCGGCGCTGCACCAGCAGCGAGGCGACCACGAGCAGCGCGGTGAGGGAGATGACGGCGACCAGCAGCAGGACCACGCGCCCTGCCGCGCCGGAGGAACCGGCTGCCCGGACCACCTCCGTGACGTCGTCGGTGAGCCCCGTCGAGGTGCGGACCGCGCCGAGCCGGGGGTCCGCCGTGACGACGTCGACCATGCTCCGGGTCGCTGCGGGGAGCCTGCGGGCGGCGGCGAGATCGAGCTCGTCGACGTCGGGGACGACCCACCAGACCCTGGTGGCGGCGCCGAGCAGCGCGGGGTCGGCCGGGACGGCGGGACCGACCGCAGAGGTGCTCTGACGGCCGGTGAGCAGGAGCGGGTCCCCGCCCACGTCGGCCTCGGCACCGGGGCGGACCCGCCAGGTGCCGGCGACGGTGACCTCGACGGGCGCGCCGTCCGGGCCCTCGATCCGGAGCGGGTCGCCGACGCCCACCCCGAGCGAGGCCGCGGCGTCGGCCTGGACCGCCACCTCGTCCGACCCGGCCGCCCAGGCGCCGTCGACGAGGTCGGACAGGCCGGCGAGGTCCTCGGCCACGAGCAGCACGACCGTGGTGGCCCCCTGCGCCCGGGGTGCCAGGAGGGCGAGCTGGGACGAGCGGGCCGAGGCCCGGACCGTGACGGCCAGGTCGCCGAACGCCCGCGCGACGTCCTCGCGTGCTCACCGGCGGCCGGCCCCCCGTCCGTGACCCCCTCGGTCTCGGCGGTGCCCACGGTCAGCGAGGCGCTCTGCGGCGGCAGCTGCTCGACCCGGCTGCGCACCGCGGCGTCCCTGGACGCCGCGTCGATCGCGAGCAGGCCAGCGACCCCCGCGGCGACCAGGGTCAGCAGCAGGGTGCACGCGAGCGACAGGGGCAGGTCGTCGCGCAGGCGGGCCAGGGCCAGGCCCCCTCGGTCCATCCCACCTCCCCCTCGCGGCCCGGTCGGGCATCGGCCGGGTGTCGCCGTGCAGACGTGCCGGGCGGCTCGGGAGGTTGTCAGCCGGCGGCGGGGAGGTCCAGCGGGTCGAAGCGGCTCAGAGCAGGTCGGCCAGCTTGCGGCAGGCGATCTGGACCGGGTCCCACACCGGGGAGAACGGCGGCGCGTAGGCGAGGTCGAGCATCGCGACCTGGGCCGCGGTCAGGCCCACGGTGATCGCGGTGGCCGCCACGTCGATCCGCTTGCCCGCTCCGCGTCCGCCGACGACCTGCACGCCGAGCAACCGTCCGGTGCCGACCTCGCCCAGCGCCCAGACCGTCATCGGACCGGACTCCGGCATGTAGCCCGACGCCGTGGTCGACTCCAGCAGGACCTCCCGGGTGCGCAGTCCCGCCGCCTCGGCCTCGTGCGGCATCAACCCCGTCCGGGAGACCTCGACCTCGCCGGCCCGGGTGATCGCCGTGCCGACCACGCCGGGGAACCGCGCCTGCCCGCCACCGAGGTTGGTGCCGGCCACCCGTCCGGCCCGGTTCGCGTGCGTCCCGAGCGGGACGAACACCCGGATGCCGGTGACGACGTCGCGGACGGCCGCGCAGTCCCCGGCGGCCCAGACGCCGTCCGCGACCTGCTGGCGGTCGTCGGGGACCAGGGCCCTGCGGACGTCGTCGCCGCCGAGCTGGACGCCCGCCCGCGCCGCCAGCCCGGTGCGCGGGCTCACCCCGATGCCGACGACCACGACCTGCGCGGAGACGTCCTGGCCGCCGACCTGCGCGGTCTCGACGCCGCGCGCGCCCGTCCCGACGGCGGCGACCTCGTGGCCGAGGACCACCTCGACCCCGGCCGCCTCCAGCCCCTCCTGCGCGAGCGCCGCGAGGGCCGGGACCAGGCCGGCGCTCATCAGCTGGTCGCCGCGGGTCACCAGCCGGGTGCGCAGGCCGAGCCGGGCCAGCGACTCGGCCGCCTCCACGCCGACGTACCCGCCCCCGACGACCAGGGCGGTCGACGGCTCCCGCCGCCGCAGGTGATCGCGCAGGGCCGCGCCGTCGTCGAGCGTCTTCATCATCAGCACGCCGTCGGGCGCCGAGCCCACGGCCGCCCAGTCCGGACGGATCGGCTCGGCGCCGGTGGCGAGCAGCACCTCCTCGAACCCGACCTCGACGTCCCGGTCGCCGTCCAGGTCGCGCACCGTGGCGGTGCCCGCTGCCAGGTCGAGGTGCTCGACCCGGTGCCGCATCCGCAGGTCGACCCCGGCCGCGCGGTGCTCGTCGGCGGTCCGCGCCACCAGGTCGTCGGCCGAGGCGACGTCCCCGGCGACCCAGTAGGGGATGCCGCACGCGCTGTACGAGGTGTGCCCGCCCTCCTCGAGGGCGACGACCTCCAGATCCCGACCACCCGCGCGCGCGGTCCGGATCGCCTGGTGCGCGGCCGACATCCCCGCGGCGTCGGCACCGACCACGAGCAAGCGGGTCACAGCTGGTCCCCCGCCGCGCCCGTCTCGCCGTCCGTCATGCGCCCATCGTGCCGCGCGGTCAGCCGGGTCGCTGGCCGAAGCGCCAGCGCCGCACCCACGCGTGCAGGACGATCGCGGCTGCCGCACCGGCGTTGAGCGATCGGGTCGAGCCGTACTGGGCGATGTGCAGCACCTGGTCGCACACCGCCACGGCCTCGTCGGTGAGCCCGGAACCCTCCTGGCCGAACAGCACCACCACCCGCTCCGGCAGCTCGGTGGTCTCCAGCGGTATCGCCCCCGGGACGTTGTCCAGCCCGACGACGGGCAGCCCCTCCCCGCGCGCCCAGGCCGCGAGCACGGCGGCGTCGGGGTGGTGGTGGACGTGCAGGTACCGGTCGGTGACCATCGCGCCCCGGCGGTTCCACCGGCGCTTGCCCACCACGTGCACGCCGGCGGCGTTGACGGCGTTGGCGGTGCGCACCACCGACCCGATGTTGAGGTCGTGCGACCAGTTCTCGATCGCCACGTGCACGCCGGCCCGCTCGGTGTCGAGGTCCGCGACGACGGCCTGGACCGTCCAGTAGCGGTAGCGGTCGACAACGTTGCGCCGGTCGCCCTCACGCAGCAGGTCCGGGTCGTACCGGGTCCCCACCAGGTGCGGCTCCGGCCACGGCCCCGGCCAGGGCCCGACCCCCACCTCGCGCCCTGGACCCGGGTCCGGCTGCGAGGCGTCCACACGGGGATCGTAGGCGGGCCCCGTACTCTGGCCCGGTGGACCTCGCCCTCGCCGCCCCCCAGCTGCTGCCCCTGATCGGGCCGAGCTGGCTCCAGCCCGAGAACCTGATCGAGATGTTCGGGCCCTGGGCGCTGCCCGGCGTGGCGCTGGTCGTGTTCATCGAGACCGGCCTGCTGTTCCCGTTCCTGCCCGGCGACTCGCTGCTGTTCACGGTCGGCCTCCTCACCGGGAGCGGGGTGATCTCGAGCCCGCTCTGGCTGGTCTGCCTGGTGCTGTTCGCGGCGGCGCTGCTCGGCGACCAGACCGGCTACGCGATCGGCCGGTTCGCGGGGCCGAAGATCTTCCGGCGCGAGGACTCGCGGATCTTCAAGCAGTCCTACGTCGACCAGACCTACGCCTTCTTCGACAAGTACGGCGGCCGCGCGATCGTGCTGGCCCGGTTCGTGCCCATCGTGCGCACCTACATCCCGGTCGCCGCCGGGATCGGCAGGATGCCGTACCGGCACTTCCTCACGTACAACATGATCGGCGCGTTCCTGTGGGGCGTGTGCGTGACCCTGCTCGGGTACTTCCTCGGCAAGATCGCCTTCGTCCGGGACAACATCGAGCCGATCCTGATCGGCATCGTCCTGCTCTCCCTCGTCCCCGTCGTGGTCGAGGTGCTGCGGGCCCGGTACCAGGGCCGCGACGAGCGCTACGACGAGGAGAGCGAACGCGCCGCGGTCACGGACCGCCTCGCGGACGCCACCGACCGTGACAGCAGCACCACCACCACCAGGGGAGAGAAGGCATGACCAGCAACGACCCGTACGCCACCACGTCCCGGGGCGGGACACCCTCCGGTCAGCCCGGGGGAGGTCAGCAGCCCGGGTACGGCGCGGCGCCGGCCTACGGCCAGGGCCAGCCGGCGCAGCAGGGGTACGGAGCCGCCCCCGGGTACGGCTCCGCACCCGGCTACGGGGCGGCCCCGGGCTACGGTTCGGCGCCCTCGGCACCCACCTCCGCCCCCTCGACGATCAAGAACGCCGTCTACCTCATGTACGCGGGCGCTGCCCTCGGCGTCATCGGCGCGCTCCTGGCCTTCACGCTGCAGGACCAGATGCGCGCCGCGGTCCAGGAGTCGCTCGCCGGTTCGGGGGCCGAGCTCTCGGAGAGCATGATCCAGACCACGATCCAGATCGGCCTGGTGGTCGGGGTCGTGTTCGGCCTCATCGGCGCCGGCCTGTGGGTCATGAACGCGATCTTCGTCAGGAAGGGCCACAACTGGGCCCGGATCGTGGGGAGCGTCCTCGGCGGCATCTACCTGCTGAGCTTCCTGTACGGCCTGACCCAGCCCAACCCGGCGCTGACGATGGTGATCAACGTGCTGACCGCGCTGGTGGCGGTCGGCGCCATCGTGCTGCTGTGGCTCAGGCCCTCGAGCGAGTTCCTCGCCGCCCACGCCGCGGCCCGCCGCGGCGGGCGCTGACCGCGCCTCCCGCACGACCGAGGGGGGGTCGGGCAGTGAGCCCAGTACACCGTGAGTGACTGGCTGAGCTCGCTGCTCGACCCCCAGCTCGACGCGATGGGCGCCACGACGGTCTACGTCGTGCTGTTCACGTTCGTCTTCGTCGAGACCGGCATCCTGGTCGGCTTCTTCCTGCCCGGCGACAGCATCCTGTTCACCGCCGGCCTGCTCTCGGCAGCACCGGGCACGTCGCTGTCACTGCCCGTGCTGGTCGTCGGCGTCACGGTGGCGGCGATCGCGGGCGACACCGTCGGGTACTGGACGGGCAGGCGCCTCGGCCGGCCCTGGCTCGACGGCTGGGCCGGCCGCCGCGGCGAACGGATGGCGGCCCGGCTGCGCGAGGCCGAGGCGTTTTACGAGCGCTGGGGCCAGTGGGCGGTCGTGATCGCCCGCTTCATCCCGTGGGTCCGCACCTTCACGCCGATCCTGGCTGGCGTCTCGCAGATGCCGTACCGCCGGTTCCTGGCCGCGAACGTGGCCGGCGCGCTCTGCTGGGGCGCCGGCCTGGTCTACCTCGGCCATCTGGCCTACTCGATCCCCTGGGTCAAGGCCCTGGGGTACACGGTCGCCGCGATCGCGATCGTCGGCTCGCTCGTCGCGGCCACCCTCGCCTGGCTCACGGACCGCCGCGCTCGGGCCCGCCGCAGGGAGGACGAGGAGACGGAGGGGGACGCTCAGCCGAGGCCGAGCTCGGCCAGCCCGAACACGTAGTGGTAGGTCAGCCCGGCCGCCTCCACGGCCTCCCGAGCACCGGTACCGCGGTCCACGACGACGGCGACGCCGCGGACGTCGGCCCCGACCTCGCGCAGCGCCTCCACCGCCGTGAGCACCGAACCGCCGGTGGTCGAGGTGTCCTCGACGGCGACCACGGGGCGGCCGGGGACGTCCGGACCCTCGATCCGGCGCTGCAGGCCGTGCGCCTTGCCCTCCGTGCGGACGACGAACGCGTCGATCCCCCGGCCCTGGGCGGCGGCGGCGTGCAGCACGGCGGTGGCGACCGGGTCAGCGCCGAGGGTGAGCCCGCCGACGGCCTCGAACCCCAGACCCGAGCGGTCGAGCAGGTCCAGCAGCACGCGCCCGACCAGCGGGGCGGCCTCGTGGTGCAGCGTGATCCGGCGCAGGTCGACGTAGTACTCGGCGGTGGCGCCGCTGGAGAGGGTGACCGTGCCGCGCACGACGGCGAGCTCACGGATCAGCTGAAGCAGGCGGGCACGGTCGGCAGCGACGTCGGTCGCGGACGGGGGGGTCACGGATCCCCACCCTACTGGCGTCCCAGGCGATATCACGGTGGTGGATATCAAGGCGACCGCGTCGTCCTCGCCATCCCCCACCGTGATATCGCCCTGAGGGGTGCCCCGCGGGAGGCGACTCGGCGATCGGCCTCAGCCCCGGCGGCGGGCCCCGACGCCGCTGGACCCGCGGCGCACCAGCGCCTTCGGGGCGTACCGCAGCACGGCGGCCGCCACCTTGTAGCGGGCCGACGGGACGCTGACCACGACGCCGCGGCGCAGGTCGCGCAACGAGGTGGCCACGAGGTCGTCGGCGTCCAGCCAGGCCAGGCCGGGCACGCCGGTCATCTCCATGCCGCCGCGCTGGTGGAACTCGGTGCGGGTGAAGCCGGGGCACAGCGCCTGGACCCGCACGCCCGAGACGGCCAGCTCCTGGGCCAGCGCCTCGCTGAACACCGTGACCCAGGACTTGGCTGCGGAGTACGAGCCCATCGCGGCGAAGCCGGCCACCGACGAGACGTTGACGATCGCGCCGTGGCCGCGCTCACGCATCGTGTTCGCCGCCGCGTGCGAGAGCATCAGCACCGCACCGACCAGCACGTCGAGCATCCGCACCTCGTCGCGCACGTCGCTGCGGGTGAACGGCGTGCGGATGCCGAAGCCGGCGTTGTTGACGAGCAGGTCGACCGGGGCGTCCTGCGAGCAGAGCCGATCGGCGACGCGCTGCACCTGCTCGCGGTCGGCCAGGTCGGCCACCAGGACCTCGACCTCGACGCCGTGGACCGTCCGCAGCTCGGCGGCGCGCTCGGCCAGCCGGGTCTCGTCCCGGGCCACCAGGACAAGGTCGTGCCCCTGCTCGGCGAGCCGGCGGCAGAAGGACCAGCCGATGCCCGCGGTGGCGCCCGTGACCAGTGCCGTCGTCATGAGCTCGATGGTGTCGTCATGAGCTCGATGGTGCAGGAGGTACGTTCGGGGAGTGCGGCTGGCCACCTTCAACGTCAACTCGATCCGTTCGCGCGTCGACCGCGTCGCGGCGTGGTTGGAGCGCTCGGCGCCCGACGTCGTGGCGCTGCAGGAGACCAAGTGCCGCGACGAGCAGTTCCCGACCGAGCGGTTCACCGACCTCGGCTACGAGGTCGCGCACCACGGACTGAACCAGTGGAACGGCGTAGCGGTGCTGAGCCGGGTCGGGCTGGACGACGTCCGGGTCGGGTTCCCCGGCATGCCGTCGTGGGGCGAGCCCGAGCCCGCCGCCGAGGCCCGCGCGATCGGCGCCACCTGCGGCGGCGTGCGGGTCTGGTCGGTCTACGTGCCGAACGGGCGCCAGATCGGTGACCCGCACATGGAGTACAAGATCGGCTGGCTGCACGCCCTGGCCGAGGCCGGCCGCGGCTGGCTGACCGAGGACCCGCAGGCCCAGGTGGTCCTGATGGGTGACTGGAACGTGGCGCCCACCGACGACGACGTCTGGTCGCCGGAGTTCTACGCCGACAGGTCGCACACCTCCGCGCAGGAGCGTGCCGGGTTCGCCGCGGTGGTCGACGCAGGCTTCGCCGACGTCGTGAGAACGTTCCACCCGGGGCCGGGCGTCTACACCTACTGGGACTACCAGCGGCTGCGCTTCCCCCGCCGCGAGGGGATGCGGATCGACTTCGCCCTGGCCTCCCCCGCCCTCGCCGCGCGCGTCACCGACGCCGCGATCGACCGGCAGGAGCGCAAGGGCAAGGGCGCCTCCGACCACGCCCCCGTCCTGGTCCAGCTGGACTGAGCGGGAGGGAACGGCCGATGGGGACGCGCAGGACCGTCCGCACCGACGACGGCGCGGCACTGAACCTCGTGCTGGATGGCGCCGACCCGCGCACCGCACCCGTCACCGTCGTGCTCGCCCACGGCTGGACGCTGACCCACCACTCCTTCGACGAGGTCGTCGACCGGCTGCTCAGCGACCACCCGCAGATTGCGGTGGTGCGCTGGGACCAGCGCGACCACGGCCGCTCCACCAGCGGCCGGGCCGGCATCGGCCCCAGCCTCGGACGGCTCGGCGACGACATCGCCACCGTCCTGGCGGCCACCCGCCCCGGCGGCGGGATCGTCCTCGGCGGGCACTCGATGGGGGCCATGGCAGTGATGGCCTGGGCCGGTGAGCACCCTGAGGACGTCGCCCGGGTGGACACCTTCGTCCTGGTCAGCGGAGCCGTGGCCCTGCACCCCGGGCGGTCCCGCGCGCTGCCGGTCGCGATGCGCGCGCTCGGACGGCTGCCGCACGCCGTGCGGGTCCCGCGGCTTCCGGCCGCCGCGCGCCGGAGCCGGGCCTGGGGGACCACGGCCGACCCCGCGCTGGTCGCGGCGTCGGGCCGGCGCGACGGCTGGATCCGGGCCCGCGCCGTCGGCGGGTGGTACGGGGCCCTGATGGCGCACGACGAGCAGGCGGCGGTGGAGCTGATGGCCACCCGGCGGCTGGTCGTCCTGGTCGGCGACCAGGACCGCCTCACCCCCGCCGCCCTCAGCGAGCTGATCGTGAGCGCGGCGCCGGGAGCCCGGCTCGAGGTGGTGCCGGGCGCCGGCCACATGCTCCCGATGGAACGCCCCGAGATCGTCGTGGCAGCCCTCACCGCCGTGGTCGACCGGGCCGTCGGGGACCGAGGCGCCCCGAGGTCCGGATAGGCACGGTGCCGTCGTCGGCGGACGTGGCCTCGATCGACGTCGGCGCACCAGGGCTCGCGGCCCGGTGGGCGCAGGTCACGTGATCTCGTCGGCGGCCGTCCGGTCGACCTCGCCGACGCCGGCCCCACCGGACGCCAGCGCCAGCCCGTGCTCCCCCCGCTCGACCTGGACGGTGTCGCCGTCGCGCACCTCGTTCGACAGCAGGGCACGGGCGAGCCGGTCGCCGATCTCGGTCTGTACGAGCCGGCGCAGCGGACGGGCGCCGTACGCGGGGTCGTAGCCCTCGGACGCGAGCCAGGTGCGTGCGTCTTCGGACACGCGCAGCGTCAGCCGGCGCTGGGCCAGCCGCGCGGACAGCCGGGCGACCTGGATCCGGACGATCTCGGCGAGCTGCTCGCGGCTGAGCGGGTCGAACACCACGACGTCGTCGAGCCGGTTCAGGAACTCCGGCTTGAACGCGGCCCGGACGGCGGCCATCACGTTCTGGTGCTGGGACTCGCGCGACTGCGTGGGATCGACCAGGTGGGTGGAGCCGAGGTTGGAGGTGAGCACCAGGATCACGTTGCGGAAGTCGACCGTGCGGCCCTGGCCGTCGGTGAGCCTGCCGTCGTCGAGCACCTGCAGCAGGATGTCGAAGACGTCGGGGTGCGCCTTCTCGACCTCGTCCAGCAGCACGACGCTGTACGGGCGGCGGCGCACGGCCTCGGTGAGCTGGCCGCCCTGGTCGTAGCCCACGTACCCGGGCGGCGCCCCGACCAGGCGCGCCACCGAGTGCTTCTCGCTGTACTCGCTCATGTCGACCCGCACGATCGCCCGCTCGTCGTCGAACAGGAAGTCGGCCAGCGCCTTGGCGAGCTCGGTCTTGCCGACCCCGGTGGGCCCGAGGAACAGGAACGAGCCGACGGGGCGGTCCGGGTCGCTGATGCCGGCGCGGGCGCGGCGGACGGCGTCGCTGACGGCCCTGACGCCTTCGCGCTGGCCGATCAGCCGCTCGCCGAGGACGTCCTCCATCCGCAGCAGCTTGGCCTGCTCGGCCTCCAGCAGCCGGCCGGCGGGGATGCCGGTCCAGGCGGCCACGACGTCGGCGACCTCGTCCGGGGTGACCCGGTCGGCGACCATCGGCTGGCTGTCGCGGACGGTGTCCTCGGCGTCCTGGGCGGTCTCGAT